>NZ_JBIVEG010000022.1:0-118574 GCF_044747545.1 Streptomyces sp. NPDC090077
CCCCTTCTGGGGGCTCCGCCCCCAGGCCCCCGCGCCTCAAACGCCGGCGAGGCTGATTTCAGCCTCGCCGGCGTTTGAGGCGCGGGCGCGGAGCGCCCGTACGGGGTCAGGGGCGGAGCCCCTGGGAACGGTGGAAGGGCGGGTAGGGGACCCCGGCTCCGCGCAGCGGCAACGCACCCGCAGGCGGCCCACCGGCCCCCGCAACGCGAACCGGCCCCGCCCCGCATCCGACAGCCGGAGGCCGTCGCAGCGGCGCGAAGCCGGGGAGGCCCCCAGGGGCCGAGCCGCGCGAGCGGCGCGTCAAGAAGGAGGGCTAAAACAGGCGGAGCTTGTCGTCCTCGATGCCGCGGAGGGCGTTGTAGTCCAGGACCACGCAGTCCATCCCCCGGTCATTGGCCAGAACCCGCGCCTGCGGCTTGATCTCCTGCGCCGCGAACACGCCGCGCACCGGCGCCAGGTGCGGGTCGCGGTTCAGCAGCTCCAGGTACCGGGTCAGCTGCTCGACGCCGTCGATCTCGCCGCGCCGCTTGATCTCCACGGCAACCGTCGCGCCGGAGGCGTCCCGGCACAGGATGTCCACCGGGCCGATCGCCGTCATGTACTCGCGCCGGATCAGGGTGTAGCCCTCGCCCAGCGTGTCGATGCGGTCGGCCAGCAGCTCCTGGAGGTGCGCCTCGACGCCGTCCTTGATGAGGCCCGGGTCGGTGCCCAGCTCGTGGGAGGAGTCGTGGAGGACTTCCTCCATGGTGATGATGAGCTTCTCGCCCGCCTTGTTGACGACGGTCCAGACGTTCGCGTCGTCCCCGGTCCCCTCCTTGAGGGTGCACGGAGGCGACATCCAGTTGAGCGGTTTGTACGCCCGGTCGTCCGCGTGGATCGAGACACTGCCGTCGGCCTTCACGAGGATCAGACGGGGTGCCGAGGGCAGATGGGCGGTGAGCCGGCCCGCGTAGTCGACGGAGCAGCGGGCAATGACGAGACGCATGGTCGGCAACGCTACTCGACCGACGGGCCTCCACGCGATTCGCCCCTGAAAGCCCCGTTCGCCGATGGCGCGTTGTATGCGCATTCTCCTGGTGCGGTACCCGGTGGGCGCCTACCGTGGTGAGCGGGAGGTTGTCGAGCGTGCACACTGCGTCGCGGCCTCCCTCCCTGCCCGTAGGACCCAGGCAGCCCAAACTGTCCGGGTCACGAGAGGAGAACCCATGTCGCTCGACGTCTCACCGGCCCTACTCGAACAGGCCGAGCGAGGCGAGGTCGACGAAGCCGCTTTCGTCGACTGCGTCCGGACCTCCCTGCCTTACGCATGGGAGATGATCAGCTCGCTGGTGGCCCAGCTGGAGGTTGAGGGCGGACAGTTCGCCGACAACCAGACGCCGCCGCCGGACGAGCAGGCGCGCGGGCAGCTGCTGCGCGCGCTCGCGAGTGACGCGATACGGGGTGCGCTGCAGCGGCACTTCGGGGTGCGCCTGGCATTCCAGAACTGCCACCGTGTGGCCGTGTTCCCGCTGGATTCCTCGGTGGACGACCGGCTGGCCAAGTTCACCTCGATCCGCGGCCAGCTGCTCAACCAGTCCCCGGAACTTCGGGACTGCTAGCAGTACCGGTACTCCGCTGCCGCTCCGTGTCGCGGGAGGTGCGACTGACACAGGAGCGGCAGCCCCAGGCCCCGTACGGGGTCACGGCAGCAGGGGGAGGACCTCCGCACCGAGGCGGCGGACGTTGTCCTCCGTGGCGGCGAGGTCGCCCGATCCCTCCGTCAGCAGGGCGAAGCGGGTGATGCCCGTCCGCTCCGAGGTCTGTGCCAGCCGGTCCGCCGCCAGGGCGGGGCTGCCGACGGGGTGCAGCGAGCACAGCAGTTCCGTGTACGCGTGCGGGTCCCGCATCGCGCGCTGCCGGCCGTCCACCGTCACGTGGGCGTCCAGGCCCTGGCGGAACCAGCCCGGCATCGACTTCAGCAGGGTCTCGCGGGCGTCGGCCGTGGTGTCCGCCAGCTGGCAGACCCCGGCCGACACGTGCCCGGCCGTCCGTACGGCCTCCGGCGGGTGCCCGTGCGCCAGCGCGGTCCGCCGCCACAGTGCGACCTGCTCGGCCTTCTCCTCGTCCCCGCTGTGCATGCCCAGCAGCATCGGCAGCCCGCGCTCCGCGGCCAGCCGCACGGATGCCGGGGAGGTGCAGGCGACGATCACTTCCGGCCCCGTCCCGTCGCCGTCCAGTGCGTCGCCCGGGCGCGGTACGACGGCCACCTCGCGGAAGGAGTGCCGCGGGCCGGCCGCCCCCACCCGGGGCTCGGCGAGCCAGCGCCGGAGCAGGTCGAGGTCCTCCGGGAAGCCGGTCTCGTACGCCTCGGGGCCGCCCCCGAACACCTCCAGGTCCACCCACGGCCCGCCGCGGCCCACCCCCAGGGTGAACCGGCCGCCCGAGGTGACGTGCAGCAGGGCGGTCTGCTCGCCGAGGGCCACCGGGTGCGCGTTCGGCAGCACGCTGACCGCCGTGCCCACCCGCAGCCGCCGGGTCCGGCCCAGCAGCAGGGCCGCCAGGGTCACCGCCGACGGGCAGACCCCGTACGGCACGAAGTGGTGCTCGGCCAGCCAGACCGAGTCCAGGCCGGACTCCTCGGCCACCTCGGCGGTCCGCACCGCCCGGTGCAGTGCCTCGCCCTGTCCCTGGCCCGGGAACTGGGCCGCCAGTACAAACGCTCCTACGCGCATCATCGCCCTTAGCCTCCTCGCGGCTGACGCGGCCTCCCCCAGGCGGACCGACTCGTCGACGGCATCGACGTCTGCTGGCAACAACGTCTGACACGTGCCAAAGGCACGGCCTGACAGGAAAGTTATTGAGATTGTCGGGCCAATCGATTCCGGAGGGTCGGCCTCCACCCGCCACCCTGCGGGTACCCCGCCTCGCTGCGCGTAGTCTGGGAGAAAGTCACTGTCGGCCGCCCCCTCGTGAGGTATACGTGTCACCGCGCCACAACCGCCCCAGGGGCGGCGAGACTCCGGACGAACGACCCGGCACCGGCCTCGACCGGTTCGGCCTGGAGCGCACCGAGGAGTACCTGGGCGAGGAGTGGAAGGTCCGGCACGTCGCGGGGGCCAGCGCGGCGGGCAAGCGCTACCGCTGCCCGGGCTGTGACCAGGAGATCCCCTCGGGCACCCCGCACCTGGTGGCGTGGCCCGAGTACGGCGGTGTCGACGACCGCCGGCACTGGCACAAGGCCTGCTGGAACGCGAAGGACCGCCGCACCTCCAAGGTGCAGCGGTCCCGCAACGCTCCCCGGTACTAACCCCGGCCGGGCCGCGTCAGATGTCGCGGCGGCGGACCACCACGTACGAGGCGAGGACCGCGCCCGCCGTCACCCCGAGCAGCAGGAAGAACTGGACCACGTCGCTGGGGGCCGACCGCCCCTCCATGTCGACGCCCTGCAGCCCGAACAGCTGGACCAGGCCCACCGGGGCGTTGTAGCGGAGCACCAGACCCCCGAGCCCGGAGGTGACCGGCCAGGAGGTCAGTATCGCCCCGAGCACCGGGGGCATCGTGACCACGCCGAGCATGACGGCGATCCCGCCCGCGGAGTGCCGTACGAGCGCCCCGACCGCCAGCGCTAGGACGCCCAGCAGCGTCACGTAGAAGGAACCGGCCACCGCGCCGGTCCAGTCGCTCAGGCCGTGCACCCCGGCGGCGGGCCCGTTGTGCAGGATCGCCGCCCACAGGCCGACGAACAGCACCGAGCCCAGGGTGACGAGGAACGCGGAGGCGCCGAAGACCAGGTACTTCGCGGTGAGCACCCGCAGCCGCTCGGGGGCGGCGGTGAAGGTGGTGCGGATCAGGCCGGTGCCGAACTCGGAGGAGATCGTCAGCACGCCCAGCACGATCACCGACACCTGGCCGGCCATCAGCCCGAAGAGGGCGGGACCGGTGTACGGGAGGTACTGGTAGTCAGCGGCCGCGGTCTGCAGCACGGCGATCATGCCCACGCCGACGACCAGCGCCACGAGGGAGCCGAGCGTCCACAGGGTGGAGCGCACCGAGGTCAGCTTCGTCCACTCCGAGGCCAGGGCGTGCCCCAGGTGCGGCCGCGGCGTGGGCAGCGGCGAGGTGTACGCCTGCGGCTGCTCCGCGCCCGCCGCGGGCGGGCCGGCGGGGGTGGGGGTCATCGGGGGTCCTCGGGGGTGTTCTCGGAGCCGCGGGCCAGGTCGGCCGCGCTGCCCGGCATCAGGAAGGGGCGCCCGGATCCGGGCGGCGGGGGAGCGAAGAAGCTCGCCGCGGTCTCGGCGGGGACGGCCGCGGCCTCCTCCTCCCACTCCGGGACGGTCAGCGGCTCGGGCTCCCACAGCTCGGCGCGGGGGTCCTCGGTGGAGGTGTACTCGACGGAGGACTGGGTCATCCGCATGTAGGCCTCCTCCAGCGAGGCCCGGTGCGGGGAGAGCTCCCACAGCCGGACGCCGGCCCCGTGCGCCAGGTCGCTGATGCGCGGCAGTTCCAGCCCGGTCACCCGCAGCGCCCCGTCGGGCTCCTGGAGGACCCGGCCGCCCGCCCGCGTCAGCGCGGCGGCGAGGGCGGTGCGGCCGTCGGGGCCGTCGGCCGCGGGGCCGTCGGCGGCGCGGACCCGCGCGAATCCGGCCGAGTTGTGCGTGATGAAGTCCTGGGTGCTCATGTCGGCGAGCAGCCGGCCCCGGCCGATCACGATCAGGTGGTCGGCGGTGAGGGCCATCTCGCTCATCAGGTGCGAGGAGACGAAGACGGTCCGGCCCTCGGCGGCCAGCTTCCGCATGAGGTTGCGGACCCAGAGGATGCCCTCGGGGTCGAGGCCGTTGACCGGCTCGTCGAAGAGCAGCACCTGCGGGTCGCCGAGCAGGGCGGCCGCGATGCCGAGGCGCTGGCCCATGCCGAGGGAGAAGCCCTTGGTGCGCTGGCGGGCGGCGTCCTGGAGGCCGACCACGCCGAGGACCTCGTCCACGCGCTTCTCGGGGATCCCGGAGAGCTGGGCGATGGCCAGCAGGTGCGTGCGGGCCCGGCGGCCGCCGTGCATGGCCTTGGCGTCGAGCAGGGCGCCGACGTGACGCTGTGCGTTCGGCAGCTCCCGGAAGGGGAGGCCGTTGATCGTGACGCGGCCCGAGGTGGGCCGGTCCAGGCCGAGGACCATGCGCATGGTGGTGGACTTGCCGGAGCCGTTGGGCCCCAGGAAACCGGTCACGTGGCCCGGCTTGACCTGGAAGGACAGCTGGTCGACGGCGGTCTTGGCGCCGAAGCGCTTGGTCAGGCCGACTGCCTCGATCATCCTTGTGCCCCTTGCCAGCCGGGACGGCTTTCGCCCGCGTACGCCTTAAGAGGATATCGGGGCTCCTGCGGTTCCCCGCCGGGCCGGATCCCTGAGCTGCCCCTGAGATCCGACCCGGGGATGTCCCGTAGTACGCGGGGTGTCCGTCGCGGGACGGACACCCCGCGTCACGGGGTGTGCGTCAGGCGTCCCGCTTCGCCAGGGTGAGGTAGCCGGCGGCCAGGGCGGCCAGCGACCACAGCGCCATGATCCCGAGGCCGCCCCAGGGGCCGTAGGGCGCGTCGGCGTCCGCGGAGGCGACGGTCTGCATGATCGCGGATCCCGCCATGTTGGGCAGGTACTCGGCGATCTTGCGGGTGGCGTCGACCAGGCTGAGGACGATCGGCAGGATCAGGACGAAGGTGATCAGGAGCGAGATCGCCGCCGCCGAGTTCCGCAGCACCATCGAGATCCCGATGGCGAACGCGGCGAGCAGGGCCAGGTACAGGCCGACGCCGATCACCGCGCGCAGGACGTTCTCCTCGCCGAGGCCGGTGCTGTGGTCGCCGAGGAGGGCCTGGCCGAGGAAGAAGGACAGGAAGCCGGTGGCCAGGCCGACGACCAGGGCGAGGCCGGTGGCCACGGTGACCTTGCCCAGCAGCAGGGTGCCGCGCCGGGGCACGGCCGCGAGCGAGGTGCGGACCATGCCGGTCCCGTACTCGCTGCCGACCACCATCGCGCCGAAGACCAGCACGGCCAGCTGCCCCAGCATCATTCCGGAGAAGCTCATCTGGGTGGCGTCGAAGGTGAGCTGCGAGGCCTTCGGCATGTCGTCGAAGGTCGCGTTGACCACGGCGCACAGGCCGGCGCCCATGGCGACGGTGACCAGCAGCGTGGTGGCCAGGGTCCAGCTGGTGGAGGCGACGGTGCGGATCTTGGTCCACTCGGAGCGGAGGACTGCGGAGTAGGCCACGGTCACTCACCGCCCTTGCGGGTCGCCTCGAAGCCGGTGCCCCACGCGGGGCCGGCGGGCGGCGGGACGGGGGCGCCGGGCGCGTGGGCGTGGTACTCGACGGAGTCCGCCGTCATGCGCATGAACGCTTCCTCCAGTGAAGCCCGTTGCGGGCTGAGTTCGTGCAGCACGATCTGGTGCTGGGCCGCCAGTTCGCCGAGCCGCTCGGACTCGACGCCGTCGATCTCCAGGGTGCCGGTGGCGGGCACGCTGACCGCGGTGATGCCGGCTTCGTGCAGGACGTCCTTGAGCCGTTCCTGCTGCGGCGAGCGCAACCGTACGTAACTGCGGGAGTTCTCCCGGATGAAATCGGACATGGACATGTCGGCAAGGAGCTTTCCCTGTCCGATGACGATCAAATGGTCTGCGGTCAGCGCCATTTCGCTCATCAAGTGGGAGGAGACGAAGATCGTCCTCCCTTCGGAGGCCAGCCCCTTCATGAGATTGCGGATCCAGAGAATTCCCTCGGGGTCGAGACCATTGACGGGTTCGTCGAACATCAAGATCTCCGGATCACCCAGCAGGGCAGCGGCGATTCCCAGCCGTTGGCCCATTCCGAGCGAAAATCCTTTCGACTTCTTCTTGGCGACCGCCGTCAGGCCGACCAGGTCCAGCACCTCGGACACCCGCTGTTCCGGGATCCGGTTCGACTGGGCGAGGCAGAGCAGGTTGTTGTACGCGCTGCGGCCGCCGTGCATGGCCTTGGCGTCCAGCAGCGCCCCGATGTGCTTCAGCGGTTCCGGCAGGTCCCGGTAGTGCTTCCCGTCGATCCGGACCGTTCCGCCCGTCGGGCGGTCGAGGTCGAGCATCATGCGCATGGTCGTGGACTTCCCCGCCCCGTTGGGGCCGAGGAAGCCGGTCACCACCCCCGGTCTGACCTGGAAGCTGAGGTGGTCCACGGCGGTCTTCGCGCCGAATCGTTTCGTAAGGCCCTCAAGCTCGATCATGCGGCCACGCTAGAACGGCCAGGGGCCGTACGCCACCTCGAAAAGGTGACATACGGCCCCTGATGTGCCGGTTTCGCTACCAGCAGGTAGACGCCGGCGTACGCGCGGGCGTACTAGCGGCTCTGCTGCGCCGGGACGCCCCGGGTGACCGGCTCGTCGTCGATCGGGGAGCCGGCGGCCGCCACGGCCGCACCGGTCAGCGTCGCCAGCATCTCGCGGACGTTGGTCAGCTGGGCGTTGATGGAGTCGCGGCGGTTGGTCAGCGCCGCCAGCTCGCGCTCGGACTCGCTGCGGATGCGGTCGGCCTTGGCGTTGGCGTCGGCCACGATGTCCTCGGCCTGGCGCTGCGCGGTCTCCACCGTCTGGCGGGCCCGGCGCTCGGCGTCCGTACGGAGCTTCTCGGCCTCCAGGCGCAGCTGTTCGGCGCGGTGCTCGATCTCCGCCAGGCGCTTCTCGGCCTTCTGCTGACGCGAGGCCAGGTCGCGCTCCGACTGCTCGCGGCGCTTGGCCAGGTTGGTCTCGAAGTCCGCGGCGGCCTGGGCGGCCTTGGCGCGGGTCTCCTCGAACAGGGCGTCGGCCTCCTCGCGCTTGGAGGCCGCGTCCTTCTGGGCCTCGGCGCGCAGGGCGGCTGCGTCGCCCTTGGCCTTCTCGACGATGCGGACGCCCTCGTCCTCCGCGTTCGACTTCCGGTCCGCCGCGAACGACTCGGCGTCGTTGCGCACCTGCTGGGCCGCCGACTCGGCCAGCTCACGGTGCTGCTCGGCCGCGCGACGGGCCTCCTCGCGCAGGTCCTTCGCCTCCTCCTCGGCCAGCCGCAGGATCTTCTCGACCCGGGCGCCGAGACCCGCGTACGACGGCTCCGCGTCGCTCACCTGGGCCTGGGCGTTCTGCGTTTCGAGGTGCAACTCCTCGATCCGCTTTTCCAGAGAGTTGATACGTCCTAGGGCGCTGTCGCGGTCGGAGACCAGCTTGGTAATGCGGTCGTCCACCTGACCGCGGTCGTAACCACGCCGCACGAGCTCGAAGCCGAAGGGGGAGGAAGTGTCGCTCATGGGGTTCCTGTCGAATGAGACCGATGAGGTGCTACGTGAGGTGTTAAGGGGAATCCTAGGCGCCAGGGCGGCGTGTCATCGAGTCAATCCGGGTTTGCCCTGGACAATGACACCCCTTTTGAGTGGCAAGGCGACGGAATGATTGTCACTCCTTCGACTGAACCTCCCTCAGAAGCACACATCCTGTGTTCTGACTACCCCTCTGACACCTTGCCACCCGAACGAGTGGAACCCGCCGATGCGCCGGCCCTCACGCCCCCCGCGCCCTGGCCGCCCAATGCGGGCTTTCCGCCACCCGAAGGTGCCTCGAAAGATTCCAACGCCTCAAGAACGTCCTGGACACGGGAGATCTCCGCCTGAATGTCCTCGCGCCTGCGCACCAGCACTTCCAGCTCGCGACGACCCTCGTCGACCAGCCGCTCCGCCTCCGCCTTCGCCTCCGCGAGCACCTTCTCGGCCTGCCGCGACAGCTCCGCCTTCTTCGTCTCGGCCTCCTTGAGCAGCGCCTCGGCCTTGCGCACGGCCGCGATGCGGACCTTGCTCGCCTCGCTGCTCGCGTCCGACACCAGCTCCTTGGCCTTCGCCTCCGCCTCGGCGCTCTGCTCGGTGGCGGCGCGCACCAGCTTGTCCACGCGCTCGCCGGCCGACTTCATCTGCTCGGCCGACTCCCGGCGGGCACGCTCGTGCAGCTCCTCCACCTCGGACTCGACGCGGGAACGCAGCTCCTCCGCCCGCTCCCTTATCGCGGACGCGTCCGTACGCGCGCCGACCAGCAGCTCGTCCGCGTCCGTACGGGCCTTCTCCACCGTGGAGTTGCCCTCGACGGTCGCCTCCGACGTGATGCGCGCCGCCTCCTTGCGGGCGGCGTCGACCATCGCGTCGGCCTGCTCCTCGGCCGCCGTGGTGGCGGCCAGGGCCTGCACGCCCGCGTCCGAGGTCAGCTTGTCCGCCTCGGAGACCGCCTCCGTGATGAGCCGGTCCACCTGCTCCGCGGCCTCCGTACGCCGCTTGTTGGCCTCCTCGCGGGCCTCGTCCAGCAGCCGCTCCGACTCCGTGCGCGTCTGCGTACGGGTGCGCTCGGCGTCGGTCGCGGCCTCCGCCTTCACCCGCTCCGCCTCGGACCGGGTACGGGTCGCGTGCTCCTGCGCCGAGGCCAGCGCCTCCGCCGCCTCCGCGCGCAGCCGCTCCGCCTCGCCGGCCGCCTCGCCGACCGTGCGCTCGTTGTCCTTGCGGGTCTGCTCGGTGAGCTTGTCCGCCTCGGACGCCGCCTCGGTGATGAGCCGGTCCGCCTGCTCGGCGGCCTCGGTGCGCAGCCGGTTGCCCTCGGCGCGCGCCTCGTCCAGGGTCTGCTCGGCGTCCCGCTCGGCGCTCTCCAGCGTCTCCATCGCCGCGGCCGTGACGCGCTCCGCCTCCGCGGTGGCCTCGCCGACGATCCGGCCGCCTTCGCCGCGGGCCTCCTCCAGCGTCCGCGCCGCCTCCGCGACGAGCCGGTCGGCCTCCGCCGCGGCCTCGCCGACCGTGCGCTCGTTGGCCGCGCGGGTCTCCTCGACCAGCCGGTCGCCCTCGGCGCGCGCGTCCACCAGGATCCGTGCCGAGTCCCGCTCGGCGGCGGCCAGGGTGTCGGCCGCCTGCGTCCGGAGGGCCGCGGCCCGAGCCTCGCCCTCCTCCAGGACCCGTGCCGCCTCGGCGCGCAGCCGCTCGGCCTCCGCGGCCGCCTCGCCGACCGTGCGCTCGTTGTCCTTGCGGGTCTGCTCGGTGAGCTTGTCCGCCTCGGACGCCGCCTCGGTGATGAGCCGGTCCGCCTGCTCGGCGGCCTCGGTGCGCAGCCGGTTGGCCTCGGCGCGCGCCTCGTCCAGGGTGCCCGCCGCCTCGGTACGGGTGGCGTCCGCCGCCTCGGCGGCCTCGGTGGTGAGCCGCTCGGCCTCCGCCCGGGCGTCCGCGACGGTCGCCGCGTTCGCCTCCAGGGTCTCCCCGGTGAGGCGCTCGGCCTCGGCCTCGGCCTCCTCCACGATCCGGGCGCCCTCGGCGCGCGAGGCCTCCAGGGACTCCGCCGCCTCGCCGCGGATCCGGTTCGCGTCGTCACGGGCGTCCGCCCGGGTCCGGGCCGCGTCCCGCTCGGACGCCGCCAGGGCGTCCGTCGCCTCGGTCCGCACCCGCTGCGCGTACTCGGCCGTGTCGGCCCGCAGCTGCTCGGCCTCGGTGATCGCGTCGCCGACGGTCCGGGCCGCCAGCTCCTTCGCCGCGTCCGTCTCCACCCGGGCTTCGCTGCGCACCCGCGCGGCGTCCTCGGCCGCGCGCTCGCGCTCCGCGTGGGCGTCGGCGCGGACCCGGTCCGCCTCTTCCTCCGCCTCGGTGCGGGTGCGGTCCGCCGCGTGCTCGGCCGCGCTGCGCAGCCCGGAGATCTCCTCCTCGGCCTGCTCGTGCAGCCCGGCCACGGAGTCGCGCACCTGCTGGGCGGTGGCCTCGGCCGCCGCGACCAGCTCCGCCGCGCGGCGCTCCGCCTCCTCGGTCAGGCGGGCCGCCTCGGCCTGGGCCTCCTCCGAGCGCTTGCGGGCCTGCGCCAGCAGCTCCTCGTTCTGCTCGCGGGCCTGCGCCCGCTCGTTGCCCGCGTCCGTACGGGCCGCCGACAGGGTCTCCTCGGCCTCCCGGCGCCTGCGCGCGGCCTCCTCCTGGGCGGCCGCCAGGGCCTCCGCGGCCTCCTCGGCGACCCGCTCGGCCGCCGCCTTCGCCTCGGCGCGCAGCCGGTCCGCGGTCTCCTGCGCCTCGGTGCGCACCCGCTCGGACTCGGCCTCCGCCTCGGCGCGCAGCCGTACGGAGACCAGCTCGGCCTCCGCGCGGACCCGGCCCGCGTCCTGCGCGGCCTCGCCGCGCAGCTGCTCGGACTCCGCCTCGGCCTGGGCCTGGAGGGTGCGGACGCGCTCCGCCGACTCGGCGCGCAGCCGGTCGTTCTCCTCGGTGGTCTCCCTGCGGATGTTCTCCGCCGCCAGGCGGGACTCGCGCAGCGTCTGCTCCGCCGACGTCAGCCGGGCCTCGGCGTCCGACTGCAGCCGCGCCAGCTCCGCGTCGGCCTCGGCGCGCTTGGCCGCCAGGGCCTGCTCGGTCTCCTCGCGGCGCGCCCGCACCGCGGCGTCCGTCTCGGCGGTCAGCGCCTCGGCCTGCTCCTCGGCCTCCGCGCGCAGCCGTTCGGCCTCCGCGCGGGTCCGCTCCAGGGTCTCCTCGGCCTGCCGGCGCAGGGTGGTGGCCCGCTCCACGGCCTCGGCGCGGACCCGCTCGCTCTCGGCGGTCGCGCCGGAGCGCAGCTCGTCCGCGTCCGACTTGGCCTTGCCCAGCAGCTCCTCGGCGGTCTTGGCCGCCTCCTCGATCTGCTGCACCGCCTCGCGGCGGGCCTCGCCGCGGATCCGCTCGCCCTCGGCGACGGCCTCCGCGCGCAGCTGCTCGGCCTCGCCGCGCAGCCGACGGGCCTCCTCCTGGAGTTCGACGGTGCGGGCCCGGTACTCCTCGGTGTCGTCCTTCGCGGCGCCCTTGAGCTCGTCGGCGGTGGCCGCCGCCTGGGCGCGCAGCCGGTCGGCCTCGCTCTCCGCCTCGCGGCGGATCCGCTCGGCCTCCTCGGACGCCGCCCGGGTCGTGGCGCGGGCGTCCTCCGAGGCCTTGTTCAGCACGTCCTCGGCGGTGCGGGCGGCCTTCGCCAGCTGCGCCGCCGTGTCCTCGGCGGCGGCCGTACGGGCCTGCTCGCCGGCCTCGGTGCGCAGCCGCTCCGCCTCCGCGCGGGCGTCGGCCAGCGCGTGCTCGGCCTCGGCCTTGAGGACCTCGGCCTCCTTCGTGGCCTCGCCGACGAGCCGGGCGACCTGCTCCTTCGCGGTGCGGGTGCGCTGGTCGTTGACGGACTCCGCCGAGGCGAGCTGCCGGGCGGCGCTCTCCTTGGCCTCCGCGAGGAGCTTCTCGGCCTCGGCCCGGGCACTGCGCAGCGCCCCGTCGGCCTCCTGGACGCGGGCCTCGGCGACGCGGCCGAGGTCCATGGTCTGCTGCCGGGTCTGTTCGGCCTCGGCGGTGGTGGTGGTGCGCAGCCGCTCCGCGTGCTCGGTGGCCTCCTGGGCCTGGGCGGAGGCGGCGGCCAGCAGCCGTTCGGCTTCCTTGCGGGCGCGCAGCAGGGCCTGCTCGGCCTCGGCGCGGGAGGCCTCCGCGTCGGCGGCGAGCCGGCGGCGGGCCTCCTCGGCGGTCCGGGCGGCCTCGGCGCGGGCGGCGTTCAGCGCCTGCTCGGCCTCGGCGCGGGACTCCTCCATGAGCCGGCGGGCCTGGGACTCCGTACGGGCGCGCAGCTGCTCGGCCCAGGCGACGTTCTCGTTGACGTGCGCCTCGACGGTCTGGCGGCGCTCGTTGAGCTCCTGGTCCAGGCGCTGGCGCCGGTTGACGGCCTCGGCGTGCAGCTCGGCCTGGAGGCGCGCCTGGTGCTCGGCGTGCTCCTGGAGGATCCGCTGGGTCTGCGCCCGGGCGTCGCGCAGTTCGCGCTCGGCGTCGGACCGCATCTGGTCGGCCTGCACCTGCGCGTTGCGCAGCAGCTGCTCGGCCTGGTAGCCCATGTCCGCGCCGTCGTAGGCAGGGCGGGACGCGAGCGCGCGACGCACCTCATGCAGCTTGGCGCGCAGCACCTCGACCTGGTAGCCGAGGTCCTCGGCGTGCTGGACGGCCTTCCCGCGCTCCTTCTTCAGCCGCTCCATCTCGGCTTCGAAGCGCGAGAGATGGTCGGCTTCGGCCTGATGGCTCTCCTGGCTTTCGTAGCCCCGCACAGCGCGGTCCCATCCGTCCCCTGGTCGCAAGCTCACTCCCAAATGAGCATCGCTCGCCCGCTGAACGACGCCCCCGGGGAATGGTGTCAGATGTCGGGGCAGGGCTTGCAGGCCCCGACCCCGTCCGCACCGAACCCCGGCCGAGCCATGGCCACTCTACCGGCCGGGGAATGGGGACATCAGTGCGCTGTTGCCCGGGCGCTCCGGGCGGGGCCGTCGGGGAATGCCCTTTCACGGCCCCGGCGCCCGATTTTCGGTGTTCGAATGCGTGGGGCGCACGCTGTCCGTAGTGTCGTCAGTGGCCGGCGGGGTCGGGGTTGCTCGTGACCAGTTCGGTGAGGACCCCGTGGCAGTCCTTGGGGTGCAGGAAGGTGATCCGGGAGCCCATGGAGCCGATGCGGGGCTCGTCGTAGAGGACGCGGACGCCCTTGCCGCGGATCGCCTCCGCGTCGCCGTCGACGTCCGCGGTGCCGAAGGCGATGTGGTGCACGCCCTCGCCGTTCTTGGCCAGCCACTTGCCCACGGCGGAGTCCTCGCGGGTGGGCTCCAGGAGCTGGAGGTAGGAGGCCCCGCCGTCGGAGGTCTCGTTGATCTTGAGCATGGCCTCGCGGACGCCCTGCTCCTCGTTGACCTCGGTGTGGAACACCTCGAACCCGTACGTGGCACGGTAGAACTCGACGGTCTTGTCCAGGTCGAAGCAGGCGATCCCGATGTGGTCGATTCTTGTCAGCATGGGACCAGTGCACCGCCGAGGAGGGTGGTCACGCAACGTGCCAGCGATCACACCGACTGCCCGGTGACTGCGCGGGTACCGCTCAGTACATTCGGGTAAACCCTCGTTCACTCCTCATCCTCAAGGGGCTGTGCCTCATGTCCGGAACGAACAACTCCACCTCAGTGATCGTCGCCGGGGCCCGCACGCCCATGGGGCGCCTGCTCGGCTCGCTGAAGTCCTTCTCGGGCGCCGACCTCGGCGGCTTCGCCATCAAGTCCGCGCTGGAGCGGGCCGGCATCTCCGGCGACCAGGTCCAGTACGTGATCATGGGCCAGGTGCTCCAGGCCGGCGCGGGCCAGATCCCCGCCCGCCAGGCCGCCGTCAAGGCGGGCATCCCCATGAACGTGCCCGCGCTCACCATCAACAAGGTGTGCCTGTCGGGTCTGGACGCCATCGCGCTGGCCGACCAGCTCATCCGCGCCGGGGAGTTCGACATCGTGGTCGCGGGCGGCCAGGAGTCGATGACCAACGCCCCGCACCTGCTGCCGAAGTCCCGCGAGGGCTACAAGTACGGTGCGATCGAGATGCTGGACGCGATGGCCTACGACGGCCTGACCGACGCCTTCGAGGGCATCGCGATGGGCGAGTCCACCGAGAAGCACAACACCCGCCTGGGCATCGAGCGCGCCCCGCAGGACGAGTTCGCCGCCGCCTCCCACCAGCGGGCCGCGGCCGCGCAGAAGAACGGCGTCTTCGAGGCCGAGATCACCCCGGTCGAGATCCCGCAGCGCAAGGGCGACCCGGTCATCTTCGCCGCCGACGAGGGCATCCGCCCCGAGACCACGGTGGAGTCCCTGGGCAAGCTGCGCCCGGCGTTCGCCAAGGACGGCACCATCACCGCCGGCACCTCCTCGCAGATCTCCGACGGCGCCGCCGCCGTGGTCGTGATGAGCAAGGCGAAGGCCGAGGAGCTGGGCCTGGAGTGGCTGGCCGAGATCGGTGCCCACGGCAACGTGGCCGGTCCGGACAACTCCCTCCAGTCGCAGCCCTCGAACGCGATCCTGCACGCCCTGAAGAAGGACGGCCTGGAGGTCTCCGACCTGGACCTCATCGAGATCAACGAGGCCTTCGCGGCGGTCGCCGTGCAGTCAATGAAGGACCTCGGCGTGACCCCGGAAAAGGTGAACGTCAACGGCGGCGCCATTGCCCTGGGCCACCCGATCGGCATGTCCGGCGCCCGTGTGGTGCTGCACCTGGCGCTGGAGCTCAAGCGCCGCGGCGGCGGTACCGGTGCGGCGGCCCTCTGCGGCGGCGGCGGCCAGGGCGACGCCCTCGTGATCCGCGTCCCGAAGGCGTAGGGGCGAGCGCATGGCGACGGTGGACGTCCCCACGCTGGTGGCGCAGGCCCGTGAGGGCCGGCCGCGGGCCGTGGCCCGGCTGATCTCACTGGTCGAGGGGGCGTCCCCGCAACTGCGCGAGGTGATGGCCGCCCTGGCCCCGCTGACCGGCGGCGCGTACGTGGTCGGGCTGACCGGCTCCCCGGGGGTCGGGAAGTCGACCTCGACGTCGGCGCTGGTCTCGGCGTACCGCGCGGCCGGCAAGCGGGTCGGCGTGCTCGCCGTCGACCCGTCCTCGCCCTTCTCGGGCGGGGCGCTGCTCGGCGACCGGGTCCGGATGTCGGACCACGCGTCCGACCCCGGCGTCTACATCCGCTCCATGGCCACCCGCGGGCACCTGGGCGGGCTCGCCTGGGCGGCCCCGCAGGCGATCCGGGTGCTGGACGCGGCCGGCTGCGACGTGGTCCTGGTCGAGACGGTCGGGGTCGGGCAGTCCGAGGTGGAGATCGCCTCGCAGGCGGACACCTCGGTGGTGCTGCTGGCCCCGGGCATGGGCGACGGGATCCAGGCCGCGAAGGCGGGGATCCTGGAGATCGGCGACGTGTACGTGGTGAACAAGGCCGACCGGGACGGCGCGGACGCCACCGCCCGGGAGCTGAACCACATGCTGGGCCTGGGCGAGAGCCGGGGTCCCGACGACTGGCGGCCGCCGATCGTCAAGACCGTCGCGGCGCGCGGCAAGGGCATCGACGAGCTGGTCGAGGCCCTGGAGAAGCACCGGGCGTGGATGGACGAGCACGGGGTGCTGGCCGGGCGCCGGGCGGCGCGGGCGGCGCGGGAGGTGGAGACCATCGCGATCACCGCACTGCGCGGGCGGCTGGCCGACCTGCGCGGGGACGCGCACCTGGACGCGCTGGCGGCCCGGGTGGCGGCCGGCGAGCTGGACCCGTACGCGGCCGCGGACGCCGTGCTGGACAGCCTGACCGAGGGCTGAGCCGCGCGGCACAAGGAAAGGGCGGGGAGCCGGAGCTCCCCGCCCTTTCCACGTCCGCGACGCGGGCTCAGATCTTGCCGCGGTTGCCGCGCAGGTGCTCCGCGACCGGGCGCAGCGACTCGCGCAGCGCCTGGAGGGCCTCCGGCGGCAGCAGGTCGATGAAGTGCTCGCGGACGGACGCCACGTGGTGCGGGGCGACCTTGCGCATGGTCTCCATGCCCTCGTCCGTCAGGACCGCGTACAGGCCGCGGCGGTCGGACTCGCAGTTCACCCGGCGGACCAGGCCCGCGGTCTCCATGCGGGTGATCTGGTGGGAGAGCCGGCTCTTGGACTGGAGCGTGGCCGTGGCCAGGTCGCTCATCCGCATCCGCAGGCCTTCCGACTCCGAGAGGTTCACCAGGATCTCGTAGTCGTTGTTGGTGAGTCCGAAGGGCTGGAGATCCTTTTCCAGCTGGTGCATCAGCAGTCTGCTGACGTCCAGGTGGGTGCGCCAGGCGCACTGTTCGGCTTCGGTGAGCCAGCGGGTGGCCGTCTCGGTCTCCATCGTCTCCATGAAAGAACTCTACCTAAGAAGTTGAATTACGTACAAAAATAGGAAGATCGGATTCTGCCGGTACGGGCCGGGGCCTCACAGCCCCAGGCGCCGCTGGAGATCGCCCAGCTGCCCCGGCATCCGGGGCACGCCGAGCTGCCCCAGCGGACCGCCGGCCCCCGGGACGCCCTGGGCGTTGCCCGTGGCCGCCCCGGCGCCCACCGCGCCCACCGACTGCTCCGCCATCAGCAGCTCGGTCGACTGCAGCAGCACCGTGCCCGCGCCGACGAACTCGAACTGGTGCTCCTCGCCGGAGGTGCCGCCGATCCCGGTCAGCGAGCGCAGGCCGCCCATCACGCCCGACATGTAGCCGTGGTCGTAGTGGTGGCAGGGGGAGGGGCAGTCCGCCCAGCCCACCAGCGCCTGCGGATCGACACGCAGCGGCGGCTCCATGAAGACCACCGGTCCGTTGGACGCCGCGACGAACTTCCCGGTTCCGATCAGGGTCAGGAAGCCCGGGACGATCGACTGCTTCAGCGCCAGCGTGGGCTCGTACGCCAGCAGGTTCCCCGACCGGATGGTCAGGTTGCCGTTGTCCAGGTCGTACGAGTTCACGTCGAAGGCCCGGTCGGCCAGCAGCATCTTGCCCTGCCCCTCGGCCACCACCCAGTCACTGGCGTGCAGCGGCGAGTGGAAGCTGGTGCGCAGCAGGCGGTCGAAGCGGCCGTTGCCGACGCCGTTGAACTCGATGCGCCCGTAGTAGGCGATCATCTTGCCCTTCTGCAGGAACCACTGGCTCCCCTTGAGCTCCACGCAGAAGGTGTACGCGTTCACGTTGTCGTCGGAGGGCAGGGTGTGCGGGTCGAACACCGTCGGGCCCCCGGGGCCCGGGATCACGGGGCCAAAGTTCACAGCTTCTCCTCGGAGGCCTGTACGTAGACCGCGCCCTGGCCGGACAGCTCCAGCTGGAACGCCTCGCCCGAGCCGCGCCCCACCATGTCCCGCCAGCCGAGCGCGGTGGAGAGCTTGTTCCGGACGTCCCCGTGGTGGGCCACGTACGCCTGCGGGTCGACGTGGACCGGCCGGTTCGGGGTGATGGGGAGCTCGATGACCCCGCCGTGGGCCATCACGGCGACCGCGCCGTGGCCCTTGAGGGTGGTGGTGAACAGGCCCTGGCCGGTCACCTGGCCGCGCACCATGCCCATGACCCCGCCCTGCGAGCCCATGAACATCGTGCCCTGCTGGAGGGTGCCGTCGAAGGCGAGCAGCCGGTCGGCCTCGACGTACAGGGTCTCGCCCTGGAGGTTGATCACCTGGATGTGGTGGCCGCCGTGGCCGAACATCACGGTGCCGCTGCCCTCGACCGTCATCAGCGGGGTCTGCTCGTTCGCCACCCGGCGCCCGATCATGCCCATGACGCCGCCCTGGCCGCCGGTGATGCTCGGGGTGAAGGAGACCTCGCCCCGGTAGGCGAGCATCGCCCCGCGCTGGCTGTACATCTTCTGGCCGGGGACCACCTGGGCCTCGACCATCTTCGAGTTGATCTCGCGGAACGGCATCAGATGTCACCCCCCACCGTGTTGCGCTCGCTCGGCTGGACGTACACCAGGCCCTCGCCCTCGAAGCGGATCTGGAACGCCTCGCCGGAGCCCTCGCCGATCAGGGTGCGGAAGTTGATCCCCGACTGGAAGGACTGCTGGAGGTTGCCGGTGTGCGCGACGTACGCGCCCGGGTCGACCGACAGCGGGTACTGGGCGCTGACCCGCAGCACCACCGCCGGCCCGTCGGACATGATCGCCGCCTGGCCGGAGCCCTCGACGGTCGTCGTGAAGAGCCCGTTGCCGGAGGTCGCGCCGCGCAGACCGGTGAAGGTCGTGCCGGTGCGCAGGCCGGCGTCGGTGCACAGCAGGTTGCTGGACTCCACGTAGAGCTTCTCGCCGCGCAGGTTCACGAGGTTGATCTCGCTCGCCCGGTCGGCGAAGTAGCAGGTGCCGTGCCCCTGTACCTCCATCACCGTCATCTGTTCGCCGGTCAGCCGGCGGGTCACCATCCCGCGGAGGCCCTCACCGCCGCCGGTCATCTTCTTGAAGGCCATCTGGCCGTCGTACGCGACCATGGCGCCGTTCTTCGCTTTCACGGCGTCACCGGTCAGGTCGACGGCGAGCACCTTGCTGCCTTGGAGTCTGAACTGAGCCACGGGGACGAAGGTATCGGCAGCGGGCCGGGGCGAACAGGGTCTGGTGGGCCGATATCCGCCACAATCAGCGGCTTCGGGGGATCCGGGGCCCCGCGGGAAGATCGCGGAGGGCGGCTGAGAGACTGGTACGGCCCCCAGGTATCGAGCCCGAAGGTTCCACGTGGACATCAAGACCGCTTCCGCCCTGCACCGGCTGCGCCTCATCTCCGTTCCGGAGGCGCTGTCGTTCCCGGCCCTGCTGATCTTCGGCTCGCTCCTGAGCCGGGTGTCGGACATCGACTACCTCATGATGCCGCTGGGCATCCTGCACGGGATCCTGTTCGTCATCTACGCGATCTTCCTGCTCGACGTCTGGAACAAGGCGAAGTGGCCGGTCAAGAAGGTCGCCCTGTTCTTCGTCCTCGCGCTGCTGCCCTTCGGCGGCCTCTACGGCGACAAGCTGCTCAAGCGCGACGAGGCCGACAGCGTCATCGCCGCCCGCGCGCGCCAGGCGGCGGAAGCGTGATCGTCGCGTTCTCGGTGACCCCGCTGGGGGTCGGCGAAGAGGTCGGCGAGTACGTGGCCGACGCGGTCCGCGTCGTGCGCGAGTCCGGGCTGCCGAACCGCACCGACGCCATGTTCACCACCGTCGAGGGCGAGTGGGACGAGGTCATGGACGTGGTCCGGCGTGCCGTGGCCGCCGTCGAGGAGCGGGCCCCCCGGGTCTCCTTCATCCTCAAGGCCGACATCCGCCCCGGCGTCACCGACGGCATCACCTCGAAGGTCGAGACGGTCGAACGGCACCTCGCCGAAGGCTGACCCGCCCGCACCGCTTCAGAAGAGCGCCCCCCGCCCACCGGCGGGGGGCGCTTTTTACATGCCCCGATGTGACCGGGCTCACGATTGAGCGGTCGCTCAACTCATTGAGCGACCGCTCAAAATCGCCTACCTTCCTTCTTGAGCGACCGCTCAAAACGCACGGGAGGAAAGCGCCCATGGCCGGCCTGTACATCGAGACGGTGATCCGCACCGGCATGGACGAACTCTGGGAGCGGAGCCAGGACCCGGCCCTGCACCAGCGCTGGGACCTGAGGTTCACCTCCATCGACTACCTCCCGCGCACCGGGGACGAGCCCCAGCGCTTCCGCTACGCCACCCGCCTCCTGCCCTTCCTCTCCGTCGCCGGCACCGGGATCTCCGCCGGCGAACGCCACCGCCCCGACGGGACCCGCGTCTCGGCCCTGCGCTTCGCCTCCGGCCACCCGCTGTCCCTGCTCGCCGAGGGCAGCGGCTACTGGCGCTACGTCCCCGGCCCCGACGGGATCCGCTTCCTCACCGGCTACGACTACCGGCCGCGCTGGGGCCGCTTCGGAGCCCTCGCCGACCGGCTGGTCTTCCGACCCCTCATGGGCTGGGGCACCGCCTGGTCCTTCGACCGGCTGCGGCTGTGGTGCGAACGCGGCACCCCGCCCGGCCGCGCGCTCGCCCGCGCCCTCGCCGAGACCGCCCTGCGCCTGCTGCTCTGCGCCGCCGCCCTCGCGTACGCCCCGCCCGCCGCCGCCCTGCCCGTACTCGCCGCCGCGCTGCTGCTCCCGCCGCTGCCCGGCACCCCGGCCGCCCGCCGCTGCCTGCGCACACCGCCCGGCCGCACCGCCGCCGCCCCCCGTCTGCTGACCACCCTGGAGCCGTCGTGACCTCCATCTTCCAGGCCCACATGGGCGCCGACTTCGACCGCCTGCACCCGCAGATCCAGCGCCGCTTCTCCGTCGGCCTGCACAGCGGGGAGGGCTGCATCGGCCGCGGCACCATGGAGCGGATCTGGCACGGAGCCAGCTTCGTGAAGCCCTTCCTCCGGCTCGGCGGCACCCGCAACATCCTGGTCCCGCGCGAAGGCCGCAACATCCCCTTCGTCATAGAGAACCTCCCCTACACCGACTCCTTCGGCCGGGAGACCGTCACCTTCGTCCGCACCTTCCTGCTCCCGGACGGACCGCGCCGCTTCGACGCCACGATGGTCCACAGCCCCGAACGCGACTGCGTCCTCGACTACCTGGGCACCCACCAGCACCTCGCCAGCGACCTGCACATGAGCGCCGAGCCCGACGGCTCCCTGCTCATCCGCTCCGGCGAGCACCGCTTCCGCGAGGGCCCGGTCGACGTCCGCGTGCCCGAGCTGATCGGCGGCGACGCCGAGGTGCGCGAGTCCTACGACGACGCCACCGGCCGCTTCCGGATCCGGGTACGGGTGGTCAACCGCCGCTTCGGGCCGCTCTTCGGCTACGAGGGCTCCTTCACCGCCGAGTACGTCGACGCCCGCGCGCACGGGGTCCGCGGCGACCTGCGGCCCGTCCGCGAGGAGGTCCGGGCATGAGCGCGGGGACGAAGGAGAAGCTCCTCGAAGGCGCCCTGCGCACCCTCGTCGAACAGGGCATCACCAAGGCCTCGGCCCGGACCATCGCGGCCACCGCCGGCGTCGGGCAGGGGCTGATCTTCTACCACTTCGGTTCCGTGGACGAACTGCTCGCCGCCGCCTGCCGCTACGGCGCCGAGCAGCGGGTCGCCCGCTACCGCGACCGGCTCGCGGCCCTGGGCAGCCTGCCCGAGCTGCTGGAGTTCGCCCGGGAGATGCACGCCGAGGAACGGGCCGCCGGATACGTCGCCATGCTCGGCCAGCTGCTCGCGGCCGGCCAGAACTCCCCCTCCCTGGCGGCGGCGACCGCGGCCGGACTGGGCCTGTGGATCGAGGAGCTGGAGACGGTCCTGAGCCGGCTGCTGGCAGCGACCCCGCTGGCCGGCTTCGCCGACCCGGCGGGCCTGGCCCGGGCCACGGCCGCGTCGTTCGTCGGCATCGAGCTGTACGAGGGGGTCGACCCGGAGGGGGCCGGGCGGGCCCTGGACGCCCTGGAACAGCTGGCCGCACTGGCCGCCGTCCTGGAGGGCCTCGGCCCCCTCACCCAGCGCGCCGTCCGCCACGGCCTCCGGCGGGGGACCCGGGGCTAGGCCCCCGGCGGGGCGGTCTGCCGCTGCGCGGGGCTGCCCCTCCCCACCCTTCGCCCGTTCCCCGGGCTGCGCCCGGACCCCTCGCAGGGGCTCCGCCCCCGCACCCCCGCGCTTCAATCGCCGGCGGGGCTGAATCCTCCAGCCCGCGCGACGGCCCGGACCCGGGCTGCCCGAGGCTCTGTTCGTCCTTTGGCGCGAGTATCGGCCCAGGACGGCCGTTGGCCGCTGAGACGTGAGAAGCGCGTAGCGATCTGTCGCGCCCCTGCGCTTCCGCGCTGCTCTGATCGACTTTTGGTGCAGGTATCAGCCCAAGGCGGTCGCTGGACGCCAAGCCGGGAGGAGCACGTAGCGATCTGTCGCGCTTGGGTGGTCCGCAGGCCGCTCTGATCGACTTCTCGTGCAGGTAGCCGCGCCCTTGGGCGGAATCAGAGATGCGTGGCCCGGATGCCGGGCCGGCCAAGGCCCGGCCCCTCGCCCATCCCTGACGGACCCGTCCCTGTGTCCTTTGCCCGGTGACCGTTTCTTTGGGGGTTTCCCGGCAGTCTTTCGGCTTTCCGGTTCGTGCCGGTCGGTCAAGGGTGGCCGAAGGCCATCACGTAGCGACGCGACGAAGGAGCGCCCTTGAGGGACCGGTGCGAACCGGAAGGACGATGGGACTGACGGGAAGCCCCCAACCCTCCCTGAGACCGCCCGAGAGGACACCGCCCACCCGGCCCCCGGCCCGCAGACAGGGAGGCGGGTGGGCAGGCACCGATCGACCGACGGGGGTCGAGGGGGAGATAGCGCGCCCACCCCCCCCTCACCCCCCACCCCCCGCCGCCAAGGCGATGCCCAGCGGGGTGCGCTCGTACAGCACCTGGTGGCCGCGGCGGAACGGGAGCAGGAGCCCCGCCGCCCGCAGGGCCTTCAGGTGCGCCGACACCGTCGAGGGGGCCAGGCCCAGCCGCTGCGCGAGCGCCGTGGTCGAGGCGGGCTCGCCCAGCGCGCACAGCACCTCCGCCCGGCCCCGCCCCAGCAGCCCCGCCAGGGCCCGCGGGGCCGGACCGGCCGAGGCCGTCCACAGCGCGCCGATGCCCCGGGCCGGGTACACCAGCGCCGGCTGCCACGGCGGGTCGAAGCCGCCCACCACCTCCGGCCAGACGAAGGCGCTCGGCATCAGCAGCAGCCCCTGCCCGCCGAGTTCGCGGTCGTGGTGGGACGGCCGCTCGATGGTCAGGGTCTGCTCCTCCCCGCGCCAGCGCAGGTCCGGGTGGAGCCCGTCGAGGAGCGCCTGGAGCCCGCCCTCCGCCAGGCGGCGGGAGTGGAACAGCACGTCCGCCTCCAGCAGGGCCCGCAGCCGGGGCCAGTGCGGGGCGATCAGCAGCTCCCAGGCCCGCTCGTACAGATCGGCCAGCTCCCCCACCGCCCGCGCGGGATCCGCCAGCATCCGCCGCCCGATGTCGCCGTCCACCGCCCCCGGGGTGCAGACCAGCGACCGCCGCAGGTCCTCGCGCGCGGCCTCCGGGTCACCGGCCGCCGCCCGCACCCGGGCCAGCTCCTCCCCGAAGGTGACGGACGGCCCGGCCGGCGCGGGGCTCAGCAGGTCCGGGTTGTGCCCCTTCCTCGGCATCAGCAGCCACAGCGGACGCAGGTCCAGGCCGGCCGCGGCGGACCGGACCCGGCTCAGCCAGGGCAGGTGGTACGCCTGCCGGTGCGGGCGCAGCAGCACCCGTACGGCCTCCTGGGTCTCCCAGAGCGGTGAGACCGCGAACCGGCACCGCAGCAGGTCGGCCGGCCCGAACCGGTAGTGGAACCCCATGCGCCCCCACCCGCCCCCGGGCACCGCCGCCGGAAGATTCGGCCCGGGCCGAATCACTACGGCCGCCAGCCTAGCCCCGCCAGGGTTCGGCCCATGCCCACCGAGAGCACCGCCCCCGCCCCCGCCCCCGACGCCGGGGGCCCCGCGACGGGGTACCGCCCCCTGTTCCGCGTCCGCGAGTTCCGTGCCGTCTTCGCCGCGCACCTGCTGTCCCTGCTCGGCGTCGTCGTCGCCGAGATCTCCCTCACCGTGCTCGTCTACCGCGCCACCGGCTCCCCGCTGATGAGCGCGCTCACCTTCGCCCTGGGCTTCCTGCCGTACGCCGTCGGCGGCACCCTCCTCGCCCCGCTCGCCGACCGCTACCCGGCCCGGCGGGTGCTCGTCGGCTGCGACCTGCTGTGCGCCGCCTGCGCGGCCGGCATGGTCTGGCCGGGCACGCCGGTCGCGGGGATCCTGGTACTGCGCTGCGCCATGGCCCTCGTGGCCCCGCTCTTCCAGGGCGCCCGCAGCGCCTCCCTCACCGACGTCCTCGGGACCGGCGAGGCCTTCGTGCTCGGCCGCTCGCTGCTGCGGATGGTCGCGCAGAGCGCCCAGCTCGCCGGCTTCGGCCTCGGCGGCCTGCTGCTGGCCGCCGTCTCCCCGCGCGCGGCGCTCGCGCTCACCACCGCCGGCTTCCTGGCGTCCGCGCTGCTGCTGCGGCTGGGCACCAGGGCCCGGCCCGCCCGCGCCGCCGCCGGCGGGCCGGCCGTGCGCGCGTCGCCCCTCGGCGGGCTGCGGGCCGTCCTCGGCGGGCGCCGGCTGCGGGCGCTCACCCTGCTGTGCTGGCTGCCGCCCGCCTTCGCCGTCGTACCGGAGGCGCTGCTGGCCCCGTACACGGAGGGCGTCGGGGCCGGGACCGTCACCCTGGGGGTGCTGATGTGCGCGCTGCCCGTCGGCACCGTTGCGGGTGAACTCTGGGCGGGGTCGGCGCTCACCGCCCGAACGCGTTCGCGGATCACGGCGCCGCTGGCCGCGGCCTCCCTGCTCCCGCTCCTGCTGTTCGCCGTCCGCCCCGGCCCGGCGTTGGTCCTGGCGGCGCTCCTGGCGGCCGGGCTGGCGCACGCCTACACCCTCGGGCTGGACCGGATGTACCTGGACGCCGTCCCCGAGGAACTGCGCGGGCGGGCGATGACCCTGCTGAGCACCGGCCTGATGACCCTCCAGGGGGTCGGCATGGCCCTCGCCGGAGCCGCCGCCGAGTTCCTGCCGGCGCACGTCGTCGTCGCCGGGTCCGGTGCGCTCGGCACCGCAGTCGTCGTACTGCTGCTGACCGAACTGCGGCGGTCGAGGAATGAGACGGGACTCGCGGTCATATGACCGCCCGGTAGGGTCTGGTGGGTGCCCAAGCCGCTCAGCCTCCCCTTCGACCCGATCGCCCGCGCCGACGAGCTCTGGCGCCAGCGCTGGGGTCCCGTGCCGTCCATGGCGGCGATCACCTCCATCATGCGCGCGCACCAGATCCTGCTGGCCGGGGTCGACGCGGTGGTGAAGCCGTACGGGCTGACCTTCGCCCGCTACGAGGCGCTCGTGCTGCTCACCTTCTCCCAGGCGGGCGAGCTGCCGATGTCGAAGATCGGCGAGCGCCTGATGGTCCACCCGACCTCGGTGACGAACACCGTGGACCGGCTCGTGAAGTCCGGTCTGGTCGACAAGCGCCCCAACCCGCAGGACGGCCGCGGCACGCTCGCGTCGATCACGGCCAAGGGCCGCGAGGTGGTCGAGGCGGCGACGAAGGACCTGATGGCGGTCGACTTCGGCCTCGGCGTGTACGACTCGGAGGAGTGCGGGGAGATCTTCGCGCTGCTGCGCCCGCTGCGGGTCGCCGCCGAGGACTTCGACGAGAGCTGAGCCACGGACCGGCGCCACGGACCGGCGCCACGGATCCGGGCGACGGACCGGCGCCACGGCCCGGCGCCACGGATCCGGGCCACGGACCGGCTCCGGACCCGGGGCCGCGTCAAGATCGAGCAAAACGGACGGTTAGGCTCGACGGCATGAAACGAAGCGTGCTGACCCGCTACCGCGTCATGGCCTACGTGACCGCGGTCATGCTCCTGATCCTCTGCGCCTGCATGGTGGCGAAGTACGGCTTCGACACCGGCGCCGGCCTGACCTTCGCGGTCTCGCAGGCGCACGGCGTGCTCTTCATGATCTACCTGGTCTTCGCCTTCGACCTGGGCTCCAAGGCCAAGTGGCCGTTCGGCAAGCTGCTGTGGGTGCTGGTCTCGGGGACCATCCCGCTGGCCGCCTTCTTCGTCGAGCGGGGCATCCGCGCCGAGGTCGAGCCGCTGGTCGCCGACGGTCCGGTGACCGCCAAGGCCTGAGCGGGGCCGGACTCCGACTGGACCGCGACACCCCCGGGGAGACTCCCCGGGGGTTTCCCATCGACATTTACTAGGACGTCCTAGTAAATTCGTGGGTATGGACGCTGACGCCATCGAGGAGGGCCGCCGCCGCTGGCAGGCCCGGTATGACAAGGCCCGCAAGCGCGAGGCCGATTTCACGACGCTCTCCGGAGATGACGTCGACCCCGTCTACGGGCCCCGCCCCGGCGACTCCTACGAGGGGTTCGAGCGCATCGGCTGGCCGGGGGAGTACCCCTTCACCCGCGGACTGCACGCCACCGGCTACCGCGGCCGGACCTGGACCATCCGCCAGTTCGCCGGCTTCGGCAACGCCGAGCAGACCAACGAGCGCTACAAGATGATCCTGGCCGCCGGCGGCGGCGGGCTCTCCGTCGCCTTCGACATGCCGACCCTGATGGGGCGCGACTCCGACGACCCGCGCTCGCTCGGCGAGGTCGGCCACTGCGGCGTCGCCATCGACTCCGCCGCCGACATGGAGGTCCTCTTCAAGGACATCCCGCTCGGCGACGTCACCACCTCCATGACCATCAGCGGCCCCGCCGTGCCCGCCTTCTGCATGTACCTGGTCGCCGCCGAGCGCCAGGGCGTCGACCCGGCCGTGCTCAACGGCACGCTCCAGACCGACATCTTCAAGGAGTACATCGCCCAGAAGGAGTGGCTCTTCGAACCCGAGCCGCACCTGCGCCTCATCGGCGACCTCATGGAGTACTGCGCGAACGGCATCCCCGCCTACAAGCCGCTCTCCGTCTCCGGCTACCACATCCGCGAGGCCGGGGCGACGGCCGCGCAGGAGCTCGCCTACACCCTGGCCGACGGCTTCGGCTACGTGGAGCTCGGCCTCTCCCGCGGCCTGGACGTGGACCACTTCGCCTCCGGCCTCTCCTTCTTCTTCGACGCGCACCTCGACTTCTTCGAGGAGATCGCCAAGTTCCGCGCCGCCCGCCGCATCTGGGCCCGCTGGATGAAGGAGGTCTACGGCGCGAAGTCGGACAAGGCCATGTGGCTGCGCTTCCACACCCAGACCGCAGGCGTCTCCCTCACCGCGCAGCAGCCGTACAACAACGTGGTGCGCACCGCGGTCGAGGCCCTCGCGGCCGTCCTCGGCGGCACCAACTCCCTGCACACCAACGCCCTCGACGAGACCCTCGCCCTCCCCAGCGAGCAGGCCGCCGAGATCGCGCTGCGCACGCAGCAGGTGCTGATGGAGGAGACCGGCGTCGCCAACGTCGCCGACCCGCTGGGCGGTTCCTGGTACGTCGAGCAGCTCACCGACCGCATCGAGGCCGACGCCGAGAAGATCTTCGACCAGATCAAGGAGCGCGGCCTGCGCGCCCACCCGGACGGCCGGCACCCCATCGGTCCGATCACCTCCGGCATCCTGCGCGGCATCGAGGACGGCTGGTTCACCGGCGAGATCGCCGAGTCGGCCTTCCAGTACCAGCGTTCCCTGGAGAAGGGCGACAAGCGGGTCGTCGGCGTCAACGTCCACCACGGCTCCGTCACCGGCGACCTGGAGATCCTCCGGGTCAGCCACGAGGTGGAGACCGAGCAGGTCCGCGTCCTGTCCGCCCGCAAGGAGCGCCGCGACGACGCCAAGGTGGCGGCCTCGCTGAAGGCGATGCTGGACGCCGCCCGCGACGGGTCGAACATGATCCCCGCCATGCTGGACGCGGTGCGCGCCGAGGCCACGCTCGGCGAGATCTGCAACGTCCTGCGCGACGAGTGGGGCGTCTACACGGAGCCGCCGGGCTTCTAGCCCGCCCGCGAAGGCACGGACCGGCCGGTCGCACCGCCCCTGCGGGGGCCGCGCGACCGGCCGTCCCGGCTTTCCGGCTTTCCGGCTTCCCGGTCAGACCCCTGCCGCGCCCTGGAGGCCGTGCATCAGGAGGGCGGTGAAGGCCCCCGCCCACAGCTCGTCCACCGGCTCGCAGCTCACCAGCGCCCGGTGCACCACCGTGCCCGCGATCACGTCGAAGATCAGATCCGTGGTCTGGCGGGCCAGCGCCGAGTCCTCCTCGGACGGGAGTTCGCCCCGGGCCTGGGCCCGTTCGCGGCCCAGTACGACGAGACGTTTCTGCCGGTCCACGATCGCCGACCGGATCCGGTCCCGCAGCGCCTCGTCCCGGGTGGACTCCGCGACCACGGCCATCAGGGCCGTACGGGCCTCCGGACGCCGCAGCAGCCGCGCGAACTGGAGCACCACGTCCTCGATGTCGGCTTCGAGCGAGCCCCGGTCCGGCAGCTCCAACTCGTCGAACAGTTCGGCGACGGCGTCCACGACCAGTTCGTTCTTGCCGGCCCAGCGCCGGTAGAGGGTGGTCTTCGCGACCCCGGCGCGGGTCGAGACGTCCCCCATCGTCAGCTTCGACCAGCCCAGTTCCACCAGCGCGTCCCGGGTCGCCGCGAGGATCGCGGTGTCGGCGGCCGCGCTGCGGGGGCGGCCGGTGCGGCCGTGCGGGGTGCTGACGCCGGGGCTGGGGTTGCGCATGGCCGAGACCATACCGGTCGGTAGGGGAACCGGCGGGGGCCCTTTCGCTGTGGTTCAGATCACGGGGCGCGCGGGCTCCGGGGGAGTTACGCTACGGCTCGTAGCGTAAGAGCGACAACCACGCGAAGCTGCAGACAGGCGCCAGGTGGGGACCCGGCGCCGACCAGCGGAACACCGCACAACGCAGGACGATCTTTCGGGATCCTTTTCGTCGGCGCGCGCACACGGGGGAGGATGTACGCATGCAGCCCAGAAACATGTCCATGAGCGGCGTGGTCGACCTCGCCGCTGTGAAGGCGGCCGGCGAAGCCAAGGCCAAGGCCGAGCAGGCGCGCAAGGACGCGGCCCGGCAGGGCGGCGGCGGCGCGGGCAGCGCGCCCGGCGGCGCCGTACCGCCGTCCGCCCTCGTTTTCGACGTATCCGAGGCGGGCTTCGAGCGCGACGTGCTCCAGCTCTCCAACGAGGTTCCGGTCGTCATCGACTTCTGGGCCGAGTGGTGCGAGCCCTGCAAGCAGCTCGGCCCGCTGCTGGAGCGCCTCGCCGTCGAGGCCGACGGCCGCTTCGTCCTGGCGAAGATCGACGTCGACGCCAACCAGATGCTGATGCAGCAGTTCGGCATCCAGGGCATC
This sequence comes from Streptomyces sp. NPDC090077, assembly GCF_044747545.1. NCBI lineage: Bacteria > Bacillati > Actinomycetota > Actinomycetes > Kitasatosporales > Streptomycetaceae > Streptomyces > Streptomyces sp. NPDC090077. Next base: position 29,130 of record NZ_JBIVEG010000022.1, read on the forward strand.
CCGGCCGTGTTCGCCGTGGTCGCCGGCCAGGTGCTGCCGCTGTTCCAGGGCGTGGCGCCCGAGCAGCAGATCCGCGAGACCCTGGCCCAGCTGGTCCAGGTCGCCGAGGAGCGCTTCGGGCTCATCGGCCTCCAGGTCGACCCCGGTGCCGAGGGCGCCCCGGCGGCCCCCGCAGAGATTCCGGCCGGTCCGTACGACGCGCTGCTGGAGGCGGCCGTCGTCGCGCTGGACGCGGGCGACCTGGCCGGTGCGGTGCAGGCGTACAAGAACGTACTGGCCGACGACCCGGCGAACACCGAAGCGAAGCTGGGCCTGGCCCAGGCCGAGTTGCTGTCCCGGGTCCAGCACATGAACCCGCAGACGGTGCGCGCCGAGGCGGCCGCGAACCCGAAGGACCCGGCCGCGCAGATGGCCGCGGCCGACCTGGACCTCGCGGGCGGGCACGTGGCGGACGCCTTCGGGCGTCTGGTGGACACCGTACGGGTCACGTTCGGTGACGACCGGGACGCGGTGCGGGTCCGGCTGCTGGAGCTGTTCGAGGTGATCGGCGCGGACGACCCGCGGGTCTCGCAGGCCCGTACGGCGCTGGCCCGGGTGCTGTTCTAGCCGTACTCCGGTGGCGTGTGCCGCTGCCGGCGATTTGTTGACACGGAGATAAACAGCGGCCGCGCTTTGCCAAAACTTGGTAATCGCGGCCGCTGTTACTCGCAGTAAATCGAACCCCGTGAACTGTCCGGTTGGTTCGTTCTTCACCCCTTCTGTCGTGGCCCAGGGTGACACCCTGTGTGGCCGCGCGACGGCGCCGGGCAAGGCTCCGGTTATCCAGCCGTTACCCGCCAGTAACGAACCCCCTTGTGCCCCGGCCGGGAATGGACCACGATCGGCGACGCTCGGTCCTTCCCGCAGAACCGCTCACCCGGAACGGCGGCGGAGGGTCCCCACCGGGCCGGCCGGTGACAGTGGCACCGGCCGTGGACAGGGGGGTCTCTGCCACACCGGCAGGGCCTGTCCTCCAGGTTGCGCGAACGCGTGGCCCAGTGGTTGTCGCTCGGGGGTGAACGCCGGTGTATCGGACGCGGCTGCGCCGCGGCTCGGCCGCCTGCGCTCCTTCCCGAGGACGTAGCACTTCTCCCATCCCAGGACGGGCCTCCCGGCCCGGACCGGAGATGTACGTCCGAGAAGGAGGAACAAGATGAGTTCTCAGGTTCGTGGCGGGACCAGATGGAAGCGCTTCGCGCTCGTCATGGTCCCGAGCATCGCGGCCACGGCCGCGGTCGGTGTGGGTCTGGCGCAGGGTGCCCTCGCGGCGTCCTTCAGCGTCTCGGGCCAGGACTTCAAGGTGTCGGCGGACGAGCTCGTCGGCTATGACCTGATCCAGTACGGCAGTGTCGCCGAGGGCAAGACGATCGGCGACAAGGACAAGGTCAGCAAGCACCCTGTCACGATCTCCGGTTTCAGCTCCGCCAAGATCACCAACATGTGCCAGTCGCTGGTCACCCCGGTGCCCGGCCTCGGTGCCATCACCATGCAGCTGCGCACGGGCAACAAGGGACGTGCGGCCGAGGCGACCAACCTCTACCTCGACGTGGCCGAGCTCGACGCGGACGCCAAGTTCGACAAGCTCGACATCGGTGTCGCGGTGGGCGACGAGGGCCACAAGACCAAGCCGGTCCCCGGCACCGTGGCGGACGGCGCTCTCTTCTCGCAGCGAGCCGAGAAGGCCGTCCTGACGAAGGTGCGCCAGAAGGCGTGGGCGACGACGGCGGGCACCTTCACGCTGCCCGACCTCAAGCTGCGCCTGATCAGCGGCAACGAGCCGTGCTACCAGGACGAGAAGTAAGCCTCTCCCGTCCTGTGACGTGACCGGGCGGGCGGACGGCGGCAGCGGCCGCCGTGCGCCCGCCCGGGCTCCACAGATTTCTCCGTACCACCGTTTCCAGGGAGCTGTTGTCCATGAACCCCGCGTCCCAGGTTCGCGCCGCAGACGACCACTGGCTTACCGTCGCACGCCACCAGTTCCGTGACTGGCGGGGCGGCCGCCCCTTCTGGGCCGGCCTGTTCACGACCCTCGGTGGTGTGCCGATCGCCTACTTCCCGTACGCGGACGTCCGGCTGGGCAACGTCACCATCGCGATGGCGACGACGGCCGGGGCCGGCTCGCTCATCATCGGCGTTCTCCTGATCACGCTGGGCATCGCCCTCTGGTTCCAGCAGGGCATCCGGGTCTTCGCCGGCGTCGCCGCGATCCTGCTCGCCCTGGTGTCGATCCCGGTGTCCAACCTCGGAGGCTTCTTCATCGGCTTCCTCGCCTCCCTGATCGGCGGCTGCCTCGCCCTCGCCTGGGCGCCGGGCGCCGCGGTGGAGGAGGAACCCGCCGACGTGGCCGACGTTCCGCCCGTGGACCCGTTCCACGGCATCCCGGGTCCCCGTCCCACGGAAACGGCGTACTCGACCGAGACGACTGCCCACGCCGATGGCGGGAGGAACAGTGCCGGGTGACGAGACGCAGCGGGGCATGGACCCCGGTGCGGAACCCCGCGTGAGAAAGGGCCCGCGTCACGCGGCGCCCAGGAAGTCGCTGCTGAACAAGATCCAGATCCCCGTCGGCAAGACGATGGCGCTCGCGGCGATGCCGACCGCGGTCCTCGTCGGGATGGGCATGGCGCCGAAGCTGGCGCTGGCCGACGACAAGGACATCCCGTACGCGCCCGGCCCGTGCGTGACCCGGTCCGACGAGCCCACGCAGTCGCCCTCGCCGACGCCTTCGACGTCCACGTCGCCGTCGCCCTCGGTCTCCGCCTCGCCGGGTGCGAGCCCGTCCCCGGGTGCGAGCAAGGCGCCGAAGCCGTCGACGAGCCCCTCGGCCGCGCCGTCCGCCAAGAAGCCCGAGACCCCGAAGACGCCGGCTTCGCCGTCCCCGTCGACGTCGGCAGGGACCTCGGCTCCGGCCGCCAAGCCGGCGAACCCGCTGGACCCGCTGGGCCTCGGCGACGCCCTCAAGGACCTCGTGGGCGGAATCGGCAAGCCCCTCCAGGACGCGAAGAAGCCGGCCACCCCGGCGCCCGCGCCCACCACCCCGAGCACGACGAAGACCGCCGACCCGACGGCCGACGCGATCCGCGACGCCGCGAAGAAGGCCGGGGTGAAGGTCGAGGAGCTCCCGCAGAGCGTCAAGGACACGGTCACCAAGCCGAAGGACGAGACGGGCAAGACGGCCAAGGACGCGGACAGCGCCTCGCCCAGCCCCTCCCCGAGCACGTCGGCGACGACGGACCCGGACGGGAAGCAGCCCTTCCCCTGCCCGACCTTCGACGCCGAGGCCTTCGCCAACGCCAAGCTGGAGCAGGGGATCCCGCTCCTGCCGGACGAGCCCTGGTACCTCGACAGCTCCCTGCTGACCCTCTACGGCCTCAACTACGAGGGCATCGTGGAGGTGAAGACGGCGAGCGGCAAGGTCAAGAAGGTCCTGAAGTTCACGGCGGACTCGCTGGACATCAAGGACCTCTACCAGACGGTCGGGAAGGGTCCCAACATCGCCCACCTCAAGTCGCGCCCGGGCTCCACGTCCAAGATCCGCGACGGCAAGGTCACGATGTACACGGAGAGCCTCAAGGGCAACCTGCTCGGGATCATCCCGGTCGAGTTCACCCCGAAGACCCCGCCGCCCGTGAACGTCCCCTTCGCCTTCTTCACGAAGGTCAAGGTCGTCCAGGCCGGCCAGTTCGGCGGCAACCTCACCGTCCCGGGCCTGAAGAACTACATCGGCCCGGCGGAGAAGTAGTCCCGGCACGCGAAGAAGGCCTGCACCCCTCGGGGTGCAGGCCTTCTTGCACGGCCGGCGCGGCTAGGAAGCCGCCCCCGGTCCCTTCGGCGGGTCGAGGAGGTCCGCCTTCGCCTGGAGCTCCTCCGCGATGTCGTCCCAGTCGGGGCCGAAGGCGAGGAGGTCGTCAGCCGCTTCCCGTAGCAGTGCCGCGTCGTCCGGGCGCTGCAGGCACGCGATCCGGTAGGCCAGGTTGCGTGCCCACGGAGGGAGGCCGATGAAGTTCTCGGCCTTCAGCGTGCGCAGCATCGAGAGGATCTCGTCCGGGCCCGCGTAGATGATCGTCTCCACGTACTCGAACTCGGCGAGTCCGAACTGCTCGGGGGTCACTCCCGGGTTGTCCTCGGGTGTGACGCCGTGCCCCAGTTTCAGCAGCTCCGTCAGGGTCGTTCGTTGTTCGCTCATCAGCCGGTCCGGTAGTAGGTCGAGATGGAGATGGCATCGTCGCCGAACTTGAAGATGTGTCCGGTGATCTCCATGCCATCGATGGTGACGATGATCTTCTGCAAACCCTGCATGCTGCCGCCCTTGCCCATGTGGGTCAGGGTTTCGAGGATAAGGGCCTTCTCGATGGTGTCTGGGTTTAGGTGAGTGGTGTTGAGGGCGGGGAAGGAAGGCGCGCCCTTGGGGGCCTTGTGGGCGCGGTTCATGGCGTGTCCGGTGCTGACCGTCCACTTCCAGCCGCCAGCGGTGATGGCACGCTTGATCAGGGTGGGGTCGATACCCACGGCGGTGATGGTGCGGAAGGCGCCGAAATCCACGTGCGCGCTGACTGTGGCGATCGGCTTCAGCCGGGCGAGGGTCTGGACAGCCGCGGCCGTTGCGCGGAAGTAGCCGCCGAGGCCAACCGCGATCTTGGTCACGGCTACCGCGACCTGGGGGATCTTCAGCACTGCGGCGCCGACGAGGACCACGTTCAGCGCCGTCCACAGGCAGCTCTCCACGTCCCACGAGGAGAAGCACTTCTTGGCTGCGGTCACACCCAGGACGTCGAGGAGGATCTGGCCGCCGTTCTCGACCACCCAGTCGATGACGTCCTTGTTGGCCGCTTCCAGAGCGGCCTTGTACTCGTCCACGCAGGCCTGGCCGCAGGCCTTGCGCAGCGCCTCCTCCTGGGTGAGGTTCAGGTCCGCGCCGCCGTAACCGGGACCGCCGTCGTTCTTGGAGGCGGCTATCTGCGCGGCGCGCTGTTCCTCCTCCCACTTGCGGTAGGCCTCTTCGGCCCGGTCCGCCGAGGCGTCGGCGTCCTTCGCGGACTGCTGGGCGTTGGCCGCGGCACCCTCTGCGGCCTTCGCGTCCGACTCGGCCTTGGTGGCCGCGCCGTTCGCGGCGTCCGAGTCCTTCTTGGCAGCGTTGGCGGAGGTACGGGCGTTGGCGGCGCTCTTCTCTGCCTCGGTGGCCTCGCTGTTGGCGGCGGCGGCCTCGCTGGCCGCGTCCCGTGAGGCGTTCCCGGCGAGGAGGACCTCGGCGCCGGCCTGGGAGTTGTACTCCGTCGCCTTGGTCTCCGCGGCCTTGGCGGCAGCCGCGGCCTTGGCCGCCGTGGCGGCGGAGGCACGAGCGGCGGCGACCGACTTCAGCGCCGCGGCGGTGTCCGCTGCGGCGGCGGCCGAGGCCTGGGCGGCGAGCTTGGCGTCACCGGAGGCCTTGTCGGCCAGTGCCTTGGCGGCGGCCGCGGCCTTGGTCGCCTCCTCGGACTTCGCGGTGGCCGCCGCCGCCTGCTGCTCGGCGAGCGACTTGGCGGACTGCCCCACCAGGACCGCGAAGGCGGCGGCGGAGTCGGACTCCCGGTACGGGGTACCGGCCGCGATGGCGGTGTTGGCCGGCTTGACGGCCTCCGCGGCCGAGTCACGGGCGGCCGTGGCCGCCTGGGCGGTCGCGTAGGCGTGTCCGGCGGTGACCGCGGACCAGGCCGAGGTCTTCTCGGCCTCGTCCTGGGCCGCGGCCGCCTCCTTCTTGGCCCGGACCGAGGCGGCCTGGGCCTTCTTGGCCTCCGCCTCCGCCTTCACGGCGTTCGCGTTGGCGGCGTCCGAGGCGTCGATGGCCTCGGCGGCAGCCGCGTGGGCTGTCTGGGCGGCCGCGTAGCTCGTCCACCACTGCGAGTTCGCGTTCTCGTACGCGGCCTGCGAGCGGGCGGCGGCGCCCTCGGCCCGGGTGGCGGCGGCACGGGCCTCGACCGCGACGGAGCCCGCCTCGTCGGCGGCCGTGCGGGCACGGTCCGCCGCGCCCTTCGCGGTGTTGGCCGCGGTGCGGGCCTCCGTCGCGGCCTTGCGGCTGTCCGCGGCGGCGGCGGTGCCCTCGGCGGCGGCCGCGGCCGACTCCAGGGCGGAGGCGCGGGCGTCCTTGGCCCGCATGTCGCGCTCCGCCTGAGCGGCCGCGTCACGGGCGATGGCCGCCCGCTGCTCGGCGCCTTCGGCGGCGTCCAGCTTGTCCGCGGCGGTCGAGCCGGCGGACTCGGCGGCGGTACGGGCCTTGCCCGCCGCCTCGCGCTCGGTGGCGGCGCGCTTCTCCGCCGCCAGCGCCTTGTTCCGCTCCGCCGTGGCCCTGGCGTGCTCGGCCTTGGCGACGTCACGTTCCTGCTCGGCCTTGATCCGCTCGGCCTTCGCCGTGTCGGCCGCCTTGCGGGCGGTCTCCTGGGCGGCCTCGGCCGTGGTCTGGGCGGCCTTCGCCTTGGTGGCGTTGTCGGCGGCTTCCTTGGCCTGGGCGGCGGCCGACGCGGCGGCGGCCTTCGCCTGGGCGGCGGCTTCCTGCGCGGCGACCCGGCGGAACTCGGTGTTCAGGGCGTGCGACTGGGTCTGCGCCAGGGCGTAGAGGGTCTTGCTGTCCGCGACGGTCGCCTTGGCGGCGTTCGAGGCCGTCTCGGTGGCCTTCGCCGCGGCCTGGGCGGCGGCGGCCGAGGCCTTCGCGACCTGGACGGACTGCTGCGCGAAGAGCAGGCCCCGGCCGCGCGGCGCCTTGGCCGCGTCGGCGAGCGCCCACGCCGCGTCCTGCGCGGTGTCGGCCTTCTCGGACGCCGTCTTGGCGGACGCGGCGGAGGCCGCCGCCTTCTTCGCCTGCTCGGCGGCCTTGGTGCGCGCCGTCGCCAGGTCCTTGGTGGCCTGGGTGAACACGGACGCGGCCGGACGGCTCGACGCCGGCTGGCCGGCCCAGTACTTCTGCCAGGTCAGGATCTGGTCGGCGAGCCACGCCTGGCCCAGCGCCTCGATCATGGCCTCGGTGGACTCGCGCACCTCGGCCGCGGCCGCGACCTCGGCGTTGACGATCTCGGCACGCGGCTTGGCCTGGGAGGCGTACTCCTTCTCCCACTCCATGTGCGCGGTGACGACGATCGGGGACATGACGCGGTAGAAGTCGAGCGGGTTGCGGCTGTCACACGCGCCCCAGGCGACCTTCAGCGCCTCGACCTCCAGGCGGAACTCGGCCGAGTCCTCGGCGGGGGTCTTGGCCAGGTAGCCGCCGAGCCGCAGGTAGCGCGCGATGTCGCTCGCGGTCGGCATGCGGTAGTTGGCGCTCGCCGCGTCCTTGAGCATGCCGTTGGTGACGAAGTCGTGGTTCTCGTCCTTGCCCTTGAGCTCGGCGGCGAGCGCCTTGGCCTTGTCGAGGGCGGTCTTCGAGGGCACGGCGTGGGCGTCGGAGCCCAGCTGGTTGTACAGGTCCCGCTGGGGGCCCAGGGTGAAGGCGACGACGTCCTTGTCGAACTTGGGCGCGTACTGGTCGATGCCCGCGCCCGTGCCGGACTTCCAGTACGGGTAGTTCGCCTTCTCCCAGCGCTCCCGCCGCTCGGCCGAGGCCACCGGGGAGCCCTCGTACGAGTCGCGGTCCTTGATCCGGGCCTGGTCCAGCGGGTACATGCCCGTGGCCAGGTCGGTGGCGGTGGACAGGTCGGCGGCGGGACCGGTGAGGGCCTTGGCCGCCGTCTTCTTCATCTCCGGCCCGCCGATGTGCAGCGCGAAGCCGGCCGCGCAGCGGTCGAGGCGGGCCTGCTCGCCGAGGCTGATCGGGCGGTAGGGCGGGTCGGTGTCCGGGGGGACCTCGACGGCGCCCGCGGGGGCGGCCTGGATGAGGCCGACGAGGACCGCGGAGGCGGTGAGCAGGGCGGTGCCTGCCAGGCCGCGCCGCACGGCGTCGCGGGATGCGCGGCTCCTGCCCCGCAGGAGGGTGGTTCTTTGCACGTGCTTGTTGCCTGTCTTCAGGGGTTCTGGTCAGCCCGAAGGAAGGCGCGCGTACGTACGGCCGGGCCGCCGCCGCGGCATGCGGCAGTGGTCCGGTGGAGCAGAGCTGGTCGATTCCCCCTGTGTGCACGGGTCAGGTGCACAACCCCGTTCGCCTTCCCCCAAGGCGCTTCGAGCGTTTCACGATCGAGTTACCGCCGGTAGTGCGATTTCGGCCACACCCGCTGGGTTTCGGCCGAAACTACTGGCCAGTAGCCACAGGCAACGGAAACCGGACGCGGAAAACACCGAGGGCGGCACCCCGGATCGGATTCCGGGGTGCCGCCCTCGGTCTCTGTGCGGCAGAGTCAGGCGCTCAGGCCGTCAGGCCTTCGGGCTTCAGGCGGGGGTGCCGCCGCCCAGGTGGTGGACGCGGACCATGTTGGTCGTGCCCGGGACGCCGGGGGGCGAGCCGGCCGTGATGATCATGGTGTCGCCGGCGTTGAAGCGCTGGAGCTTCAGCACCTCGGCGTCGACCAGGTCCACCATCGCGTCCGTGCTGTCGGCGTGCGGGACGATGGCCGACTCGACGCCCCAGCTCAGGGTGAGCTGGTTGCGGGTGTTCACGTCCGTGGTGAAGGCGAGGATCGGCTGCGTGGCGCGGTAGCGCGACAGGCGGCGGGCGGTGTCGCCGGACTGGGTGAAGGCGACCAGGGCCTTGCCGTCCAGGAAGTCCGCGATCTCGCAGGCCGCGCGGGCGACGGAGCCGCCCTGGGTGCGCGGCTTCTTGCCCTGGACCAGCGGCTGGAGGCCCTTGGAGAGGAGCTCCTCCTCGGCCGCCGTGACGATCTTCGACATCGTCTTGACGGTCTCGATCGGGTAGGCGCCCACCGAGGACTCGGCGGACAGCATGACCGCGTCGGCGCCGTCGAGGATGGCGTTGGCGACGTCGGACGCCTCCGCGCGGGTCGGGCGGGAGTTGGTGATCATCGACTCCATCATCTGGGTCGCGACGATCACCGGCTTGGCGTTGCGGCGGCACATCTCGATGAGCCGCTTCTGGACCATCGGGACCTTTTCGAGCGGGTACTCGACGGCCAGGTCGCCGCGGGCCACCATGACCGCGTCGAAGGCCGCGACGACGGCCTCCATGTTCTCGACGGCCTGCGGCTTCTCCACCTTGGCGATGACGGGGACCCGGCGGCCCTCCTCGTCCATCACGCGGTGGACGTCCTTGACGTCGTTGGCGTCGCGGACGAAGGACAGGGCGACCATGTCGCAGCCCATGCGGAGGGCGAAGCGCAGGTCGTCGATGTCCTTCTCCGACAGGGCGGGGACGTTCACGGCCGCACCGGGCAGGTTGATGCCCTTGTGGTCGGAGATGACACCGCCCTCGATGACGATGGTCTTGACCCGCGGGCCGTCGACCTCGGTCACCCGGAGCTCGACGTTGCCGTCGTTGATCAGGACCTGGTCACCCTTGGCGACGTCGCCCGGGAGGCCCTTGTAGGTGGTGCCGCAGATGGACTTGTCGCCCGGGACGTCCTCGGTGGTGATGGTGAACTCGTCACCGCGCACCAGCTCGACGGGACCCTCGGCGAAGGTTTCGAGACGGATCTTGGGGCCCTGGAGGTCGGCGAGGACGCCGACGGCGCGCCCGGTGTCCTCGGAGACCTTCCGGACGCGGTCGTACCGCTCCTGGTGTTCTGCCTGGGACCCGTGGCTGAAGTTGAATCGGGCCACGTTCATACCTGCCTCGATGAGCGCTTTCAGCTGCTCATACGAGTCGACGGCGGGGCCCAGCGTGCAGACGATTTTGGAACGGCGCATGACCGGATCCTATCCGTTTGTTTCGTAGCGGAATATTCCGTCTGGCGGAAAGTCCAAGTGACTACTGGGTAACCAGCGCGTACGCCTGGGAGGCGATCTCCAGCTCCTCATCGGTGGGGACCACGGCCACCGCCACCCGCGCGTAGTCCGGGGAGATCAGCCGGGGCTCCGGGGAGCGCGCGGCGTTCGCCTCCAGGTCGAGGGCGAGGCCGAGCTCCTCCAGGCCGGCGATCGCGGCCTCCCGCACGGCGGAGGCGTTCTCGCCGACGCCCGCGGTGAAGACGACCGCGTCCACCCGTCCCAGGACGGCCGTGTAAGCGCCGATGTACTTCTTCAGCCGGTGGACGTACGCCGCCAGCGCGAGCCGGGCCGCTTCGTCGCCCTCGCCCGCGCGCCGCGTCACCTCGCGCATGTCGTTGTCGCCGCACAGACCCAGCAGACCGCTCTTCTTGTTGAGCAGCGAGTCGATCTCGTCGACGGAGAGCCCGCCCACCCGGGCCAGGTGGAAGATCACCGCCGGGTCCAGGTCGCCGGAGCGGGTCCCCATGACCAGGCCCTCCAGCGGGGTCAGCCCCATGGAGGTCTCCACGCAGACCCCGCCGCGCACCGCCGAGGCGGAGGCGCCGTTGCCCAGGTGGAGCACGATCACGTTCACGTCCTCGACCGGCTTGCCCAGCAGCGCGGCCGTCGCCCGGGAGACGTAGGCGTGGGAGGTGCCGTGGAAGCCGTACCGCCGGATGGCGTACTTGTCGGCGGTCGCCGCGTCGATCGCGTACCGCGCCACGTGCTCCGGCATCGTCGAGTGGAAGGCGGTGTCGAACACGGCCACCTGCGGCAGGTCCCCGCGCAGCTCGCGCGCCACCTCGATGCCGGTCACGTTCGCGGGGTTGTGCAGCGGGGCGAGCGGGATCAGGCTGCGGATCTCCGCGAGCACCTCGTCGTCGATGACCGTCGGCTGCGTGAACCGCGTCCCGCCGTGCACCACCCGGTGGCCCACGGCCGCCAGCTCGGGGGAGTCCAGGCCGAGGCCGTCGGCCGCCAGCTCCGCCGCGACCGCCCGCAGGGCGGCCCCGTGGTCGGCGATCGGGCCGACCCGCTCGCGCCTGCCGCCCGCGGCGCCGGCCCCGGTGAGCGGCTCGTGCACCAGGCGGGAGGTCTCCTCGCCGATGCGCTCCACCAGGCCGGCGGCGAGTCGGGCGCGGTCGGCCATGTCGAGCAGCTGGTACTTCACGGACGAGGAGCCGGAGTTGAGGACGAGTACGCGCGTTGCGGTCACGGTGGGGGGTCTTTCCTTCGGGTGCGGTGGGGGGATCACTGGGCCTGGGGCCGGGGCTGCGACTGCGCCTGGATCGCGGTGATCGCCACGGTGGTGACGATGTCCTGGACGAGGGCGCCGCGCGAGAGGTCGTTGACCGGCTTGCGCAGGCCCTGGAGCACCGGGCCGACCGCGACGGCGCCGGCCGAACGCTGCACCGCCTTGTACGTGTTGTTGCCCGTGTTCAGGTCCGGGAAGATCAGCACGCTGGCCCGGCCGGCCACCTCGGAGCCGGGCAGCTTGGTCGCGGCGACCGAGGGCTCCACGGCGGCGTCGTACTGGATCGGGCCCTCGATGAGCAGGTCGGGGCGCTGCTCGCGGACGGCCTCGGTGGCCTTGCGGACCTTCTCCACATCCGCGCCGGAGCCCGAGGTGCCCGTCGAGTACGAGAGCATCGCGATCCGCGGGTCGACGCCGAAGGCGGCGGCGGTGGCCGCCGACTGCACGGCGATGTCGGCGAGCTGGGCGGCGTCGGGGTCCGGGTTGACGGCGCAGTCGCCGTAGACGAGGACCTGGTCGGCCAGGCACATGAAGAAGACCGAGGAGACGATGGAGGCCTCGGGCTTGGTCTTGATGATCTCGAAGGCGGGGCGGATGGTGGCGGCCGTGGAGTGCACCGAGCCGGAGACCATGCCGTCGGCCAGGCCCTCCTGGACCATCAGGGTGCCGAAGTAGTTGACGTCGGTGACCACGTCGTGGGCCAGCTCGACGGTCATGCCCTTGTGCGCGCGGGCCTTGGCGTAGTACTCGGCGAATCGTTCCCGCAGGGGGGAGGTCGCCGGGTCGATCAGCTGTGCGCCCGAGATGTCCACGCCCAGGTCGCCGGCCTTCTTCAGGATGGCCTGCTCCTCGCCCAGCAGGGTCAGGTCGCACACCCCCCGGCGCAGCACCACGTCCGCGGCGCGCAGCACCCGCTCCTCGGTGCCCTCGGGCAGCACCACGCGGCGCCGCTCGGAGCGGGCCCGCTCCAGCAGCTCGTGCTCGAACATCATCGGGGTGACGCGCTCGGAGCGGGCCACCGACAGCAGCCCGCGCAGCTCGGCGGTGTCCACGTGCCGCTCGAAGAGGCCGAGCGCGGTCTCCAGCTTGCGCGGGGTCGCGGAGTTCAACCGGCTCTGCAGCGAGAAGAGTTCGGCGGCGGTCGGGAAGCTGTTGCCGGCGACCGAGACCACCGGGGTGCCGGGGGCGAGCTTCGAGGCCAGCGTCAGGACGTCCGCGGACGGGCGCTCGTTCAGGGTCAGCAGCACGCCCGCGATCGGCGGGGTGCCGGAGGCGTGGGCTGCGAGCGCGCCCACCACCAGGTCGGCCCGGTCCCCGGGGGTGACGACGAGGCAGCCGGGGGTCAGCGCGTTCAGGAAGTTGGGCAGCATGGCGCCGCCGAAGACGAAGTCCACGGCGTCGCGGGCGAGCCCGGCGTCGTCGCCGAGCAGCACCTCGCCGCCGAGCGCCCGGGTGATCTGGGCGACGGTCGGGGCGGACAGGTTCTTGTCGTCGGGCAGGACGTAGCAGGGCACGGGGAGGCGGGCGGCGAGCCGCTCGGCTATGAGGTCGCGGTCCTCGGGGGCCACCCGGTTGACGACCATCGCCACGACGTGGCAGCCCAGGCTCTCGTAGGCCCGGTGCGCGTTGCGGGCCTCGGCGCGCACGGCCTCGGCGGGGTGCTTGGTGCCGCCGACGACGGGGACGACGACCGCGCCCAGCTCGTTGGCGAGGCGGGCGTTGAGCGCGAGCTCGTCGGGCAGGTTGGTGTCGGCGTAGTCGGTGCCGAGGACCAGCATGACCTCGTAGTCCCGGGCCGCCCGGTGGTAGCGGTCGACCAGCCGGGAGACCAGCTCGTCGGTGCCCTTCTCGGCGAGGATGGCGGAGGCCTCGTGGTACTCCATGCCGTAGGCCGTCGCGGCGTCCTGGTCGAGCCGGTAGCGGGCCCGCAGCAGGTCGAAGAGCCGGTCCGGCCCGTCGTGCAGCAGGGGGCGGTACACGCCGACCCGGCCGGTCTGCCGGGTCAGGAGCTCCATGATCCCCAGTTCGACGACCTGCCGGCCGTCTCCCCGCTCGATACCGGTCACGTACACGCTGCGCGTCACGCGGGCTCTCCGTCCCCTGCAGTGGATCTCTTATTGATGTGCCTCGACCCCTTGACAATACCTCCGTCGGTGGATAGGGCACCCCCGGGAAAAGGTCCGGGCCGGAGGGACGAAAGGCCTGGTGGGTGGAGCAGTGCCGAGCGCGCACCCCTCTCGGAACGTGGAACAATCGGACAGGCGTCATCAAATACGCCCTTACGTCCTTCATATGTACGGCAGGAGACACAGCACGATGCGTATCGGAGTTCTCACCGCAGGCGGCGACTGCCCGGGCCTGAACGCTGTCATCCGGTCGGTCGTACACCGTGCCCTGGTCGGACACGGGGACGAGGTCATCGGCTTCGAGGACGGGTTCAAGGGCCTCCTCGACGGCCACTACCGCCCCCTCGACATCAACGCCGTCAGCGGCATCCTGGCCCGCGGCGGCACGATCCTCGGCTCGGCGCGCATGGAGCGCGCGCGGCTGCACGAGGCCGCCGAGAACGCCCGCGAACTGGCGCTGCGCTACGGCATCGACGCGCTGATCCCGATCGGCGGCGAGGGCACCCTGACGGCCGCCCGGATGCTGGCCGACGCGGGGATGCCGGTGGTCGGCGTACCGAAGACCATCGACAACGACATCTCCTCCACCGACCGGACCTTCGGCTTCGACACCGCCGTCACCGTCGCCACCGAGGCCATCGACCGCCTCAAGACCACCGCCGAGTCCCACCAGCGCGTGATGGTCGTCGAGGTCATGGGCCGTCACGCGGGCTGGATCGCCCTGGAGTCCGGCATGGCCGGCGGCGCCCACGGAATCTGCCTGCCCGAGCGCCCCTTCGAGGTGGACGCCCTGGTGAAGATGGTGGAGGAGCGGTTCGCCCGCGGGAAGAAGTTCGCCGTCGTCTGCGTCGCCGAGGGCGCGCACCCGGCGGCCGGCTCCATGCCGTACGAGAAGGGCGCCATCGACCAGTACGGCCACGAGCGCTTCGCCGGCATCGGCAACCGGCTGGCCATCGAGCTGGAGCACCGCCTCGGCAAGGAGGCCCGCCCGGTCATCCTCGGTCACGTGCAGCGCGGCGGCGTACCCACCGCCTACGACCGCGTCCTCGCGACCCGCTTCGGCTGGCACGCCGTCGAGGCCGTGCACCGCGGCGAGTTCGGCAGGATGACCGCGCTGCGCGGCACCGACATCGTGATGGCCCCGCTGGCCGAGGCCGTCACCGAGCTCAAGACCGTTCCGGAGCACCGGATGTACGAGGCCGAGTCGGTCTTCTGACCGGGCGAACGGCCTGGTGAACGTCCGGGCGAACGGCCCCTCCCGCCGGGACCTGCGTCCCGATCTCCCCGCCGAGCGGCCCCGGCGCGCCTCCCCCGGGAAGCGCCCGGGGCCGCCGCGCACCCGGTGCACCGCCCCGGATCAGGCGCCCCCGGCCAGGGCCCAGAACCGGTCCGTGATCTCCGCGAGGAACTCCCGCCCCGCGTCGCCGGTGCCGGCCGCGCCCTCGGCGCCGCCCCAGCCGAGGGTGGCCACCATCCGCGACTGGTAGTCGTTGTAGAGGAGCTCCAGCACCCGCTCCAGGTGGGCCTTCGGCACCGGGAGCAGCTTGCCCAGCGGTTTCACGTAGGCCTGCCAGCGGGTGGTGGCCGCGCTGCGCAGCAGGCCGGCGAGCTCCTCGTGCTTGCCGGTCGCCGTCACGAACTGGGCCAGGGTCAGGCCGAGCACCGAGGCGAGGGCGGCGGACTGGCGCTCGTTGCCCTTCCAGCGCCCGCTCTCCTCCATCTTCCGGTACGCGTTCGCCTCGACCCCGACCCGGCGGGCCAGGTCCTCGGGGTCCAGGCCCCGGGCGATGCGGTGTTCCCGCAGGGTGACGGGCTCGGCCAGCAGCTCCCCGGGGGAACACCAGAGCACGCCGGCCAGGGCCGTGAGCTCGGCGGAGGTGGGGGACTGCTCGCCCCGCTCCCACGCCATCACGGTCTCGGGTGCGACGAGCAGTCCGTACTGGGCCCGCAGGCCGTAGGCGACATGACCGGGAGCCATGCCCAGGGCCGCGCGGATGCGGCGCGCGGCGGGGGCATTGAAAGGTGGGCTGGAGTGCACAGGGCACACCGTAGAAGTGGCTAACCTTCGCCGACTACAGACTATTCAAACAAGCCCATAACTCGTAGGAAAGTCCTATGGAGTTCATGGCTTTGTGCGGTTTTCCCGGCGACTGTCCGGTAATCGGGTCATGGAAAGATCCATTCGGGGAAGTGGGGCCAGCGTACGGATTCGGCCACTCCATTTCAGGTGACCCGCGAAGCCCGCGGAGTGATCCCGCTCACAGTCCGTGAACCGGCCGCGCCCGCCGTCCGTGATCCATGGCGGGGGCCCTCGCATACGGGGGTGGTGAGGGCCCCCCGACCCCTCCGCGGAAACCCGCCCTTCCCTTGACGCCGACGTCAAGGAATACGGTCGGACCATGCGCATCGGCGAACTGGCGAAGCGGGCCGGGACCAGCACCCGGACGCTCAGGTACTACGAGTCACGCGGACTGCTCGCGGCCCGGCGGACGGGCAACGGCTACCGCGACTACGACGAGGACGACCTGCGCCTGCTGCTCCAGATCCGGACCCTCCAGGACTTCGGCTTCGAACTGGAGGAGACCCGGCCGTTCGTCGAATGCCTGCGCGCCGGCCACCCCGCCGGGGACTCCTGCCCGGCCTCGCTCGCGGTGTACCGCCGCAAGCTCGCCGAGCTGGACGGCCTCATCGGCCGGCTGGCCGAGGTCCGCGACCAGGTCGCGCACCAGCTGGCGGCGGCCGAGGAGGCCGCCGGGGAAGCCGTGCCGCGCTGCGAGATGACCGGCTGACGAGAGGGGAACCGAAATGATCCGTGCCCAGGGCGTGGCGGAAGTGACCGACGCCGACTTCGAGGCGCAGGTGCTGGCCGAGCGGGGCCGGCCCGTCCTGGTGGAGTTCACCGCGGACTGGTGCGGCCCCTGCCGCCAGCTCGCCCCGGTGCTCTCCGCCGTCGCCGCCGAACGGGACGGCCTGCTCAAGGTCGTCCAGATCGACGCGGACGCCAACCCCGCCACCGTCACCCGCTACGGGGTGCTGTCCATGCCGACCCTGATCCTCTTCCACGACGGCGAGCCCGTCCGGCAGATCGTCGGGGCCCGGCCCAAGCGCCGGCTGCTCCAGGAGCTCGACGAGGTCCTCGTCACGGCCTGAGCCAGACCGTCGCCATCGGCGGCAGCGTCATCCGCAGGCTCGCCGCACGCCCCTGGGCCGGCACCGGCTCGGGGCGCAGCGGCCGGCCGTGGTGGACGCCGCTGCCGCCGTACTCCTCCCGGTCGGTGTTGAGGACCTCCCGCCACAGCGGCACCTCCTCCGGCACCCCGATCCGGTAGCCGTGCCGGACCACGGGGGAGAAGTTCGACACGCACAGCAGCTGCGAGCCGTCCTGCGCGTACCGCAGGAACGCGAACACGTTGTCCTCGGCGGCGTCCGCCTCCACCCAGGCGAAGCCCTCCGGCACCGCGTCCCGCTCCCACAGCGCGGGGGCCGCCGTGTACGCGCGGTTCAGGTCGCGCACCAGGTCGCGCACCCCCCGGTGGTCGCCGGCCGCCGGATAGGAGGAGTCCAGCAGCCACCAGTCCGGTCCGTACGTCTCCGACCACTCCGAGCCCTGCGCGAACTCCTGCCCCATGAACAGCAGCTGCTTGCCCGGGTGGGCCCACATGAAGCCCAGGTACGCGCGGTGCGTGGCCCGCTGCTGCCACCAGTCGCCCGGCATCTTCGACACCAGCGAGCGCTTGCCGTGCACCACCTCGTCGTGCGAGATCGGCAGCACGTAGTTCTCGCTGAACGCGTACACCATCCCGAAGGTCATGTCGTGGTGGTGGTACTTGCGGTGCACGGGCTCCTTCGACACGTACCGCAGCGTGTCGTGCATCCAGCCCATGTTCCACTTCAGGCCGAAGCCCAGCCCGCCCGAGTCCGTCGGCCGCGTGACCCCGTCCCAGGCCGTCGACTCCTCCGCGATCGTCACCACCCCCGGGCAGCGCCGGTAGACCACCGCGTTCATCTCCTGGAGCAGGGCCACCGCGTCCAGGTCCTCCCGGCCGCCGTGCTCGTTCGGCGCCCACTGGCCCTCGCCGCGCGAGTAGTCCAGGTAGAGCATCGAGGCCACCGCGTCCACCCGCAGCCCGTCCACGTGGAACTCCTGGCACCAGTACACCGCGTTGGCGACCAGGAAGTTGCGGACCTCCTTGCGCCCGTAGTCGAACTCCAGCGTCCCCCAGTCCGGGTGCGCGGCCCGGCGCGGGTCCTGGTGCTCGTACAGCGGCCGCCCGTCGAACTCGGCCAGGGCCCAGTCGTCGCGCGGGAAGTGCGCGGGCACCCAGTCGACGATCACCCCGATCCCGGCCCGGTGCAGCGCGTCGACGAGCAGCCGGAAGTCGTCCGGGGTGCCCATCCGCGAGGTCGGTGCGTAGAAGCCGGTGACCTGGTAGCCCCAGGAGCCGCCGAAGGGGTGCTCGGCGACCGGCATGAACTCCACGTGGGTGAAGCCCAGCTCCTTCACGTACGCCGGCAGCTGCTCCGCCAGCTGCCGGTACGTGAGCCCCGGCCGCCAGGACGCCAGGTGCAGCTCGTACACCGACAGCGGCGCCTGGTGCGGCGCTCTGGCACCGCGCGTGGCCATCCACTCCGCGTCCTGCCACACGTACCGCGAGGCCGTGACCACCGAGGCGTTCGCCGGCGGGACCTCCGCGTACTGCGCCATCGGGTCGGCGCGCAGGGTGTGGCTGCCGTCCGGCCGGGTGATGTCGTACTTGTACAGGGCGCCCTCGCCGACCCCGGGCAGGAACAGCTCCCACACCCCGCTCGATCCGAGCGAGCGCATCGGGTACGCCACCGAGTCCCAGTACGAGAAGTCCCCGGTGACCCGCACCCCCTGCGCGTTCGGTGCCCACACCGTGAAGCGGGTGCCGGCCACGCCCCGGTGCTCCATCGGCCGGGCGCCCAGCGCCGTCCACAGCTCCTCGTGCCGGCCCTCGCCGATCAGGTGCAGGTCCAGCTCCCCGAGGGCGGGCAGGAACCGGTACGGGTCGTGGACCTCGACCTCGTCGCTCTCGTACGTCACCAGCAGCCGGTAGTCCGGCACCCCGGTCAGCGGCAGCAGCCCGGAGAACAGCCCGTCCCCGTCGTCGAAGAGCTCGGCCCGCAGCCCCTTGGCCACGATGGTGACGGCCTTGGCGTGCGGGCGCAGCACCCGGAAGGCCACCCCGCCCCGCTGCGCACGGGCGCCCAGCACCGCGTGGGGGTCGTGGTGGCGGCCCTCCAGCAGCCGGGCCCGTTCCTCCGCGTCCAGCGCGGGCGCCGGCCGGACCCCGTGGGGCGGGGCGGCGCGGCGGGCCCGGGGTGCGCGGGGCCGCTTCGCGGGCTCGGGTACGGCTGCGGCTTCCTCGCGGACGGTCGGTGACGGCTGTCGTGCGGCGCTCACGCGAGCGGCCTCCTCGGGGGCTTCGGGTGGGGGGTGGGGGCGGTGCCGGGAGCCGGCGGGGGCATGCGGTGTGCGGGCCGCTGGGGTTCCGACAGCCGGCGGATCGCCGCCATCGGGACGTGCAGCCAGTCGGGGCGGTGCCGGGACTCGTACCGGGCCTCGTACACCGCCTTGTCGGTCTCGTACGCGCGCAGCAGCACCGGGTCCTCGCGCGGGTCGCGCCCGGTGGTGCGGGCGTAGCCCTCGCAGAACGCGGTCCGGCAGGCGTCCGCCCAGGCGGGGGCGAAGGGCCGGTGCGAGCGGGCGGCGTAGTCGAAGGAGCGCAGTATCCCGGCGATGTCGCGGACCGCCGGCTCGGGGCGGCGCCGGTCGGCGAGCGGCCGGGCCGGCTCCCCCTCGAAGTCGATCAGGGCCCAGCTGCCGTCGGCGGTGCGCAGGGTCTGGCCCAGGTGCAGGTCCCCGTGGATGCGCTGGGCGGGGACCCCGGCGCCCCGGGAGGCGGCCAGCGCGTCGAAGGCGCCCCGCAGCCCGGCCTCGTACGGCCGGAGCGCGGGCACCTCGCGGCAGGTGGCGGCGAGCCGG
Source organism: Streptomyces sp. NPDC090077 (assembly GCF_044747545.1). NCBI lineage: Bacteria > Bacillati > Actinomycetota > Actinomycetes > Kitasatosporales > Streptomycetaceae > Streptomyces > Streptomyces sp. NPDC090077. The sequence goes on from NZ_JBIVEG010000022.1 coordinate 48,376, forward strand.
GCGGTCATCCCGGCGGCGAGCCGGGCGGTCTGCTCGGGGCCGAGGGCGAGGGTGGGCAGCGCCGTCGCGAGGGCGCTGTGCACCTCGGCGGTGGCCCGGCCCAGGGCGTGCGCCTCGGCGGTGAAGTCGGCCCCGGCCCCGAGTCTGCGCAGGGCCAGCTGCCAGCCGTCGTCGGAGCCGCGCAGGTAGGGCTGGAGCACGCCCAGGGTCAACGGTTCTCCACCGGCCAGCTCGGCCTCGTACCAGGCGACCGGGGCGGGCACCCGGGCGCAGCCGGCGGCGGCCAGGGCCCTGGGCAGCTCCAGGTCGGGGTTGACCCCGGGGCCGACCCGGCGGAACACCTTGAGGATGTACGCGTCCCCGTAGATCAGGGAGGAGTTGGTCTGCTCCCCGGACAGGGGCCGGGGCAGCAGCCCGGCCTGGACCGGTGTGTCCGGGTCCCGGTCGAAGCGGAGCGGGCCCAGCGTCCCGGGGGAGCGCAGCCGTTCCAGCAGCAGCGAGGCGAGCCGGGGGTCGCCCAGCGCCTCGTACACGGCCCGGCCGGCGTACGGGCCGCTCTCGGCGTGCCCGATCAGGGCGGGCGCGAGGGCGGGCGGGAGCGGGGACGGGCGGATGCCCAGCAGGAGTTGGTAGCAGTCCCCGTCCACGTCGAGCAGCAGGTGCAGCAGGCCGGGGGAGGACCCCGGCGGCAGCAGTTCGGCCGCCGAGACGGCCTCGATCCGGCCGATCCGGCGCCCCTTGCCGGCGAACCAGCGCTGTGCGGGCAGCCACTCCCGCAGCATCGGCTCCAGCGCGGCGGTCCCCGCGGTCCCGGCGGATCCCGGTCCCGGTACCCCGGCGGGATCGGGTCCTCCGGCGGTCCCGCCGGCCCGGGCGGGCGTCAGCCGGCTCCGGGCGGATGCAGCCTCCGACATGGCGTCGCGTCCTTTCCCCGGGCCGTCACAGAATGCGCAGAGTGTCCCGGATGCGCGGCAGTTGCTTCTCCGGTATGTGCGTGTGTCGGGTCAGGATGATCCGTACAGGGGCGGGCCGTTGACCCAAAGGAGTGCCCGCCCCGTAGCGGGTCCGTCAGTCGGCGCGCTGGTCGCTGCGGAGCCGGAACCAGTAGAAGCCGTGTCCCGCCAGGGTCAGCAGGTACGGCCACTCGCCGATCGGCGGGAAGCGCACGTCACCCGTGAGCTCCACCGGGACCCGCCCGTTGAACGACCTCAGGTCCAGTTCGGTGGGCTGCGCGAAGCGGGAGAAGTTGTGCACGCACAGCACCAGGTCGTCCCCGAACTCGCGCAGGAACGCGAGCACCGCCGGGTTGGACGAGGGCAGTTCGGTGTACGAGCCGAGGCCGAAGGCCGGGTTGGCCTTGCGGATCTCGATCAGCCTGCGGGTCCAGTGCAGCAGTGAGGAGGGCGACGCCATGGCCGCCTCGACATTGGTGACCTGGTACCCGTGGACCGGGTCCATGATGACCGGCAGGTTCAGCCTGCCCGGATCGCAGGAGGAGAAACCGGCGTTGCGGTCCGGGGTCCACTGCATGGGGGTCCGCACGCCGTCGCGGTCGCCGAGCCAGATGTTGTCGCCCATGCCGATCTCGTCGCCGTAGTACAGCACCGGCGAGCCGGGCAGCGACAGCAGCAGGGCGGTGAACAGCTCCATCTGCTTGCGGTCGTTGTCCAGGAGCGGGGCGAGCCGGCGCCGGATGCCGATGTTGGCCCGCATCCGCGGGTCCTTGGCGTACTCGGCGTACATGTAGTCGCGCTCTTCGTCCGTGACCATTTCGAGGGTGAGCTCGTCGTGGTTGCGCAGGAAGATGCCCCACTGGCAGCCGTCCGGGATCGCCGGGGTCTTGGCCAGGATCTCGGAGACGGGGTAGCGCGACTCTCTTCGCACCGCCATGAAGATGCGCGGCATGACGGGGAAGTGGAACGCCATGTGGCACTCGTCCCCGCCCTTGGCGAAGTCGCCGAAGTAGTCGACGACGTCCTCGGGCCACTGGTTGGCCTCGGCGAGCAGCACGGTGTCCGGGTAGTGCGCGTCGATCTCGGCGCGCACCCGCTTCAGGAGCTGGTGGGTGCGGGGCAGGTTCTCGCAGTTGGTGCCCTCCTCGGCGTAGAGGTAGGGCACGGCGTCGAGGCGGAAGCCGTCGATGCCGAGGTCGAGCCAGAAGCGCAGCGCCGAGACGATCTCCTCCACCACGGCCGGGTTCTCGTAGTTGAGGTCCGGCTGGTGGGAGAAGAAGCGGTGCCAGTAGTACTGCTTGCGGACGGGGTCGTACGTCCAGTTCGAGGTCTCGGTGTCGATGAAGATGATGCGGGCGTCCTGGTACTGCTTGTCGTTGTCGGCCCACATGTAGTAGTCCCCGTACGGCCCGTCGGGGTCCTTGCGCGATTGCTGGAACCACTCGTGCTGGTCGCTGGTGTGGTTCATGACGAAGTCGATGATCACCCGCATGCCGCGGGTGTGCGCGGCGTCGACGAACTCCACGAAGTCGGCGAGGTCGCCGAACTCGGGCAGCACGGAGGTGTAGTCGGCGACGTCGTAGCCGCCGTCGCGCAGCGGCGAGGCGAAGAACGGCGGGAGCCAGAGGCAGTCGACGCCGAGCCACTGGAGGTAGTCCAGCTTGGCGGTGAGCCCCTTGAGGTCACCGACGCCGTCGCCGTTGCTGTCGTGGAAGGAGCGGACCAGGACCTCGTAGAAGACCGCCCGCTTGAACCAGTCGGGGTCGCGGTCCTTGGCGGGGGTGTCTTCGAAGGTGTCGTGGACGGGATCGTTGATCATCATGTGGTGGGTGACCCTCCGGTGGGCGGGGACGGTCGCAGGGCGGCCAGGACGTGCGCGGGAGTACGGCCCGGTTCCAGGCGCACGTAGTTCGCCCTGCCCCAGTGGTAGGTCTCGCCGGTGAGCTCGTCGCGCACCGCGAGGGACCCGTGCCAGTCGAGGCCGAGTACCGGCATGTCCAACGAGACCGTCGCCTCCTGGGTGTGGTGCGGATCGAGGTTGACGACCACCAGTACGGAATTGCCACCTGAGTGCTTCGAATAGGCGATCACCTGTTCGTTGTCGGTCGGGTGGAAGTGGATGTCGCGCAGCTGCTGGAGGGCGGGGTTGCGCCGGCGCAGCCGGTTCAGCGAGGTGATCAGCGGGGCGATCGAGGTGCCGTCCCGGTCGGCGGCGGCCCAGTCGCGCGGGCGCAGCTCGTACTTCTCGGAGTTCAGGTACTCCTCGCTGCCCTCCCGGACCGGGGTGTTCTCGCAGAGCTCGTAGCCCGCGTAGAGGCCCCAGGTGGGGGAGAGGGTGGCGGCGAGGACCGCCCGGACCTCGAAGGCGGGCCGGCCGCCCTTCTGGAGGTACTCGTGGAGGATGTCGGGCGTGTTGACGAAGAAGTTCGGCCGCATCACGGAGGCCGAGCGGTCGCCGGACAGCTCCGTCAGGTACTCGGTCAGCTCGGCCTTGGTGTTGCGCCAGGTGAAGTAGGTGTACGACTGCTGGAAGCCGACCGAGGCCAGCGTGCGCATCATCGCGGGCCGGGTGAAGGCCTCCGCCAGGAAGATGACGTCGGGGTCGGACTTGTTGATCTCCGCGATCACCTTCTGCCAGAAGACGACGGGCTTGGTGTGCGGGTTGTCGACCCGGAAGATCCGGACGCCGTGCTCCATCCAGTGCCGCAGGATCCGGACCGTCTCCTCGACGATGCCGGCCATGTCCGCGTCGAAGTGGACCGGGAAGATGTCCTGGTACTTCTTCGGCGGGTTCTCGGCGTACGCGATCGTCCCGTCGGCGCGGTGGCGGAACCACTCCGGGTGCTTGTCCACCCAGGGGTGGTCGGGGGAGCACTGGAGGGCGAAGTCGAGGGCGATCTCCATCCGGAGGTCGCGGGCGCGCGCCACGAAGAAGTCGAAGTCCTCCAGGGTGCCGAGCTCGGGGTGGACCGCGTCGTGGCCGCCCTCCGGGGAGCCGATGGCCCACGGCACGCCGGGATCCCAACTCCCCGCCGAGAGAGTGTTGTTGGGGCCCTTGCGGTAGGTCGAGCCGATCGGGTGGACCGGCGGCAGGTAGACGACGTCGAAGCCCATCGCGGCGATCGCCGGCAGCCGTTCGGCGGCGGTGCGGAAGGTGCCGCTCACCGGGGCCTCGCCCGGCTCCACCACCGCTCCCTCGGAGCGGGGGAACATCTCGTACCAGGAGCCGAAGAGGGCCCGCTTGCGTTCGACGATCAGCGGCAGCGGCTTGGCCGCCGTGACCAGCTCCCGGTACGGGCGCCGGGCGAGCGCCGCGTCCACCGCGGGCGCGAGCGCGGCCTCGTACCGCTGCGCGGCCGGCCGGTCCTCGTCGCGCATCGTGTCGGCCGCGGCCAGTACGGCCTCGCGGCCGTCCCGCTTGGGGATCTTCGCGGCGGCGCGCTCGTAGAGCTCGGCGCCTTCGAGGAGGGTCAGCCCGGTGTCGAGGCCGGCCGGGACCTTGATCGCGGCGTGGGCCCGCCAGGTGGCGACCGGGTCGCTCCACGCCTCGACGGTGTAGGTCCACCTCCCCTCGACCTCGGCGGAGACCCGGGCTCCCCACCGGTCGGTGCCGGGGGCGAGCTCCCGCAACGGCACCGGCGGGCGCAGCCGCCCGCTCGGGTCGCGCAGGACGACGTGGGCGGCGACGGCGTCGTGGCCCTCTCGGAATACGGTGGCGGAGATCTCGAAGACCTCGTCCACGACCGCCTTGGCGGGTCTGGCGCCGCAGTCGACGGCGGGGCGGACGTCCAGCACGGGAATGCGACCGATCATGATGGGATCACCTGGGGGCAGTTCGCAGGGCTCGGTGACGGGCCGGCCGGGAAGTCGGCCGGTAGTGCACGCTCTGTTCGCTCTGTTTCTAGCCGCTCGGAAGACGGCTGGGCTGCGGGCATGGCCGCTCCTGTCCGCGTTCACTCGGGTGGCGGGGAAAGGTTGTGGGCGGGTGCGCCGTGCGTGTACCGCGTGTACTCGCACAGCCCTTCCCACTCTCACCCCTGCCAATCCGCGCCGTCGGTTAACTACTCGTACGTAGGGGGACGCGGACGATCAGGGAACGGCTCGGTGCGGCCCGGCATCCGCCGAGGCTCCGTCAAGTCGGTGAGGATGGGCCGATGGACAGCGAGAACACCTCCGTCACACGAGCCCCGATAGCCCCTTCCGCCGCATGGGGCGGGGCCCCTCAGCCGGTCCTCGGCCTCCCCTGCGGGATGGTGCTGCGGCCCTGGCGCGAGGCCGACGCCCCGGTGCTCGTCACCGCGTACGAGGACCCCGGCATCCGGCACTGGAACCGGCCCGGTCCCGAGACCCCCGCCTCGGCCGCGGCCCGCATCGCCCGCTGGAACCGGCGGTGGGCGGAGCGGGAGGCGGCGGTCTGGGCCGTGTCGCCGGAGCCGGACGCCCCGGCCGTGGGCCTGACCGGGCTCGCCGACCTCGACCCGCAGGGCGCGAGCGCGGAGTTCGTGTACTGGCTGCTGCCGGCCGGGCGCGGGCGGGGGGTGATGCCGCAGGGGGTGGCCGCGGTCGCCGACTGGGCCTTCCGCGAGGCCGGCCTGCACCGGCTGCGGATCTGCCACTCGGTGGCCAACCCGGCCTCCTGCGCCGTCGCGCTCAAGGCCGGCTTCCCGCTGGAGGGCACCATGCGCGGCGCCCTGCTGCACGCCGACGGCTGGCACGACGAGCACCTGCACGCCCGTCTCGCGACGGACGGCTGACGCACCGCCGACGCACCGCTGACGCGCTGCCGACGCGCTGCCGACGCGCTGCCGTCGGGCGTCCGTCGGCCGGCCGGCGGTCCCGGAGGCGGGATGGCCGCGGCGGGCGTCCGCCGCTAGCCTTCCGGGGGCGAGGTGCGGGTGCACAGCGTGGTGCGGTCGCTCCGATCCGTCATCCCCTGCGAAGGTGGAACGTGTGAAGGCTATCCGTCGATTCACCGTGCGCCCCGTCCTCCCCGAACCCCTGATGCCGCTCGCCGACCTCGCGCGCAACCTGCGCTGGTCGTGGCATACGGAAACACGCGAACTCTTCCAATCCGTCGACCCCGAGGGCTGGCAGGCCGCCGGCGGCGACCCCGTCCGGCTGCTCGGTGCCGTGCCCGCCTCCCGGCTGGAGGAACTCGCCGCCGACCGGCGGTTCCTGCGGCGGCTCGCCGTGGCCGCCGCCGACCTCGACGACTACCTCCACGGCGGCCGCTGGTACCAGACCAACGAGAACGCCGCGGAGTTCCCCGCCGCCATCGCCTACTTCTCCCCCGAGTTCGGCATCACCGCGGCCCTGCCCCAGTACTCCGGCGGCCTCGGCATCCTCGCCGGGGACCACCTCAAGGCCGCCAGCGACCTCGGCGTCCCGGTCATCGGCGTCGGTCTGCTCTACCGGCACGGCTACTTCCGCCAGTCGCTCTCCCGCGACGGCTGGCAGCAGGAGCACTACCCGGTGCTCGACCCCCACGAGCTGCCCCTGTCCCTGCTGCGGCACGACGACGGCACCCCGGCCCGGGTGTCGCTCACGCTGCCCGGCGGGCGGTCGTTGCACGCGCACATCTGGCAGGCCCGCGTCGGCCGGGTGCCGCTGCTCCTGCTCGACTCCGACGTCGAGGACAACGACGCCGGCGCCCGCGAGGTGACCGACCGGCTCTACGGCGGCGGCAGCGACCACCGCCTCCTCCAGGAGATGCTGCTCGGCATCGGCGGCGTCCGCGCCGTACGGACGTACTGCCGGATCACCGGCCACGCCGCCCCCGAGGTCTTCCACACCAACGAGGGACACGCCGGCTTCCTCGGCCTGGAACGCATAAGGGAACTCGACGGCGAGCAGGGCCTCGGCTTCGACGCGGCCGTCGAAGCCGTCCGCGCCGGGACCGTGTTCACCACGCACACCCCCGTCCCCGCCGGCATCGACCGGTTCGAGCGCTCCCTCGTCGCCCGGCACTTCGGCGACGGCGGCGAACTGCCCGGCGTCCCCGTCGAGCGGATCCTGGAACTGGGTGCCGAGTCCTATCCGGGCGGCGACCCCGGGGTGTTCAACATGGCCGTGATGGGCCTGCGCCTCGCCCAGCGCGCCAACGGGGTCTCCACCCTCCACGGGGCGGTCAGCCGCGGCATGTTCGCCGGGCTCTGGCCGGGCTTCGACGCCGCCGACGTCCCCATCACCTCCGTGACGAACGGGGTGCACGCCCCGACCTGGGTCGCCCCCGAGGTCATGCGGCTCGGCGCCCGCCAGATCGGTGCCGGGCGTGCCGAGGACGCCCTCGCCGTGGGCGCCTCCGCCCGCTGGGACGCCGTCGCCCACATCCCCGACCAGGACGTGTGGGACGTACGCCGGGCCCTGCGCGAGCAGCTGGTCCAGGAGGTCCGCGACCGGCTGCGCGCCTCGTGGAAGCAGCGCGGGGCCGCCGACGCCGAACTCGGCTGGGTGGACGGCGTCCTCGACCCGGACGTGCTGACCATCGGCTTCGCCCGCCGCGTGCCCTCCTACAAGCGGCTCACGCTGATGCTGCGCGATCCGGAACGGCTGCGCCGGCTGCTGCTGGACCCGGACCGCCCGGTGCAGATCGTCGTCGCCGGCAAGGCGCACCCGGCCGACGACGGCGGCAAGCGGCTCGTCCAGGAACTGGTCCGCTTCTCCGACGACCCGCGCGTGCGCCACCGCATCGTCTTCCTGCCCGACTACGGCATGGCCATGGCGCAGAAGCTCTACCCGGGCTGCGACGTCTGGCTGAACAACCCGCTGCGCCCGCTGGAGGCCTGCGGCACCAGCGGGATGAAGGCCGCGCTCAACGGCTGCCTCAACCTGTCGGTGCTGGACGGCTGGTGGGACGAGTGGTTCGAGCCCGACTTCGGCTGGGCCATCCCCACGGCCGACGGGCTCGGCACGGACGAGGACCGCCGCGACGACCTGGAGGCCGGTTCCCTCTACGAGCTGATCGAGGAGCGGGTCGCACCCCGCTTCTACGACCGGGACGGCCGGGCCGGGCTCCCGGTGCGGTGGATCGAGATGGTCCGGCGCACCCTGGTGTCCCTGGGCCCGAAGGTGCTCGCGGGGCGGATGGTGCGGGAGTACGTGGAACGCCTCTACGCCCCCGCCGCGCTCTCCCACCGCGCCCTGAGCCCCGACGCCGCCCAGGAACTGGCCTGGTGGAAGGGGCGGATCCGGGCCTCCTGGCCGCGGGTCGCCGTCGAGCACGTGGAGGCCGTCGCCGCGGCGCCCGTGGGGGGCACCGCCGAACTGGGCGCCACCCTCACGCTGCGGGTCCGGGTCGCGCTGGACGCGCTCGCGCCGGAGGACGTGGAGGTGCAGGCGGTTGCCGGGCGGGTCGACGCCCAGGACGTGATCCGGGACGGGCGGGCCTTCCCGCTCAAGCCCGCCGCCGGACCCGACCTGGAGGGCCGCTGGGTGTACGAGGGCCCGCTCGCACTGGACCGGACCGGGCCCTTCGGCTACACCGTACGGATCCTGCCGACGCACCCGCTGCTGGCCTCCCCGGCCGAACTGGGCCTGGTCGCGGCCCCGGTGGACACCGACGCGCTGGGCGGCGTGCTGCTGCGCTGACCTCGGCGCCGGACGGGGGCGGGCGGGATCAGGGGGCGGGCGGCGGATCCACCAGCCGCCCGCCCTCGACCAGCATCCCGGCCCGCTTCACGCTGCGCAGCGCCGGGATCACCTCCACCTGGCCCACCCCGTCCACCGCGCCGATCCGCTCCGTCAGATAGGTGTAGAGGGCGTCGGTGTCCCGGCACACCACCACCGCCATCAGGGAGGCGGCCCCGGTCACGGCCGCGGCGAAGGGCACCTCGCGGTGGCCGGCCAGCGCGTTCCCCACCTCCGCCAGCCGGGCCGGCGGGACGTGCAGCACCAGCGTCGCCTCCGCCTCGTAGCCGAAGAGCTCGGGCACGAACTCCACGTCGAAGAAGAGCGCCCCGGCGTCCCGCAGCCGCTCCAGCCGGCGGCGGGCGGTGGACTCCGAGAGCCCGGTGGCCCGCGCCAGCTCCGGATACCCCGCACGGCCGTCCCGGCCCAGCACCGCCAGCAGCGCGTACTCCGCCGCGTCGAGGACGTACCGCTCCGGCCCCGGCTCCGGCGCCGGCCGTTGCAGGGCCGCGATCTGATCGGGGCGCAGCTCGTCGACGCCCGCCCAGGCGTCCGGCCCGCCGAAGAACTTCCGCAGGATGGTGTGGGCGCTGATGCCGGTGACCCGGCGGGTGCGCGGCAGCTTGTCCAGCAGCAGGGCGTCCCGGTCCCGGCGGGTACGGGCCCGGGTCATGCAGTGGATCTCCGTGCCGCCGGAGTTCATGGTCACCCAGGCGATGTCCGGGCGGCGGGCGAGCGCCTCGGCCACCGGGAGCGCCGCGTCGGGGGCGCACTGCACCCGCAGCCAGGACTCGAACAGCCCGACGCGGCTGCCCACCGGCAGGCCGACGACCCGGACCAGGCCGGCGCTCCGCAGCCGCCGGTAGCGGCGCACGACGGTCTGGTCGGAGACCTCCAGTACCTCGGCGATCCGGCTGAAGGCCGCGCGGCCGTCGATCACCAGGGCCTGGATCAGCGCACGGTCGAGACCGTCCAGCTCCTCGTCATTCATGGTTTCCATCATGACGGGTCCGTCCATGAGGGAAATCCGGCAGACAGCGGCTCGCGGGTGGGGTTCCGGGCCGGGCCGCTGCGACGGTGGGGTCACGCGGGGGTGCTCCCCGCCCCACCCCCCCGATACGAGGAGACCTCCCATGCGCAAGTGGCTGCCGCTGACGGCGGTGTGCCTCGGGGCGTTCATGCTCCTGGTCGACGTCACGATCGTGACCGTCGCCCTGCCGGACATGGCCGCCGACATGAGCACGGATTTCGCCGGCCTCCAGTGGGTGATGGACGTCTACGCCCTCGCCCTGGCCGCCCTGCTGCTCGGCGCGGGCTCGCTCGCCGACCGGATCGGCCGGCGCCGGGTCTACCTCGGCGGGCTGGTGCTCTTCGCCGCCTCCTCCCTCGCCTGCGGGCTCGCGGACGGACCGGCCGCGCTGATCGCCTTCCGCGCGGTGCAGGGCATCGGCGGCGCGGCCATGTTCGCCACCACCATGGCCCTGCTCAGCTCGGCCTACCAGGGCCGCGACCGGGGCGTCGCCTTCGGCGTGTGGGGCGCGGTCAACGGTGCGGCCGCCGCGGCCGGGCCGGTCATCGGCGGGCTGCTGACCGAGCACTTCGGCTGGCGCTGGATCTTCTTCATCAACCTGCCGGTATGCGCGCTGGCGGTCTGGGTGACCCTGAAGGCGGTGGCCGAGTCCCGCGACCCACGGGCCAAGGGCCTCGACCTGCCGGGCATGGCCGCCTTCACCGTCGGGGCCGGGGCCCTGACGTACGCCCTGATCCGGGTCGGGGAGAACGGCTGGACCTCGGCCGCCACCCTCGGGCTGTTCGGCCTGGCGGTGGCCGCCTTCGCCGCCTTCGTCCTCGTCGAACTGCGCGGCCCGCGCCCGATGCTCGACCTCTCGCTGTTCCGCAGCCCGGTCTTCGTGGCGGTGATGGCCGCCGGGCTGCTGCTGTCCGGTGCGGCGTTCTCGTACCTGATGTACGTCTCCCTCTGGCTCCAGTCGGCCGAGGGGATGAGCCCGGTGGGCGGCGGTCTGGTGCTGCTGCCGATGAGCCTCGCGGGCTTCGTCGTCGCGGCGCTGGCCGGGCGGCTGCTGCACGGGGCCCCGGCCCGGCTGACGATCGGCGGCGGGCTGCTGCTGATCGGGGCGGGGGCGCTGCTCCAGGCCTGGATGCTGGACGCGGGCGACGGCTGGACCGCGCTGGTGCCCGGGCTGCTGGTGACAGGCGTGGGCGTGGGCATGGCGACCCCGGCGCTGGCGGCCACCGCGATGGGGGCGGTGGCCCCGGCCCGTGCGGGCATGGCCGGCGGTGCGCTGAACACCGCGCGGCAGCTGGGCACCGCCCTGGGGATCGCGGTGCTGGGCGCGGTGTTCCACGCCGGGCTGGCGGACGGGCTCGGCGGGCGGCCCCGGGAGCTCGCCGACGCCCTGGCCTCCGGCGGGGCGGGGCGGCTGCTGGCGGTGCCGGCGGCGCGGGAGTGGGTGGACGCGGCCTTCGCGAGCGGGCTGCGGGACACCTTCCTGGTGTCGGGGGCAATGGGCCTGGCGGGCGCCCTGGCGGTGGCGCTGCTGGTCGGCCGCCCGGCCGCGGGGGCCCCGGTCCCGGCGCAGGGAGGTGCTCCGGCGGGCGCTGCGGCCGCTGCTCCGGCGGTCGCCCCGGCCGCCGCTCCCGGGTCCGGGCGGACGTCCGGCTGAGCCCCGCGCCCCGGCGCCCGTACGGCATACGGCCGTACGGGCGCCGGGGCGTTCCGGGCGGCTCCTCGGGAGGGTGAACCTTCGAACGTGCTGCGCATGGCGGTGCTCCCGCCGCCGGGCCCGCTCCTAGGCTGCCCGCGGACGTCCACCGGACCCGGTCCCCCACACCCCCCGAGAAACGGACCCTCACATGCGTCTTCGCTCCACCGCCGCGGCCGCGCTCCTGGCCTCCGTCGCGCTCGTCCTCCCGACCGCCGGCCAGTCCCTGGCCGACGACCGCAACTACGGCCTCGGTGAGATCCACTACCGGTACGCGGACGACGACGGGGACGTGCGGCGCCGGTCGATCGAGCCGGGGAACTACGACACCTGCTACCGGCTGACCGGCACCAGCCGGAACAGTCCGGCCTTCTTCGTGGAGAACGAAACGGACGGGCTGGCCCTCGTCTACCGGGGCGACAGCTGCGGGGGCGAGGCCCAGGAGGTGCTGCGGCCGGGCGAGCGCGCGCGCGACCTCAACGTCCGCTCCGTCGAGGTGAAGCCGTCCGGCGGCCACCACGGCCGCCACGACCGCGACGACTGGGACGACGACGACCGCAGCATGGCTCCGGGCGCCCTCATGAACCGGGTCCTGCGGTCCATCGGCTGACGGACCGTCCCGCCACATGGGACAGGGCCGCCCGGGGAGGTTTCCTCCCGGGCGGCCCCGTGGTTTCAGCGGTTCAGCGGCGGTTCACTTCCTGCCCCGAGGGGATCAGAAGGTGAGCTTCCAGCTGTCGATCTTGCCGGTGTCCAGGCTCGCGTTGTCGTTGACCCGGAGCTTCCAGACGCCCTGGGCGACCTCGGAGGAGGCGTTCACCGTGTAGCTCTTGACGATGTTGTCCGCACTGCCGCCGGTGCGGTTGTGCAGGTTGTAGAGGGTGCCGTCGGGGGCGACCAGGTCGACCTTCAGGTCACCGATGTAGGTGTGGACGATGTTGACGTCGACCTTGAGGGTGCTCGGCGCGTTGCCGGTGCGGGTCACCGTGATCGGCGAGTCGACGGTCGCGTTGTCGGCGATCGCGTAGTCGTTCGTGTTCTCGAACACGTTCGGCTGCGAGGTGCCCACGGTCCAGGTGAAGGACGCCGTGGCCGACTTGTTCGCCGAGTCCGTCACCGTGACGGTCACGTTGGACGTGGCCGCGGTGGTCGCCGTACCGGAGATCAGACCGGTCGAGGAGTTGATCGACAGGCCGGCCGGCAGGCCGGTCGCCGCGTAGGTCAGCGCGCCCGGGTTGGTGCTGGTCGCCTGGACCTGGAGGCTCACCGCGGTGTTGATCTGGGTGTTCTGGTTGGCGATCGGGGAGACCGTCACGCCGTCGTTGATGCGCGGGCCGACGTTGATGGCGGCCCAGGCGTTGGCGACGTTGTTGTACGTGGCCGAGCCCTGGCCGTACAGGTCGGCGGCGGCCTTCAGGGTCTGGACGCGGGCGTCGGCGTAGTTGGTGGTCGACTTGAAGTAGCCCACCGTCAGCGCGCGGAACCAGATCTTCGAGGCGGCGTCACGGCCGATCGCGGTGACGGGCAGGCCGTCGGAGGTCGGCGAGTCGTAGCTCACGCCGTTGATGACCTTGGCGCCGGAGCCCTCGGAGGCCAGGTAGTACCAGTGGTTGGCCGGACCCGAGGAGTAGTGGACGTCGATGCCGCCGATGCCGGAGTACCAGGCGTCCTTGGAGGAGCCGTCCTTGCTCGGCTTGTCCATGTAGCGCAGCGGGGTGCCGTTGCCGCGGATGTCGATCTTCTCGCCGACCAGGTAGTCGCCGACGTCCTGCGGGTTGTTGGCGTAGAACTCGACCGCCGCCGCCATGATGTCGGAGGTGGCCTCGTTCAGGCCGCCGGGCTCACCGCTGTAGGTCATGTTGCCGGTGACCGAGGTGAGGCCGTGGGTCATCTCGTGCGCGGCCACGTCGATCGAGGTGAGCGGCTTGTTGTTGCCGTCGCCGTCGCCGTAGGTCATGCAGAAGCAGGAGTCGTCCCAGAAGGCGTTGACGTACGCGTTGCCGTAGTGGACCCGGCTGTACGGGGCCACGCCGTCGTTGCGCAGGCCGTTGCGGCCGTGGACGTTCTTGTAGTAGTCCCACGTGACCTGGGCGCCGTAGTGGGCGTCCGCGCCGGCGGTCTCCGTGTTGGAGGCGGCGCCGTTGCCCCAGACGTCGTCCGGACCGGAGAAGAGGGTGCCGGTGCCGGAGGTGCCCCGGTTCAGGTTGTAGGTCTTGTGGCTGCCGCGGCCGGCGTCGGTCAGCGTCCAGTTGCTGCCCGACTGCGAGGTGCCGAGGGTGACCTGCCCGCTGTACTGGGTGTTGCCGGTGCCGGTCTGGACACCCTGCCACTGGGAGATCTTCGCGCCGGTCTTGGCGTTGGTGATCACGTGCAGCGCGCTCGGGGTGCCGTCGTCCTGGAGGCCGCCGACGACGGTCTCGAAGGCGAGGACCGGGACGCCGTCCGCGGCCCAGATGACCTTGCGGGCACCCTTGTCGGCCTTGGTCTGCTTGGAGCCCTCGGCGTTCGCGGCTGAAACGGCCTGGCCCTCGGCGGCGGACGGGGTGACGGTGGCGTTGGTGTCCGAGACCTTGATCTCGTGCTGGGTCGCCTTGGTCACGCTCTTGGTGACGCCGCCCTTGGCGTGGACGGTGAGGTCGCCGCCGAGCACGGGCAGACCGTCGTAGGTCCGCTCGTAGGTGGTGTGCGTGGTGCCGTCCGCGTCCTTGGCCACATCGCGGACGATCAGCTTCTCGCCGCCACCGAGGCCGAGCGCCTTCGCGGCCTGGGCGGTGGTCGAGTTGGCCTCGGTGATGAGCGTCGCACGCTCCGAAGCGCTGAGTACGACATTGGCCGCGCCCGGGTTGGGCTGGGCGGCCGTGCGGGCCTGCGACGCGGTGGCGTCGGCGGTGGCGGTACCGGCCTGTATGCCTACGGCGAGCAGGGCGGCCGCGGCTACGAGAGCGCCGGCCGCGGTGGCACGCCGCTGGGGGGTGGGACTCAACGCAGACTCCTTCTGCAAGGGGGGTTCCGGATGGCTGGGTGGGCCTCCGGGCAGATCAGGGCTGGTGCGATGAACGGATCGAAGAGTGCCAGCTGTGGGCGGCGATGTCAGGGCCACATCAAAAGGTTGGCCGGAAACAGTCCGTTGTCCGAAGATACGGATCCGGTATCCGAACCATTCACCTTCGTGTGGGACGCATCCCGCGGACGCGTGGAACGGTTGCTACCGGCTGTTAACACTTGAGCAACGAGGGGTCCCGTTCACGCGAACGGCATTTACCGTACGGGTGTTTGTCGTACTGTTTCCCGGTGCGACATGTGTTCGCTGCCAGGGGAAGCAGTGGACAAGCGTCACCGACATAGACCACGTGCCAGGGGGACCCATGAGGCATGTCCGTTTTCCTGAGCAAAGAGTGGCCCCCGGGGCGGCCGGGTTCGAGGGTCCGGCCACGGCCCCCGCGGGGCGGCTCGGCGACAAGGCGCGGTGGTACCTGCCCGTGGCCGTGACCGCCGACCTCGTCGGCGCCGCCGTGCCCGTCGGCCTGGTCTTCCACGCCGCCGGGCAGGCCAGGCCCCTGCACTGCGCACTCGGCGCGGCCCTCGCCTGGACCGGGGTGCAGACGCTGCGGCGTCGGTACGCGGCCCGCGTGCTCGGAGAATCCCGCGGAGTGCTCCCCGTGCTGCACGACTGGCTGATTCTGATCGGTGTCCTGGCCGTCGCCCGGGTGGTGACGGCCGAGGAGACCCCCCGCCTCGCCGCCCTCGGCGCACTCCTGCCCGCGCTCCTCGTCACCGTCGCCTGCCACAAACTGACGTACCGCCACCTGACGGCCGCCCGTCGCGAGGTCCAGGCCGTCAGCCGGGTGCTGGTGGTCGGCGAGCCCGCCGCCGCCGAGCTCCTCGTCGCGCACCTCGCCGCGCGCACCGACCACCCGTACGTGGTCGTCGGCATCGCCCCCGTCGGCGGGGGCCCCGTCACCGGGGGGATACCGGTCGCGGCCAGGCTGGACGCCTCGGTGCCGAAGGCGCCGAACCGGGACGCCTCCGCCGTGCTGCGCGCCGTCCGCCGCCACCACGCCGACCTGGTGCTCGTCGCGCCCGGGGCGCGGTTCACGGGGGAGCGGCTGCGACGGGTGGCCTGGGCCCTGCACGACGAGGGCCTCGAACTGGCGGTGTTCCCCGGGCTGGTGGAGGTCTCCGTCAAGCGGCTGGAGACCCTCTCGGCGGGCGGGCTCGCCGTGCTGCGGGTCGTGCCGCCCGTGCGGCACGGGGTGCAGCCCCTGCTCAAGACGGTGCTCGACCGGGCCGGGGCCGCCGTCGGGCTGCTGCTGCTGTCGCCGCTGTTCCTCGGGCTCGTCCTGGCCATCCGCCTCGGCTCGAAGGGGCCGGCCTTCTACAGCCAGCGGCGCATCGGGCGGGACGGGGTCCCCTTCGTCATGTGGAAGTTCCGCACGATGGTGACGGACGCCGATCGCCTCAAGGCCGAGCTGGCGGGGGCCAACGAGAACGACGGCCTGATGTTCAAGATGCGCCGCGACCCCCGGGTGACCCGGGTGGGCCGGCTGCTGCGCCGCACCTCACTGGACGAACTGCCGCAGCTGGTGAACGTGCTGACGGGCAGCATGTCCCTGGTCGGCCCCCGCCCGCCGCTGCCGGAGGAGGTGGCCGAGTACGACGAGGTCGAGCTGCGCCGGCTCGCCGTGCGGCCCGGGATGACCGGCCTGTGGCAGATCAGCGGGCGGTCGGACCTGTCCTGGGATGAAACGATTCAGCTTGATCTTCAGTACGTGGACAACTGGTCCTTCACCAGCGATGTCGACGTGATGGGCCGTACGCTCCGCGCCGTGGTCGACGGCCGCGGAGCGTACTGAGGGGCCGCGAGGTGAGGTCAGCCCTGGTCGAGCCACCAGCGGTAGGTGGCGTCGATGCCGTCCCGCAGCGCGATGCCCGGCTTCCAGCCCAGCGCGGTCAGGCGGGAGACGTCGAGCAGCTTGCGCGGGGTCCCGTCCGGCTTGGACGGGTCCCAGGCCAGCCGGCCCCGGAAGCCGGTGACCTCGGCGACCGTCTCGGCCAGCTCCTTGATGGTGAGGTCCTCGCCGCAGCCGATGTTGACGGGCTCGTCGCCGTCGTAGCGCTCCAGCAGCACCGCGCAGGCCGCCGCCAGGTCGTCCACGTGCAGGAACTCCCGGCGCGGGGTGCCGCTGCCCCACAGGGCGACCTCGTCCCGGCCCTCCGCAGCCGCCTCGTGGAAGCGGCGGATCAGGGCCGGCAGCACGTGCGAGGACTGGAGGTCGAAGTTGTCGCCCGGGCCGTAGAGGTTCGTGGGCATGGCCGAGACGTACGAGGCCCCGTACTGCTTGCGGTACGACTGGACCTGCACGATGCCGGCGATCTTGGCGAGGGCGTAGGCCTCGTTGGTGGGCTCCAGCGGACCCGTCAGCAGGGCGTCCTCGCTGATGGGCTGCGGGGCCAGCTTCGGGTAGATGCACGAGGAGCCGAGGAACAGCAGACGGCCCACCCCGGCGGCGTGCGAACCCGCGATGACGCTGAGCTGGATCCTGAGGTTGTCCTCCAGGAACTGCACCGGGTACGTGCTGTTGGCCATGATCCCGCCCACCTTGGCGGCGGCCAGCACGACCGCGTCCGGCCTGACGTCGCGCAGGTACGCCTCCGTCGCGGCGGCGTCGCGCAGGTCGAGGTCGGCGCGCCCGCGGGTGAGCACCTCGTGGCCGTCGGCGGTGAGGCGGCGCGCGACCGCGGACCCCACGAGGCCGCGGTGTCCGGCGACGAAGACGCGGGCGTGCGGGGGCAGGAGGGGCGGGGTGCTTGTCATACCGCCGATCATGCCAGTCCGCTGCCGCGGGACTCCGGGGAGCCCGGACCCGGCGTCAGGAAGGCACGGGCCGCCACCCGGTGGCCGCCGGGCCGGATCGTACGGCGGGGCTGGCATATGCGGAGCGGGCGTGTACGGTACGCATCCAGTCCCGGACCAGGGACGGGCGGGCACGGCCCGCCGCCTGCCGGAATGCCGCAGGGCCGTCGGGGGGCCCTGCGCGCCGGGCCGAGGGCGAACAGCAGGAGACCGGCCGTGCCAGAGGCCGGAGCACATCAGAACAGCAACGGATCCCAGGGGGACACCACATGGGCAAGACCGCACTGATCACCGGCGTCACCGGACAGGACGGCTCGTACCTCGCAGAGCTCCTGCTCTCCAAGGGCTACACGGTGCACGGGCTCGTGCGGCGGTCCTCCACCTTCAACACGGAGCGGATCGACCACATCTACCAGGACCCGCAGACGGCGAACCGTTCCTTCGTCCTGCACCACGCCGACCTCTCCGACGGCGTCGCCCTGGTGAACCTGCTGCGCGACATACGCCCCGACGAGGTCTACAACCTCGGCGCCCAGTCCCACGTCCGCGTCTCCTTCGACGCCCCCCTCTACACGGGCGACGTGACCGGACTCGGTGCGCTGCGGCTGCTGGAGGCCATCCGGGCCAGCGGGGTCGACACCCGGATCTACCAGGCCTCGTCCTCCGAGATGTACGGCTCCACGCCGCCCCCGCAGAACGAGGACACCCCCTTCCACCCCCGCAGCCCGTACGGCGGGGCGAAGGTGTTCGCGTACTGGACCACGGTCAACTACCGAGAGGCGTACGGCATGTTCGCCGTCAACGGGATCCTCTTCAACCACGAGTCCCCCCGCCGCGGCGAGACCTTCGTGACCCGGAAGATCACCCGGGCGGTCGCCCGCATCAAGGCCGGCCTCCAGGACCACCTCTACCTCGGCAACCTCGACGCCGTCCGCGACTGGGGCTACGCCCCGGAGTACGTCGACGCGATGTGGCGCATGCTCCAGGAGGACGAGCCGACCGACTACGTGGTCGCCACCGGAGTCGCCGCCACCGTACGGGACTTCGTCGAGTCCTCCTTCGCCCACGCCGGCCTGGACTGGACCGACCACGTCCGCTACGACCCCAAGTACGAGCGCCCCAGCGAGGTCGACGCCCTCATCGGCGACGCCTCCAAGGCCCGCGAGATCCTTGGCTGGAAGCCGACGGTCCTGGTGCCCGAGCTGGCGCGGATCATGGTGGACGCCGATGTGCGCCAGGTCGAGGACCAACTGGCGGGCGCCACCGTCCGGATCGACCGCTGAGGCTCCGGCTTTCGCCTACGATTTGCCGTGTCCCGGTCATACCCGCGAGCTCAGGGCTCCGTACGGGTGTGGCCGGGTGCGCACCCGCCGTGTGTCCACGGCGCACCCTCCAGCCTGAACTCCGTTGGTTCCACGTTGGTATGCAGCGGGTCAAGTGAGGTGACCGGGGCCCCGCGTGAGCCCTAGTCTGCGCCAGTACATACGACTGTTCGGATAGTTCCAGCCATCAAACCGGGCAAACAGCCCTGGGGGGCTCATGCGTAGATCCAGAGGGCTGACAGCTGCCCTCGCACTGTCACTGGCCGGCGCCGGCACGGGCCTCGGCCTGGTGCTGATACCCGAGGCCGCCGCCATCACACCGCCGGTGGCGTTCACCGCCGACGAGCTGCCCACCTGGCAGCCGAACGGCGTCGTCTTCGCCATGGAGCAGGCGAACGGCACCGTCTTCGCGGGCGGCACCTTCTCCGCGGTCCGCCCGCCCGACGCCGTCGGCGGCGCCGAGCAGGAAGCGGTCAACTTCGTGGCGCTGGACGCCGCGACGGGCAACCCGACCGCCTGCAAGCTGGCCTTCACCGTCAGCGACGGCACCGCGACGGTCCGGGCGCTGGCCGTCTCCAAGGACAAGAAGACCCTGTACGCGGGCGGCTACTTCGGCGCCGTCAACGGCACCCCGGTCTCCAGCCTCGCCGCGGTCGACATCGAGACCTGCACCCCCAAGGCCGCCTTCCACCCGGGCGTGCCCGCCACCGTGCGCGCGCTCGACGTCACCGACGACACCCTGTACGTCGCCGGCGACTTCAACGCCGTCGAGGGCCAGACCCGCGAGCGGTTCGCCGCGGTCGATGCCGCCTCCGGTGCCCTGAAGCCCTGGACCGCCAACGCGGACGAGCCCGGCCGGGCCGTCAAGGTCAGCAACGACGGCAAGAGCGTCCTGCTCGGCGGCGACTTCTTCTCCGTCAACGGCACCAACACGCACGCCCTGGCCGTCGTCAGCGCCGCCACCGGCGCGGTCGCCAAGACGTACTCGAACATCCCCTCCAACTCGGTCGTCAAGCACATCTCGGCCGACGCGACGGGCTACTACACCGCGAACGAGGGCTCCGGCGGCGGCGTCTTCGACGGCCGCATCGGCCTGAACCTCGCCTTCGCCGAGAAGTGGCGCGACCGCTGCCTCGGCGCGACCCAGTACGTGCTGCCGTACGACGGGGTCCTCTACAGCTCCTCGCACGCCCACGACTGCTCCAGCGAGCTGGAGTTCCCCGACGGCAAGCGGAACTTCTTCCTCGCGCAGCCCACCGACCACACCGGCGCCGCCCCCGCGCCCGTGGACGGCTTCGTGCGCGGCCCCCGCAAGCTCGGCTGGCACCCCACCGCCAACGACGGCATCGGCGAGGGCATCGGCCCGCGCGTCATGTCGGTGGCGGAGAAGGACGGCGTCAAGTACCTGTGGGCGGGCGGTGAGTTCACGCTGATCAACGGCCAGGCCCAGCAGGGTCTGACCCGCTTCGCCAACACCGGCGACGTCGGCGCCCCGACCACCCCCGTGGCCAGCGCCGGCAGCGTCAAGCCCGGTGAGGCCCAGGTCCGCTGGCGCACCAGCTACGACCAGGACGACAGCAGGCTGACCTACCGGATCTACCGCAACGGCTCGGCCACCCCGATCGCCACCGTGACCGCCGACTCCCTTGAGTTCGAGCGGCCCCAGGCCTCCTGGAACGACACCACCGTCAAGGCCGGCCAGTCCTACACCTACCGGGTGACCGCCACCGACGGCGCGGGCAACACGAGCGCCCTGTCGGCGAACGCCGCCGTGACCGTCCCCGCCTCCGTGCAGGCCTATCCCGACCGGGTCCGCGCCGACGGCGCCAACCTGTACTGGCGCTACGACGACACCGTCAGCCCGTACGTCGCCGACTCCTCCAACGGCGGCAACACCGGCGGCGTCCAGGTCAACGCCCCGGCCCTGCGCCAGAGCCCCGGCGCCGTCACCGGCACCAGCACGGCCATGGGCTTCAACGGCACCAGCCAGCAGGTCCACAGCGACCACCGGCAGAGCGTCGGCGCCTCCTTCACCGTCGAGACGTGGTTCAAGACCAACACCACGCGCGGCGGCAAGCTGATCGGCTTCGGCAACAACACGGCCAACAGCAGCGGCACGTACGACAAGCAGCTGTACATGACCAACACCGGCCGCCTCGCCTTCGGCGTCTACAACGGCACGGCCAGGACCATCACCACCGGCCTGTTCGAGACGTACAACGACAACAAGTGGCACCACGTCGTCGGCACCCAGGGGCCCGGCGGCATGACCCTCTACGTGGACGGCCAGAACAAGGGCACCAACAGCGCCACCGACTCCACCCCGTACGCCGGCTTCTGGCACGTGGGCGGCGACAACCTCGCCAGCTGGCCGAACCGCCCGACGAGCAACTTCTTCGCCGGCCAGATCGACGAGACCGCCGTCTACCCGACGGCCCTCACCCAGGCCCAGGTCAAGGCCCACTTCGACCTGGCCAAGGCCCCGGCCGACACGGTCTCCAAGGTCACGGCCTCCGAGGACACCTACGTCAACCAGGGCGCCCCGGGCACCGCCTACGGCACCTCGTCCTCGCTCGCGGTGCGCGGCACCTCGGCCTACGAGTCGTACCTGCGCTTCCCCCTCCCGGCCGCCCCGGCCGGACAGGTCCTGAAGACCGCCTCCCTCCAGTTCAAGACCTCCACGCAGGCCGGCGCCGGCACCGCCGACACCGTCTCCGTGGTCCCGGTCACCGGAACCTGGACCGGCGCCGGCACGACGTTCACGACCAAGCCCGCCCTCGGCACCACCCCGCTCGGCAGCATCGCGGGCGTGCCGGACGGCTCGGCCGTCCAGAACGTCGAGCTGAACACCGCCGCGGTCTCCGCGGTGCTGGGCAGCAGCTACAGCCTCGCGCTGACCAGCACGGGCACCGACCCGCTGTGGATCTGGTCCTCGGAGTCGACCGCCGCGGACGCCGCTCCGCAGCTGGTCCTCACCTTCGGCCCGAAGTAACCGCCTGACGGAGCACGGGGCCCGGCGCACGCTGCGCCGGGCCCCGTGCGCCTACCCACCCAGTACGTACGGGAGCCACCTGATGTACCGACGCCCCGCGGCGGCCGCCGTCCTGCTCACCGCCGCCCTGACGCTGACCGGCTGCAGTTCCCAGGACGGCGGCGGGGCCGGCACCCCCCGGGCCGCCGCCACCCCGAAGCCGCCGGCCGCCTCCCCGGTCCCCGACCCGGCGGACGCCACGACGGCGCCCACCACCCCGGCGAACCCCGACGCGAAGCCGACGGGCCCGGTCCTGCCGGACGCGAAGCTGATCCCCAGGACGGGCAGCTTCAAGGAGAACGAGAAGAAGTACCTGAGCGGGCGCGTCCCCGAGAAGACCGACCCGGCCGCCGTCCTCCAGACCGGCCAGGAGACCTGCCAGCGGGTCGAGCGCACGGCCAAGCGGGACAAGGACGCGGCGGCCGCGTCCATCGTCTCCGGCGAGGTCACCGGCGCGCAGGACGCGATCACCTTCCTCTGCCCGGAGCAGAAGCCCGTCCTCGACGCGGCCCAGAAGGGCTTCGCCGACGGCACCCGCCCCGCCCCGGCCCCCGGCACCTACCGGGCCGCCACCCAGAACACGGCCTGCACCTGGGAGGTCAGGTCCAAGGACGGCTCCGTCCTCGCCTCGGGCCCCGAAGCCCCGCCCAAGCCGGGCGACCGGATCACGGCGGCCGTCCCGGCCGGCGCCGACCGGTTCACCTCGACGGGCTGCTACGCCTGGCTCCCGGCCTGACCCGCAGCCCCCTCGTAGACGCCCAGCAGGGTGTCCAGTACGGAGTCCATCGAGAAGGCCTTCGCGGCCAGCTCGCGGGCGGCCGCGGAGGCCCCGGCGTTCACGGCGGGGTCCAGGAGGTCGAGGACCGCCTCCGCCACGCCCTCCGGGCCGGGGTCGACGGCGCGGCCCGCGCCGGCCGCCGCCACCTCGCGGGCCAGGCCGTTGGAGTGGGTGACCACCGACGGGACGCCCACCGCGAGGGCCTCCAGGACCGACATGGGGAACGGCTCCTCCACCGAGGGCAGTACGTAGACGTGCGCGCGGCGGAGCTCGGCGAGGACCTCCGCGCCGGACAGCGGGCCCGGCACCGTGAAGCGGTCGGTCAGCCCCAGGGCGGTGATCCGGGCCCGGACCGCCGCGAGCTCCCCCTCGTCCGGGCCGGCCACCACGAACTCCGCGTCCGGGTGGGCCGCCAGGACCGCCGGGGCGGCGTCCACGAAGTCCACCGGGCGCTTGCGGGCCTGGAGGCGGGCCGAGTACAGCACCCGCGGGGGGCCGGCGAGCGGCGGGCGCTCCTCCTGGGCCGGGGTGCCGTTGACCAGCCGGACGGCCCGCGCCAGGGGCGAGCCCACCACGGCGTCCAGCCCCTCCCGCTCGTGCGGGGTCAGGTACAGCACGGCGTCCGCACTGCGCAGCAGGCGGCGTACCGCCACCGCGTCCAGCAGCTTCGCGAGGAGCCTGTCGCTCGGGTCCACCATGCCGTGGGTCTGGAGCACCAGCGGCTTGCGGGCCCGCAGGGCCGCCAGGGCGACGGGCAGGGTGACCAGGTCCCGGGCCAGGTGCACGTGGACCACGTCCGCCTCCCGCACCAGCCGGGACGCCGAGGCCAGCAGCGCGGGCGAGGTCATCCCGCTGAAGCCGAGGGGGAGGATGCGCCGGGCCGGGAACAGCTTCGCCGGGACCCCCTCCACCGAGGCGGGCCACGGGTCGAAGCCCTCGCCCAGCGCGAGCAGCCGCGCCTCGTGGCCGCGCGCCCGCAGCCCCTTGGCCAGGTTCAGGGCCACCCGCACCGGGCCGCCGAAGGCGTGCGAGGGGGAGTGCAGCGTGACCGCGTGCAGGACCTTCACTTGGGCTCCTCCACCGGGCGGCGGCGGCCGTCCTGGGTCTGCAGGGTCAGTTCGGGGAGGTCCTTGTGGACCACCGAGCCCGCTCCGGCCACCGCGCAGCGGCCCACGGTCACGCCCGGCAGCACGGTCGCCCGTACGGCCACCCACGCGCCGTCCTCGACGGTCACCGGGGCGTTGCGGTAGCGGAAGTCGGCGGCCCGGTGGTCGTGCGAGCCGGTGCAGAGCATCGACTCCTGCGACAGGCACACGTGCGAACCGATGGTCACCGGCTCCAGGTTGAGCAGCCAGGCCCCCTCGCCGATCCACGTGTGGTCGCCGACCTCCAGCTTCCACGGCCACAGCACGCGCACCCGGTGCCGGATCAGCACCCCCTCGCCGATCTTCGCCCCGAAGGCCCGCAGCAGCGCGACGCGCAGCCGGGCGGGACAGAACCACGACATGAAGAGGGTGTTCATCACGGCGAACCACAGAGCCTGCGTCAGGAACCCGCGCCCCTTGTCGTATCCGGCCAGCGTGAAGGCAGGAAGATCGCGCAACAGAAGCCCCTCGTCGTCCACCCCGGGCGCGCCTCCCCGGGCGCCGAACGCTCAGATTAGACTGCCCGCTGATCACGCACAGGGGTGGGGGCAACAGTGGCCACGGACATACGCAAGCCCGCCGTGCAGCCGGGGCCGCCGCCCGTCGAGGACGAGTCCCAGTGGGGGAGGGTCACCACCCCCCGCACCCTGCTGTCGCGGGCCCTGTCCGTACCGCTCGCCCTCGGGTTCACCGTCTTCCTCCCGCTCTTCGTCGCCGTCCAGTCCGGCGACGGCCGGCACGACGCCGCCTACTGGCTCCAGCTGCTGCTCACCATGTACGCGGGCGCCCGGCTCTCCGCGATGATCCTGACGAGCCGCCGCAAGCTGCTCCAGGGCTCCTTCTGGCTCTTCGTCTACATGGCCATGGGCGTGGCCCCGCTCGCCCAGGCCGTCCTGGGCCGGGTTCCCACCCCCGTCGTCGGGCCCCGCTCCGACCTCACCCTCGCCATAGGGCTGGTCCTGCTCGGCTGCACCGCCTTCGACGTCGGCGTGCTGCTCGCCCGCCACCGGCCCGCGGGCCGTGCGGGCGGCTCCCCGAAGGAACCGCGGCCCGTCATGGCCCACCGGGGGCGGCTGCGGCTGCTGACCGCCCTCGCCTTCCTGGGCAGCGCGGCCTTCATCGTCAAACTCGGCGGCCCCGCCGTCTTCTTCTCCAGCCGGCAGGAGATCATCGCCGGCATCCAGGAGGCGGGCGTCTCCAACGGCGACGGCCAGGCCGGGCAGGCCCTGCTGCGCGGCTTCGGCACCGTGCCCGCGCTGCTCGCGCTGCTCCTGTACACGCGGTGGCTGATCACCTCGAAGTTCGCCCGCCGCAAGGTGTCGGTCATCGCCACCTGGTCGGCGCTGGCGGTGCTGAACCTGATCGTCAACAACCCGGTCTCCAACCCGCGCTACTGGTTCCTGACCGTCCTGTTCGCGCTGCTGTTCACCGTCTTCCCGGTGAGCGCCGCGATGTACCGGGTGGCCCTGTCGATGGCCGTCGTGGTCGCCCTGCTCGTCTTCCCCTTCGCGGACCGCTTCCGCTACGACGAGAAGAACTACAAGCCGGTCGAGACGACCTCGTTCCTGGAGCCCATGGCCCTCAAGGACTACGACCAGATCGGCATGTTCGCCAACACCATCACCTTCTCCGACTCCGGTCCGGGCCACTTCTACGGGCGCCAGCTCGCCGGATCCGTCTTCTTCGCGGTGCCCCGCTCGGTGTGGCCGGGGAAGCCGCGGGACACGGGCGTGATGGTCGGCCAGTGGATGGGCACGGTCAACACCAACCTCTCCTCGCCGGTCTGGGCCGAACTCTGGCTGGACTTCGGCCCGCTGGGCATGGGCGCCGGGCTCCTCGGCATCGGGTACGCCGCCGCGCGCGTCGACCGCCGCTACGCGAAGCGGGCCACGCGCCGCTCCGCTCCGGGCAGCCTGATCTCCGTGGTGGTCCCGCTGGTGGCCGGGTACTCCTTCATCCTGCTGCGGGGTCCGCTGCTCCAGGCCTCCGGCCGGGTCGCGATCGCCGCGATGTGCCTCGCGCTCGTGGCCACGTACCGCCAGGACAAGGGCGCCGCCCTGCGCTGACCGGCGCAACCCCCCGGCCGGGCTGGCCGCATGGCGCCAGACACCTCCGTGCCACCCCGAACCCCTGGAACGCCCCCGGGCCCGGCAGACATGATCCTCTCAACGGCGCAGCAGTGGGGCGCCGGGGGGAACCGGGCCGGCGCCGAGGGGCGCACACCTGGAGCGCCACGTCATCACGGGTCAGTGCCAGTGCGCACACGCGGCCCATCTGCGTCCGAAATCTGGGGGATTGTCATGTCTGCTCGCCGTCGGCTCACCACGCTCGCGTCCGTCACCGCCACCGTCGCCGTCAGCTCCTCCGTGCTCCTGTCCCTGGGCACCGCCCCGGCCTCGGCCGCCAGCGTGGCGACCTGGGACAAGGTCGCCCAGTGCGAGAGCTCCGGCAACTGGAGCATCAACACCGGCAACGGCTACTACGGCGGACTGCAGTTCTCCGCGTCGACCTGGCGGGCCTACGGGGGCACGGCGTACGCCGCCTACGCCCACCAGGCCACCAAGAAGCAGCAGATCCTGATAGGCGAGAAGGTCCTCGCAGGCCAGGGCCCTGGCGCGTGGCCGACCTGCGGCCGGCTCGCCGGACTCGGCAACGACCACGCCGACCCGTACCCGGACGCGCCGGTCCCGCCGGCCCCCGCGCAGTCCTGGAAGGCACAGGTACTGATCGGGTCCGGCAACGGGATCTACCACGCCACCCGCTTCGACAACGGCACCTGGACCCGCTTCGGCAACGTCGACAGCCAGGCGGCCGCCGTCCCGGGCGGGGTGCGCACCACCGCCGACGCCGGCATCAACGGCGACACGCACGTCCTGGCGGTGAGCAACGAGGGCAGGCTCTACCACACCATCCGCAACGCGGACCGCACCTGGGGAACCTTCGGGGACGTCCACGCGGCCGCCGGCGCACTGCCCAACGTGACGCAGGTGGCGGCGGTTTCCTCCGGCACCGAGCTCCAGGTCGTGGTGGTGGCGGACGGGAAGGTCTACCACACGGTCCGCCGGGCCAACGGGACCTGGGCGCCGTTCGGCGCGGTCGGAAACCCGGGCGGCGCCCCCGTCACGAAGGTGGCCCTGTCCCAGACGGGCACCGACACCCAGGTCGTGGCCGTCTCGGGCGGCAGCCTCTTCCACACGGTCCGCCACGCGAACGGCACCTGGACCAACTGGGGCAACGCCTCCACCGAGACGGGCGTGACCGGCATCGACGACGTCGCGGTCGCGGGCACCGGCGGCGACCTCCAGCTGGTGGTGACCACCGAGGGCGGGGCCAAGCGCTTCCACGGCGCCCGCTTCGCGAGCGGCCAGTGGGTCCTGAACGACCTCTCCTCCGTCGTCCCCGCCGGACTCACCGTCACGGACGTCGCGGCCGCGGCCGTCGACAACGAACTCCAGGCGGCCTTCGTGACCACCGACGGCCGGGTCCTGCACACCCTCCGCCACACCAACGGCACCTGGACGGGCGCCGCCCCCATGGACCTGACCGGCGTCGCCGGCGACCACACCGGCGTGTCCATCACCGCCACCTTCAACTGACCAGCGCACGACACCCACGACACCTCTCGACAGAACCCAGGAGCCCCGTCATGTCCACCTTCACCCGTCGTGCGCTGACCTCCGCCACTGGTCTCGCCCTCGCCGCCTCCGGCCTGGTCGCCTTCGCCGCGTCCCCGTCCTACGCCGCGGGCCCCGCCTACCAGATGCCCTTCGGCTGCAACCAGGCCTGGCTGGGCAAGACGTACAGCGGCCACAGCCCGTCCCTGCAGTCGATCGACTGGACGCACGGCGGCACCACCGCCAACCAGCCCGTGCTCGCCAGTGCCGACGGGGTCGTCAGCACCGCCACCACCCTCACCAACCCCGACGGCTCGTACCGCAGTTACGGCAAGTACGTGGTCATCGACCACGGCAACGGCTCGACGACCCTGTACGCCCACCTCAACGGCTACGACGTCAGCGCCGGAACCCGCGTCGCACGCGGCCAGAAGATCGGCATCGTCGGCAACACCGGCAACTCCTCCGGCGCCCACCTGCACTACGAGCAGCGGTACAACGGCACGGTCAAGCAGTCCGTCTTCGACGGCGAGCCCTTCCAGATGGGCACGACGCTGACCAGCCGCAACTGCTCCGACACCACGACCCCGCCGGCCCCGACCGGCCAGTGGCGGGCCCAGGTCGCCGTCGAGTCGGGCGGCGGGCTCTACCACGCGGTCCGCAACGCCGACCGGACCTGGACCGGCTTCGGCGACGTCCAGGGCGTCACCGGCGCGGTCCCGGGCGGGGTGCGCACCACCGCCGAGGCGGGCGTCAACGGCGACACGCACGTCCTGGCCGTCACCAACGAGGGCAAGCTCTTCCACTCGATCCGCTTCGCCGACCGCTCCTGGTCGGACTTCGGCGACGTGGCCGGCGAGGCCGGCCAGCTCGCCAACATCACGCACGTGGCGGCGGTTTCCTCCGGCACCGAGGTGCAGGTCGTGGTGGTGGCGGACGGGAAGGTCTACCACACGGTCCGCCGGGCCAACGGGACCTGGGCGCCGTTCGGTGCGGTCGGCAACCCGGGCGGTGCGCCGGTGACGAAGGTGGCCCTGTCGCAGACGGGTACCGACACCCAGGTCGTGGCCGTCTCGGGCGGCAGCCTCTTCCACACGGTCCGCCACGCGAACGGCACCTGGACCAACTGGGGCGACGCCTCCGCCGAGACCGGGGTCTCCGGCATCGAGGAGGTCGCGGTGGCGGGCACGGGCGGTGACCTCCAGCTGGTGGTGACCACGGAGGGCGGTGCGAAGCGCTTCCACGGGGCCCGTTTCGCGAGCGGTCAGTGGGTCATGAACGACCTCTCGTCCGTGGTGCCCGCCGGCGTGACGGTGACGGACGTGGCGGCCGCGCAGGTGAACAACGAGCTGCAGGCGGCCTTCGTGACCACGGACGGCCGGGTGCTGCACACCATCCGCGCCGTGAGCGGCAGCTGGAGCCCGGCCGCCCCGGTCGACCTGGCGGGCGTGCCCGGCACCCGCACCGGCGTCTCGATCACCGGCACCTACAACTGACGCGGCCCCAGCGCCCCGCACCGCCCCCTTCTTCTTCCGGACTTCCTTCCGCAAAGGACACACCCGCCATGTTCACGACCCCGAAGTCGGCCCGCGTCCGCTCCTTCCTCCTCGCCTCGGTCGTCCTCGCCCCCGTGCTCGGGATGGCCTCGGCGGCCCCCGCGGCGGCCGACGCCCCCACCGTCGCCGACATAGCCCGCTCGCAGGTCGGCAACAACTGCACCCCGTACTACGGCTGCGTCTACCCGAACGCCTGGTGCGCGGAGTTCTCCCGCTGGGTCTGGAAGCAGGCCGGCGCCAACACCTCGGGCCTCAACGCCGCGGCCGCCTCCTTCTACAGCTACGGCCAGCGCAACGGCACCCTCCACACCAGCGGACCCCAGGTGGGCGACGCCGTCCTGTGGGACGACGACGGATCGGTCAGCGGCGAGGCCAACCACGTCAGCCTGGTGGTCGCGGTCTCCTCCGACGGCTCGCAGATCCAGACCGTCGGCGGCAACGAGAGCCGCAAGGTCTCCGCCAAGGGCTGGTTCAACTGGCGTACGTACGTCAACCCGGGCGCGGGCAAGGCCCTCGCCTTCGTCTCCCCGGTCGGCGTCCCCGGCACCCCGCCCCCGAACACCACCCCGCCGGCCCCGACGGGCCAGTGGCGGGCGCAGGTCGCCGTCGAGTCGGGCGGCGGGCTCTACCACGCGGTCCGCAAGGCGGACCGGACCTGGACCGGCTTCGGCGACGTCCAGGACGTGGCTGGCGAGGTCCCGGGCGGCGTGCGGGCCACCGCCGAGGCGGGCGTCAACGGCGACACCCACCTCTTCGCGATCAACAACGAGGGCAGGCTGTACCACACGGTCCGGCTCGCGGACGGGACCTGGGCGGGCTTCGGTGACGTCCACGGGGAGGCCGGCCAGCTCGCCAACGTGACGCAGGTGGCGGCGGTTTCCTCCGGTACCGAGGTGCAGGTCGTGGTGGTGGCGGACGGGAAGGTCTACCACACGGTCCGGCACGCGGACGGGACGTGGGCGCCGTTCGGTGCGGTCGGCAACCCGGGCGGTGCGCCGGTGACGAAGGTGGCCCTGTCGCAGACGGGCACCGACACCCAGGTGGTCGCCGTGTCCAACGGCTCGCTGTTCCACACGGTCCGGCACGCCGACCGTACGTGGACGGGCTGGGGCAACGCCTCGACCGAGACGGGCGTGACCGGCATCGACGACGTCGCGGTGGCGGGCACGGGCGGTGACCTCCAGCTGGTGGTGACCACCGAGGGCGGGGCCAAGCGCTTCCACGGGGCCCGTTTCGCGAGCGGCCAGTGGGTCATGAACGACCTCTCCTCCGTGGTGC
The DNA here is from genome assembly GCF_044747545.1 of Streptomyces sp. NPDC090077. NCBI lineage: Bacteria > Bacillati > Actinomycetota > Actinomycetes > Kitasatosporales > Streptomycetaceae > Streptomyces > Streptomyces sp. NPDC090077. Next base: position 78,256 of record NZ_JBIVEG010000022.1, read on the forward strand.
CCTCCAACGTGACGGTGACGGACGTGGCGGCCGCGCAGGTGAACAACGAGCTGCAGGCGGCCTTCGTGACCACGGACGGCCGGGTGCTGCACACCATCCGCGCCGTGAGCGGCAGCTGGAGCCCGGCCGCCCCGGTCGACCTGGCGGGCGTGCCCGGCACCCGCACCGGCGTCTCGATCACCGGCACCTACAACTGAACAGCCCCACCTGATCCGGCGTCCTGATCCGGACGCACCGCGGGCCCGGGACGACCACCGTCCCGGGCCCGCTCCCGTGTACCTCAGGCGGCGGCCGCGACCCCCGCCGGAACCTCCAGCCGGGCCACCCGCAGCCACCCGGCGGCGGCCTTCGCGGCGGAGCCCAGGGCCAGCCCCCAGGCGGCGCCCGCGACGCCCCACACGGCGTACCCGCCCAGCAGCAGCGCCACCGACAGCAGCGAGAACACCACCTGGAGCGAGAGCGTGGCCCTCGGTTCGAGCACGCGCAGCGTGAGCAGGGCACAGGTGCCCAGGCCCATGACCGCGTACTGCGCGCCCGTGGCGGGCAGCAGCGCGGCGGCCGCCGGCCAGGTGTCGCCGAGCAGCTGCCGGCCCAGCCGGTCCGGCAGTGCGTACAGCACCGCCGCCCAGCCCCCGCCCAGCACCGCGAGGACGGTTCCCATCAGCAGGGTCAGCCGGACCACGCCCCGCTTGCCGGAGGCCCGGCCCACCACGGGCGGCCCGAAGGCGTTCGCCGAGTTGAACAGCACGTTCAGCGGGCCGAAGAGGGTGCTGGCGCCGCGCAGCGCGCCGACGGCGAGCGGCGTCGCGAACGCGCCCAGCCCGAGCACCGCGAGCTGGCTGGAGCCGTTGCCCACGGCGAACTCGACCACGAAGCGCCGCCCCAGGTGCCCGCGCCGCAGATAGGGCCGCAGGTCGGCGCGCACCCCGCGGACGTACGGCCGCAGCAGCCACAGGCCCATCCCCAGGGCGGGCAGCGCGGACAGCCCCCACACCAGGACCAGCCGGCCCGCCGGGGCCCCCTGCGGCTGCACGGCCAGCGCCGCGACCACGCACCCCAGCCGCAGCGAGTCCGCGGCCAGCGCCCGTTCGGGCACCCGCAGGGCGGAGAAGCAGTAGCGCAGCCCGTCCTGCACGAGGACCGGTGGCAGGACGAGACCCAGCGCGAGCAGCGCCGGCCCGGCGTCCCCGGGCACCGCGAGACCCGCCCCGGCCAGGACGAGCCCGGCCGCGGCGGACGCGGCGGCGGTGAACAGCACGGAGGAGCGGCACGCCCGCCCCAGCCCCTCGCCCTTCTCCAGCACCAGGCTCTGGCCGACGTAGGCCATGTTGAGCCCGAGCAGCACGCTGAAGGCCACGTAGACCATCGAGAAGGCGGCGAACCCGGACGCCGACGACAGCCGGGCGGCCAGCACCAGCACGAGGATGTTCGTGGCGCTTGAGGCGGCCTGGTCCAGGACCGAGGAGACCGCGGCGAGACCCCGCCGGCTCACCTCTGGCCCGTGCGGACCGTGCGCAGCGCCACGGTGTCGCCCGCCTCGCCCGGGGCGGAGCCGGCCGCGACGGCGGAGCGCCCGCCGCGCTTGCCCGAGGGCAGCGGGGCGTGCAGCACCGCGCCCAGCACGGTCCCGCCGGCGCCGCCGATCAGCTCCCGGATCCGGGACAGGTCGCTGCGGTGCACGGCACGCGGGTCGCAGACCACCAGGACCCCGTCCACGCGGTCGACCAGGGCGAGCGCGTCGGCGTAGGAGAGCACGGGCGGGGCGAGCACCACGACGGTGGAGTTGGGGGTGTCGGCCTCGGCGATCAGCTGGCCGGTGCGCCGGGAGGTCAGCGCCCGGGCCACGTTGCGCACCCGGTCGCCGGGGATGAGGTCGAAGTCGCCGGACTCGGCGGCGTCCACGACGACCCGGCGCCCGTCGGGCCACTCGGAGTCGCCGCTCGCAGAGCCGTCCGAGAGGGTGCTCCAGCGAGGCCGCCCGGCGGTGTCGGTGGGCAGCTGGCTGGCGAGCACCGGGGTGCGCAGGTCGGCCTCGATCAGCAGGACGTCCTTGCCGGTCTCGGCGAAGGAGGCGGCCAGGTTCACGGCCACCGCGGCGGCCGTCTCGCTGCTGCCGCGCGGGGCGACCACCAGCAGCCGGCGCCGGTCGGCGAACCGGGCGTCGTAGGCGAGGCGGAAGGCCACCGAGCGGTACTCCTCGGCGAGCCGCGGATCGGCCTCCCCGGCCGCGAGGAGCGGTCCGCCGCCGGTCCGGTCCCGGGGCAGGTAGCCGAGGACGGGCGCGCGCAGGGACCGGGCCACGTCGCCCTCGGAGCGCGGCGCCGGGTCGAACACCAGCCGGACCCACGCGGCGAGCAGGCCGAGCGCCAGTCCGACGGCCGCGCCGAGCGCGAGCGACATGGGGACGCCGGGCCCGTCGGGGGCGGCGGGCGGGGTGGCGGCGCTGGTGACCCGGCCCGGGGTCATGTCCAGGGCCTGGAGCTTGGCGATGTTGCCGTTGAGGGTGTTGACCTTGTTCTGGAGGTCGGTCCGCGAGGAGAGGGAGGCGTCGCGGGCGGTGCCCGCCGGCATGTTGTTGATCTGCCGGGCGACCTCGTCGAGCTGCTTGGCGACCGGGTCGCGCTGGGCCTCGTACCCCTTGACCATCGTGTCGCGGGTGACGGCGAGGGACTCCTGCCGCTTGAGCAGGTAGGCGGAGGCCATGCCGTTGGCGCGCTTGGCGGCCTCCTTGGGGGAGGCGGCGGTGTAGGTGAAGCGCAGCACCATCGTCTGCGGCGGGTTGGTCACCTGGAGGCCGCCGCGGAGGGCCGGGAGGTCCTTGGCGGCCACGCCGAGGGTCTTCGCGGCCTGCTCGGCTATGGAGCTGGAGAGCGCGACCTGCCGCTCCGAGCCGATGTTGATGGCCTTGTCGGGGGAGAGGCTCGGGTTGAAGGGATCGTCGGCGGGCGCGCGCAGCACCACGTCGGCGACGGACACGTAGGTGTCCGCCGTGGAGACGCCGAGGTAGACGCCGCCGAGCAGGCCGACGGCCACGCCGGCGCCGAGGAGCCGGCGGTAGCGCAGGAGCTGCTTGAACTGGTCCCTCAGGAGGTCCGGTTCGTCCTCGGCCGGGGCCGGCGCGGGGCGGTTCGTCTCGGTCACCGGCGGTTCCCTCCGAGTGCTTCGTCGATCAGTGCGTCGATGCGGGCCAGGCCCGCCTCGCGGCTCAGGTGGGCCGCCACGTGGACGGGCCCGGCCGCGCCGAGGGCGTCCGCGCCCGCGGGGTCGTCGGCCAGCGAGCGGACGGCCTCCAGCAGCGCCTCGGGGTCCTCCGGCGGTACGAGCACCCCGGCGCCGGAGCGCCGCACCTCCTGCGCGGTGCCGCCCTGCGCCGCGACGGAGGCGACGACGGGCCGGCCGGCCTGGAAGTAGGAGGTGAGCTTGGACGGCACGCTCATGTCCAGCACGGCGGCGTGCTGCGTGACCGCGAGGACGTCCGCCGCGGCGAGGACGTCCGGGAACCCGCCGTCGGAGGCGGGCGGGATGATGTCCAGGTTCGGCACGTCGGCGGCCAGGCTCGCGAGGGCCGCGCGCTGGCTGCCGTCGCCCATGAGGACGAAGCGGACGTCGGGGTCCAGCCGGGCCGCTCCGACGAGGACTTCGAGGCCCTGCTTGAGGCCCATGTTCCCGGAGTGCAGGACGACGGTCTGGCCGGGCGCCCACCCCAGGTGGTGGCGGGTCTCCCCGCGCGGCTTGGTGGGCTTGGCCACGTGCGACCAGTTGGGGACGAGGCGGATCTTCGCCGGGTCCACGCCCATCGCCACGACCCGGTCCACGAACGTCTCGTGGATGACGCCGACCAGGGTGGCCCGCTTGAGGGCGTACGCCTCCGCGCGCCCGGCGAACGCGGCCGCCTTGTCCCCGCCGCTGATGCCGCTCTGCGCAGCCGCGGCGCCCATCAGGTCCTGGACGACGGGTACGAACGGCACCTTCCAGCGGGCGGCGAGCCGGGCGGCCGTCACCCCGCCGGCCAGGCTCGGCATCTGCGCCATGACGAGGTCGGGCTTCGGCATCCGGGGCGGGGCCACGGCGCCGTGCAGCAGAATCGATCCTTCGAACAGGGCGCGCCGGACGGCGGTCTGCCGGGGAGGCACGGTGTGCGCACGCCGGTGCACGGTGACCCCCGCACGCTCCTCGGTGCGCCGCAACACCCCCTTGTACTCCGGCTCGACCGACCAGGCCGGGTAGTGCGGCATGCCCGCCAGAACGTGCGCGTCGTGGCCGGTACTCGCCCAGTGCTCCGCGATCTGGGTGGCGTACGGGCCGATGCCCGCATGCTCCGGGGCGTAGTTGGTGGAAACCAGCAGCAAGCGCCGGTGACCGGATGTGGACACTGAACGTCCCCTTCTCCCCTGGATGATGCGCGAGTCACCCTATTCGTTCACCCGACCGGTTTGGGAACGCGCACGCTATTGTCGGTTGACCGCCGCACCGGGGGGTGCGGCCCCTGGGGGGTAACCGATGACGGAGCGCGACATGACCGACCCTGAGCCGTCCGCGCGCAGGCCGTACCGGGTGGGCTACGCGCCCGGTGCCTACGACCTGTTCCACATAGGACACCTGAACATCCTGCGCCACGCCCGCAGCCGGTGCGACTACCTGGTGGCCGGGGTGGTCTCGGACGAGATGGCCGAACTGGCCAAGGGCCAGCGGCCGATGATCCCGCTCGTCGAGCGGCTGGAGATCGTCCGCAGCGTCAAGTACGTCGACGCCGCCTTCGTGGAGACGGTCCCGGACAAGGTGGAGACCTGGAAGCAGGTCCGTTTCGACGTCATCTTCAAGGGCGACGACTGGCGCGGCACCCCCAAGGGGGAGAAGCTGGAACGGGACTTCGCCGCCCACGGGGTCGACGTCGTCTACTTCCCCTACACCGTGCACACCTCCAGCACCCAGCTGCGCCGGGCCCTGGACGCCCTCGCCCGGCCCGGACAGCCGCCGCTGCCGGAGCAGCAGCTCACCGCCGAACGGCGCTGAGCTCGCGGAACCACTTCGCCAGGAACGCCAGCAGGAACAGGGCGGCGACCGCGCCCAGGCCCGCGTACGCCCAGCGGAACACCGGCCCGCCGCCCAGCAGCAGGAACACCAGGCAGAACACCCCGTAGTCCACGGGGAGCAGCGCCACCGCGCGCAGGGTCGACGGCGCGGCGGCCGGGCTGCCCGGGGCGGCCTTCGGCTTGAGCTTCTCGGTCAGCAGCCCCCCGAAGAAGGTGACGACGGCGGCGAACTGGAAGCCCAGCGGCACCAGCAGCCATGCCGGCTCCCCGGTGCCGTACGCCTCGGGGAAGCGGTAGAAGGCGATGAGCACGCAGGAGTGCAGCGCGGTCAGCTTGGCGGCGTCCACCACGTGGTCGAGCCACTCGCCCGCCGCGCTCCCGCCGCCGCGCAGCCGGGCGAGCTGGCCGTCGGCCGAGTCGAAGGCGAAGCCGACCGCGAGCGCCGCCCAGACGGCCGCCCCCAGTCCCCAGGAGGGTGCGGCCAGGGCGACCGCGGTGACGGCCGCGAAGCTGAAGGCGGCACTGACCAGGGTGACCTGGTTGGGCGTCAGGCCCAGGGCGTACGACCCGGCGGCCAGGTACCGGCCGGCGGGCCGGTTGACGAACCGGGAGTAGAGCGACACCCCCTTCGCCGACTTCTGCGCCCCCCGCAGTTCCCGGAGCGCGGTCCCGACTTTCCCCATGCCTGCCCCTGTCCGTATGTGCGTGCGTGCGTTCACGTGTTCGCGTGTTCGCGGGAAGGGCACATCATCGCAGGGGGAACGAAGGCTTCCGCTCCGGATCGGTCAACGCGCGGGGCCGCCGCCTCAGCCCACCACCCGCAGCAGCAGCACCGACCGGGCGGGCACCGTCAGCGGCTCCCCGCCCCGGTGCCGGGTCCCGGGCGCGGCTTCCTGGGACTCCCGCGAGGTGTCCAGCACCAGCTCGTACGCCGCCGCCCACGGCGCCCCCGGCAGCACCCACTCCACCGGCCGGTCCCCGGCGTGCAGCAGCGCGAGGAAGCTGTCGTCCGTCACCTGGCGGCCCCGCTCGTCCCGGCCCGGGATGTCCCGCCCGGACAGGTACAGGCCCACCGCGGCGGCCGGTGCGTACCAGTCCCGCTCCGTCATCTCCGCCCCCGCCGGGGTGAACCAGGCCAGGTCCCGCAGCCCGTCCGCACCCTGCGCCCGCCCCGAGAAGAACGCCCGCCGGCGCAATACGGGATGGGCCTGGCGCAGCGAGAGCAGCCGCCGGGTCAGCGCGAACAGCCCGCTCCACTCCGGGTCGGACAGCAGCGACCAGTCCACCCACCCCGTCTCGTTGTCCTGGCAGTACGCGTTGTTGTTGCCGCCCTGCGTCCGCCCGAACTCGTCGCCCGCGACCAGCATCGGCACTCCCGTCGACAGCAGCAGTGTCGTCAGCAGGTTGCGCAGCTGCCGCCGCCGCAGCGCCCCGATCCGCGGGTCCGCGCTCTCGCCCTCGGCCCCGCAGTTCCAGGACCGGTTGTCGTTGGTGCCGTCCCGGTTGGCCTCCCCGTTCGCCTCGTTGTGCTTGCGCTCGTACGACACCAGGTCGCGCAGGGTGAACCCGTCGTGGGCGGTCACGAAGTTCACCGACGCGTACGGCCGCCGCCCGCCCCACGCGTACAGGTCGCTGGAGCCCGACAGCCGGTACCCCAGGTCCCGCACGTCGGGCAGGGCGCCCCGCCAGAAGTCCCGCACGGCGTCCCGGTACCGGTCGTTCCACTCCGTCCACAGCGGGGGGAACGCCCCCACCTGGTAGCCGCCCGAGCCCACGTCCCACGGCTCCGCGATCAGCTTGACCCGCCGCAGCACCGGGTCCTGGGCGATCACCGCGAGGAACGGCGACAGCATGTCCACGTCGTGCATCGAGCGGGCCAGCGCCGCCGCCAGGTCGAAGCGGAAGCCGTCCACCCCCATCTCGGTCACCCAGTACCGCAGCGAGTCCGTGATCAGCCGCAGCACGTGCGGGCGCCCGGCGTGCAGGGTGTTCCCGCAGCCCGTGTAGTCGGCGTAGCGGCGCTGGTCGGACTGGAGCCGGTAGTAGCCCCGGTTGTCGACGCCCCGCAGCGACAGCGTCGGCCCCAGCTCCCCGGCCTCCGCCGTGTGGTTGTAGACCACGTCGAGGATGACCTCGATCCCCGCCGCGTGCAGGGCCTTCACCATCCGCTTGAACTCGCCCACCTGCTGCCCCGCCGTCCCGCTGGCGGAGTACCCGGCGTGCGGGGCGAAGTACCCCACCGAGTTGTAGCCCCAGTAGTTGCGCAGGCCCCGCCGCAGCAGGTGGTCCTCGTGCGCGAACTGGTGCACCGGCAGCAGCTCCACCGCCGTCACGCCCAGCGCCTTCAGGTGCCCCACCGCCGCCGGATGGGCCAGCCCCGCGTACGTGCCGCGCAGCTCCTCGGGAACACCCGGATGGCGCATCGTGAACCCGCGCACGTGCAGCTCGTAGATCACCGTGTCGGCCCAGGGGGTCTTCGGCCGGACGTCGTCCGACCAGTCGTCGTCATCGTGGACGACCACTCCCTTCGGGACGTACGGGGCCGAGTCCCGGTCGTCGCGCACCGTGTCCGCGATGTACTGCTGCGGCCAGTCCCGGACGTGCCCGTACACCTCGGGCGGCAGCGAGAAGTCGCCGTCGACCGCCCGCGCGTACGGGTCCAGCAGCAGCTTCGCCGGGTTGTACCGGGCGCCCGTCCAGGGGTCCCAGCGCCCGTGCACCCGGAAGCCGTACCGCTGCCCGGGCCGCACGCCCGGCACGAAGCCGTGCCAGATCTCGTGCGTCAGCTCGGTCAGGGTGCAGCGGGTCTCCGCCCCGAGCGCGTCGAACAGGCACAGCTCCACCGCCTCCGCCCCCGGGGCCCAGAGCGCGAAGTTGGTGCCCTCCGCCCCGGCCGGCCCCGCGTGGTGGCGGGCTCCGAGCGGGTGCGAGGAACCCGGCCACACCGGTGGCGGCGGGTGCGCGGCCGCCCGTAACACCTTCGCCTGTACCCGCTCCCGTACGGCGTCCATCACCTCGGCGGCCCGGCCGGCATCGCTGCCGGCGGTCTCCACCGCCTCTTGCTCGGCTGCGCTCGACACTGCCCGCCTCCACGGCTCCTGGGACCGGCGGGGGGAGTGCGCCCCGGCGTCCCGGCCAGGGCCCGCCCCGTCTGGTCCTTCCCACTGTTCTGCCCGGACTGTTCTGCCCGGAACGTGCCCGGCCCTCACGTTTCCCCCGGAGGGCCCCGGTCGTTGGACGGAACGTGACTCTTCTGACGAGGCGGGCAGGGGCGGGCTTGGCCGCCGTGGCGGCGTGGGCGGGCCTGCTGGGCGGGCTGGCCGGCTGCACCGGCGACGGCGGGTCGCCCGTCGAGATCTCCCTGCCGGGCAAACCCCGCTCCCCGGACGAGGCCATCCGGATCACCCCCGACGACAACGCCAAGGGCGTACCGGCCGAGGGCCCGCTGCGGGTGAACGTCCCCGAGGGCCGCCTCGAACGGGTCAGGGTCACCAAGGTCGAGGACGCCCAGGAGGAGGAGGTCCCCGGCGAGATCGCCGCCGACGGCCTCAGCTGGAGCCCCGACCCCGACGCCGGACGGCTCGCGCTGGCCGCCAAGTACACCGTCGACGCGGTCGCCCTCGACGGCCACAACCGCCGCCAGGCCCGGCACACCACCTTCACCACCTACGTCCCCGAGGAGCGGTTCATCGGCTACTTCAAGCCCGAGAACCGCTCCACCGTCGGCACCGGCATGATCGTCTCCTTCAACTTCAACCGGTCGATCAAGCAGCGCGCCGACGTGGAGCGGGCCATCACCGTCACCTCCGTACCGGCCGTGGAGGTCGTCGGACACTGGTTCGGCTCCGAGCGCCTCGACTTCCGGCCCAAGACGTACTGGAAGGCCGGCACCGAGGTCACGGTGAAGATGAAGCTCCGCGACGTCGAGGGCGCGCCCGGCTCGTACGGCATCCAGGAGAAGACCATCCGCTTCACCGTCGGCCGCTCCCAGGTCTCCACCGTCGACGCGGAGGCGCACACCATGGAGGTCCGCCGGGACGGACAGCTGCTGTCCACCATCCCCATCAGTGCCGGGGCGCCCAAGAACACCACCTACAACGGCAAGATGGTGGTGATGGAGATGTTCGACGTCACCCGCATGAACGGCGCCACCGTCGGCTTCACCAGCGACGACGGCAAGGGCGAGTACGACATCCCGGACGTCCCGCACGCCATGCGGCTCACCGCCTCCGGCACCTTCCTGCACGGGAACTACTGGGCCAGCCCCGACACCTTCGGCTCCACCAACACCAGCCACGGCTGCGTGGGCCTGCGCGACGACAAGGGCGGCGGCTCGGACACCCCGGCGGGCTGGTTCTTCGACCGGACGCTGATCGGCGACGTGGTGGAGGTCGTGAACTCGCAGGACAAGACCGTCGCCCCCAACAACGGACTGGGCGGCTGGAACATGTCCTGGGCCGACTGGGTGGCCGGCTCCGCCATCGGCTGACACACACCGGACCTCACCGCACCCCGGAGGAGCGGCGCAATCGAGTGATTGTCAGACCGGAATGCCGTACGCGCCGTGTGTCTTCCGTCCGCCGCGCCGCAGCCCGCCCGCAGCCTGTCAGGGCCATCGGCGCGGGCAGGTGGCCGAGACAGCGGACGGAGTGTCATGTCAGCAAGGAACTGGACCCTCGGGCTGGCCGTGGGCGTCGTACTCGCCAGCGGGGCGGCCCCCACCGCCCTCGCGGCGGGCCCCGGCACCGAAACCCCCACGGCGGCGCGCACCCTGAGGGCCCCGCTGCCCGGCGGCCTCGGACCCTGCATCCCGGGCGGCACCCTTCCCGGCGAGGGCTGCCCGGACCCCTATCCGGAGGTCGGCAACGGGCCCTTCGCCGGCCGGGACCGGAACATCAACGTCTTCGTCGGCGGGGACATGCTGGTGCGGCTGGGCGCCGCCGAGGCCGAGGGCAAGGTCGTCGTCCTCGGCGACTTCGACATGAACAAGACGGCCGGCGTCTACAACGTGGGCATCGCCGGGGTCGGCTCCCGCGTCCCCCCGCCGAACGGATCGGACTTCCTGACCACCGGCGGCAACGTCACCGTGGCCACCGGCCAGAGGCTCCTCGCCGACGGCGGCGTCGTCCGCTACGCGGGCACCCTCACCGGCGACGTGACCGGCACCCGCACCCGCGACGAGAACGCCGCCGACCCCTACACCCGCCTGCGCGGCGCCCTCACCTCCGCCAGCACCTGCTACGCCCTGCCCGGAGGAGTCCCGCGCCCGGCCACCGGCCAAGCCGTGTACACCGACCAGGAGACCGTCTTCACCGGCGACGGCCGCTCGCCGCTCCAGGTCTTCAACGTGGACTTCGACCTCTCCGGCCCCTCCGGCCGGCAGCAGACGCTCCGCTTCGCCGGGATCCCGGCCAACGCCACGGTCCTGGTCAACGTCACCGGGGAGAACCCCGCCCTGCGCGTCAACAACTCCCTGCTCCCCGCGGGACTGCGCGAGCGGCTGCTGTGGAACTTCCCCAACGCGGAGTCGGCCACCATCGCCGGCTCGGCGCAGCTCGGCGGCAGCGTCCTGATCGGCCCGCAGGCGTCGGTCGCCAACGTCTCCGTGATCGGCATGAACGGCCGTTTCTTCACCGCCGGCAGCGTCACCCACACCAGCCCGACGCCGACCACCGGCCTGGGCGCCGAGTTCCACGCCTACCCCTTCAACGGCGACCTGCCCGACTGCGCACCGGTGCCGCCGGCCAGGGGCTCGGTGTCCGTGGTCAAGCACGACGAGAACGGCCGTCCGCTGCCCGGGGCGAAGTTCGAGCTGTGGGAGGAGACCAACGGGGCCGACGGCCTCCAGGCCACCGGTACCGACGCCGACACCAAGGTCGCCGACTGCACCACCGAGGCGCCGGACGCGATCTGCGCGCGGGAGCAGGAGCTCGGCACGTACTACTGGCGCGAGGTCACTCCGCCCACCGGCTACGACCTCCCCGCGCAGCCCGTCCACACCCTGGTCCTCACGGCCGAGAACGCCGCCCAGGGCGTGCGCTGGACGGCCGTCAACACCAGGACCCCCGAGCCGCCGGACGAGAGCGCCCGGGTCGTCCTGCGCAAGATCGACAAGGACACCGGCGAACCGCTGTCCGGCGCCCGCTTCGAGCTGTGGCGCGAGAGCAACGGCACCGACGGCCTCCAGACCGGGACGAACCCCGACACCCTGCTCGGGGACGGTGCCTGCGTCACCGACGAGCGGGGCTCCTGCACGGTCGAGCTGCCGGTCGGCGAGCGCTACTACTGGCGGGAGGTGGGCCTCCCGGCGGGCTACGAGCGGCCCCGCGACCCGGTGACGGCCTTCGAGCTGGAACCCGGTGAGACCGAGGAGATCGTCATCGTCACCGTCCCGAACAAGAAGGCGGACGAGGACCCGGACGGCATCATCAAGGTGCTGAAGAAGGACGCCAAGACGAAGCGGCCGCTGCGCGGCGCGGAGTTCGAGCTGTGGCGGGAGACCGGCAGGGCAGCGGGTCTCCAGCGGGGCGGCGACAACGCCGACGAGCGGGTCGGGGACGAGTGCACCACCGGCCGGGACGGCGTCTGCGCCTTCGACGAGCTCCCGGACGGTTCCTACTACGTGGTCGAGGTCGACGTACCCGACGGCTACGTGCTGCCGCGCGACCCGGTGACGGGCCCGCTGACCCTGGACCCGCGCACCCCGGGCCACCGGATCGCCGTCACCCTCCTCAACCAGCGCGCGCACGACGGCCAGACCTGCCACTGCAAGGACAAGCCGGACCACGGCAAGCCCGACCACGGGAAGCCGGAGCACGGGAAGCCGGACCACGGCCGTCCCGACCACGACGGTCCCCACCACGACGGCCCCGGCCACGACGGTCCCGCCTGGAACCCCGGCGAGTGGCCCCTGGGCGGTGACCGCAAGGCCTGACCGGCCTTCCGTCCCGGCACTTGGGACGGAACGGTGACACGACTGTGCCTATTCGTAATCTCCCCATGTGATTTCCTGTCGACAAGCGCGCGACTGTCCGTGCGCGGGGGACATGGGGAGAACACGAGTGAACCTGCAGCCGATACGCGGCCGCGTCCGCACCGGCCTGCCGGCCGTTCTGCTGGGGGCGGCCCTGCTGCTGACCAGCGCGTGCAGCGGCGGCGGCAACAGCGGGGGCAGCGGCGGGGACAACGGCAAGGCCGGCGGCGGTACGGCGAAGACCGGCACCGAGGCGTCCAAGGCCGTGGTCAACGTCAAGCCGGACGACGGGTCCAAGGAAGTCGCCACCAGCGGCATCCTGAAGATCACCAGCAGCGGGGGCAAGCTGACCACCGTGACGGTCGCCGACACCAAGGGCAACGCGGTGGAGGGCAAGCTCGGCGCCGACGGCGCGACCTGGGAGCCCGCCCGCAACCTGGCCGCCGCCACCGAGTACAAGGTGCACGCGGTGGCCAAGGACGAGGCCGGCCGCGAGTCCGCCAAGGACACCACCTTCACCACCCTGACCCCGCAGAACACCTTCGTGGGCCACTACACGCCCGAGGACGGCTCGACCGTCGGCGTGGGCATGCCCGTGTCCATCAACTTCACCCGCGGCATCACCAACACCGAGGCCGTCGAGAAGGCCATCACGGTCACCGCCGAGCCCAACGTGCCGGTCGAGGGCCACTGGTTCGGCAACGACCGCCTCGACTTCCGCCCCGAGAAGTACTGGGCCGCGGGCACCAAGGTCACCGTGAAGCTCGCGCTCGACGGCGTCGAGGGCCGTCCCGGCGTCTACGGCAAGCAGACCCGCACGGTCACCTTCACCGTCGGCCGCTCCCAGGTCACCACCGTCGACGCCACCTCCAAGAAGATGGAGGTCGTCCGCGACGGCCAGGTGCTCAAGACCATCCCGATCACCGCGGGCGCCCCGTCGACGACCACCTACAACGGTCAGATGGTCATCAGCGAGAAGTACAAGGTGACCCGGATGAACGGCGCCACCGTCGGCTTCGGCGGCGAGTACGACATCTCGGACGTCCCGCACGCGATGCGGCTGTCGACCTCCGGCACCTTCGTCCACGGCAACTACTGGGCCCCCTCCTCCACCTTCGGCAGCGAGAACGTCAGCCACGGCTGCGTCGGCCTGGAGGACGAGCGCGGCGCCGGCGACCCGAACACCCCGGCCGCGTGGTTCTTCAACGAGTCCCTGATCGGCGACGTGGTCGTCGTGAAGAACTCCAAGGACAAGCAGATCGCCCCGGACAACGGCCTCAACGGCTGGAACATGGACTGGGCGGAGTGGATCAAGTAGCCGATCCGCGTACGTGAGCCGGTGGCCCGGTGCTGTGACCCACAGCACCGGGCCACTCCGCGTTAACCGCGGCTAACCTTCCCCGTATGACCATCTCTCTCGAAGTCTCCGAAGGCGTCGGCACCATCCTGCTGGACCGCCCGCCCATGAACGCCCTGGACATCGCCACCCAGGACCGGCTGCGCGAGCTCGCCGTGGAGGCCACCGAGCGCGCCGACGTGCGCACGGTCGTCCTCTACGGCGGGGAGAAGGTGTTCGCGGCCGGCGCGGACATCAAGGAGATGCAGAACATGGATCACGCGGCCATGGTCGCCCGGTCCCGCGCGCTCCAGGACGCCTTCACCGCCGTGGCCCGCATCCCCAAGCCCGTCGTCGCGGCCGTCACCGGGTACGCCCTCGGCGGCGGCTGCGAGCTCGCCCTGTGCGCCGACTACCGGATCGCCGCCGACAACGCGAAGCTCGGCCAGCCCGAGATCCTGCTCGGCCTGATCCCGGGCGCGGGCGGCACCCAGCGGCTCTCCCGGCTGATCGGCCCGTCCAAGGCCAAGGACCTGATCTTCACCGGCCGCATGGTCAAGGCCGAGGAGGCCCTCGCCCTCGGCCTGGTGGACCGGGTCGTGCCCGCCGCCGAGGTGTACGAGCAGGCGCACGCCTGGGCCGCGAAGCTCGCCCAGGGTCCGGCGATCGCGCTGCGCGCCGCGAAGGAGTGTGTGGACGCCGGCCTGGAGGCCGACATCGACACCGGCCTGACCATCGAACGCAACTGGTTCGCGGGCCTGTTCGCCACGGAGGACCGCGAGCGCGGGATGCGCAGCTTCGTCGAAGAGGGCCCCGGCAAGGCCAAGTTCGTCTGAGGAGCGCTGGAGCGCGGCCGCCCGGAACCCCTGCGGGTGGATTAGCCAGGCCTTAAGGCAACCTTAAGGGGACCTGGTGATCCACGGACCGTGATCGCCGCGCAGCCGAACGTCACCCCAGGTCAGGGTGGTTCGTGCGGGCCTCGGTTGCCTTTCGCATATGCCGGGACACCCCCTCGGAATCCATGGTTCCGAGGGGTGTATTCCTGCGGAACGGCCCGGAGGGGTGCGCGGGCCGTCCATGATGGGTGCATGGCGGGCCTGGAGGGTGTGGAACAGCCGCGGCAGCGCAGCAGCGCTTCGGCCGTACGGCTCACGGCGGCGGCCGAGGAGGAACAGGGCCTGAGGGCTCTGGAGTTGTACGGGAACCCGGCCGAGGCGGAGGTGACGCTGCCGTCCATGCCGGAGTCCGCGAGCACGGCCCGCCGGCTCACCCAGAGCGTGGTCATCCGCTTCTGGGGGCTGTCGCCGCAGATCTCCGAACACGCCGTCCTGCTGGTCTCGGAGCTCGTCGGCAACGCCGTGCGCCACACCGGGGCCCGCTCCTTCGGCTTACGGATGCTGCGGCGGCGCGGCTGGATCCGGGTGGAGGTGCGCGACCCCTCGCGCGGGCTGCCCTGTCTGATGCCTGTCCACGAGCTGGACACCACGGGGCGGGGGCTGTTCCTCGTCGACAAGCTCTCCGACCGCTGGGGTGCCGACCTGCTGCCGCGCGGCAAGATCACCTGGTTCGAGATGCGGGTCGCCGACCGCTGAACGGCCCCGGAACGCCAGAAACCCCCTGTCGCCGAGGTGGGGCGCTACGGGGGTTTCATGGGACGCCGAGGATCGATGGGGTGTGTGATCCTCGGCGAGCGGACTTCGCTCGGGTCAAAGGGAAGCCGTGCTTCCGACTATGGCAGACGAGGGCTCAAACGCCAAAAGTCCCGACTCGGACATAAGTGTGCATATCCCAAGAGTTTCCACCTAAATCTTAGGTGAGATGGGCCACGCGCCTCGTAATCGATGAATAAGTATCGACCGCTGTGTGTAAATCGTTGATCACATAGCGGACACCTTGCTCTGAAGGCCCGGCTGACGAAAGTCCCAAATTGGGTCAATCATTACCTTTGGAGTCCTCCGGCTCTTAAATGGGCGGGTGCTCTGTTATCCAGACCGTCGCACGGCCCTGCGCGCCACGGCCGCGGCCGCCGTCGGCGCCCTCACCGCGGCCTGCGGGACGGGCGGCGGCCCGGCGGCGCCGGGGCCCGTCCGGGCCGCCCCCGCCACACCCGCCCGGCCGGCCGGGCAGCCGCCCGCGGCACCCGCCCCCCGCCGCATCCCGGGCCAGCCCGTGGAGATCGAGCACGGCCCCCGCGACCGGCCCCGCGTCGCGCTCACCTTCCACGGCAACGGGGACCCCGCCACCGCCCGCGCCGTGCTCGCCGCGGCGGAGAAGGCCGGCGCGCGGGTCACCGTACTGGCCATCGGCGGCTGGCTCGACGAACACCCCGACATGGCCCGGCGGATCCTCGACGGCGGACACGAACTGGGCAACCACACCCAGCGCCACCTCGCGATCAACGGCATGTCCGAGACCGAGGCCTACGCCGAGATCACCGGCTGCGCCCAGCGCCTCAAACGGCTCACCGGCTCCATCGGCACCTGGTTCCGCCCCTCGCAGACCCAGTACGCCACCCCCCTCGTCCGCACCCTCGCCCAGCGGGCCGGCTACCCGCACGTCCTCTCGTACGACGTGGACTCCCTCGACTTCACCTCGCCCGGCGCGGCGGCCGTCATCCGCAACGTCACCGGGACGATCCGGCCCGGATCGGTGGTGAGCCTGCACTTCGGCTACGCGGACACGGTCGACGCGATGCCGCCCCTCCTCGAAGAACTCGCGCGCCGCGAACTGCGCGCGGTGACCACCACGGAGCTGCTGACCTCATGAAGACCACCCGCCTTCCCCGGAAGGCCACCGTGCTCCTGGCCGGTCTGCTCCTCGCCGCCCTGGCCGGCTGCGGATCGGCGGACAAGGCGCCCGCCGAGGCGCTCGGCACCAAGGGTCCCGCCAGGGTGCCCGCCAAGGCCGTCCCGGCCGTGCCGCAGGGCCTCGCCGGGATGCCCCCGCTGCTCGACCCCCACGACGTGTACGCCGCGGACCGGCCGAACAAGCTCGCCCCGGCGGTCAAGGACTTCCCGTCCCGGGTCTACGTGCCGAACACCAACTCCAACACGGTGTCCGTCATCGACCCGGCCACCTACAAGGTCATCGACACCATCCCGGTCGGCGTCCAGCCGCAGCACGTGGTGCCCTCCTGGGACATGAAGACCCTCTGGGTCAACAACAACCGCGGCCACACGCTCACCCCGATCAACCCGGCCACCGGCGAGGCCGGCAAGCCCGTCGAGGTGCACGACCCGTACAACCTGTACTTCACCCCCAACGGCAAGTACGCGGTGGTGATGGCCTCCATGGACCGCGAGCTGGTCTTCCGCGACCCGCACACCATGGACCGGGTCAAGACCGTCCCCGTCACCTGCTTCGGCGTCAACCACGCCGACTTCTCGGCGGACGGCCGCTACTTCATCGTGAGCTGCGAGTTCTCCGGCGAGCTGCTCAAGGTCGACACCGAGAAGATGGAGGTGATCGGCCAGCAGAAGCTGCCCTTCGAGGGGGCCATGCCGCAGGACGTGAAGATCTCCCCGGACGGGAAGACCTTCTACGTCGCGGACATGATGGCGCACGGCATGTGGGTGCTCAGCGGCGAAAAGTTCGACGTCCCCAAGCTGCTGCCCACCGGCAAGGGCTGCCACGGCCTGTACGTCAGCCGCGACTCCAGGGAGATGTACGTCTCCAACCGGGGCGAGGGCAGCATCTCGGTCTTCGACTTCAAGGAGAACCGCCTCACCAAGAAGTGGCAGCTGCCCGACGGCGGCAGCCCCGACATGGGCGGCGTCTCGGCCGACGGCAAGGTGCTGTGGCTCTCCGGCCGCTACAACTCCGAGGTCTACGCGATCGACACCGTCACCGGCAAGCAGCTGGCCCGCGTCCCGGTCGGCGGCGGCCCCCACGGGCTCGCCGTGTACCCCCAGCCGGGCCGCTACTCCCTGGGCCACACGGGCATCTTCCGGTAGCGGACGCGACGGTGCCCCGGGAGCTCGCACAGCACCCGGGACACCGCGCCCGCGGGGCCGCTACCAGGCGACCGGCAGCCGCTCGGGCAGCCGCTTGATGAAGCCCGTGCGCCACACCAGGTTCTCCGCCGGCACCGCGAGCCGCAGCCCCGGCAGCCGCTCCACCAGCACCTCCAGCGCGGTCTCGGCGTGCGCCCGGGCCAGTGCCGAGGCCGGGCAGAAGTGCCGCCCGGCGCCGAAGGCGAGGTGGCCGCCCGCGTCCTTCCGCTCCAGGTCCAGCTCCTCCGGGCGCTCGAAGGCCGCCGGGTCGAAGTTGGCCCCCTCCAGCAGGACGAGCACCAGCTCGCCCCGCTCCACCAGGACCTCCCCGACCCGCACGTCCGCCAGCGCGATGCGCGGCAGGCCGTCCCCGACGGACAGGTTCCAGCGCAGCAGCTCCTCGACGGCCCGGCCCGTCCGTTCCGGATGCCCGCGCAGCCGGCCGATCAGCTCGGGCCGCTGGAGCAGCGCGAGGACCGCGAGGACCAGGAACGCCGAGGTGGAGACCGCCCCCGCGCCGAAGAGGGAGACGGCGACGGTCGCGAACATCTCGTCCGTCAGGTGCGCCGACTCCGGATCGGCCTCCCGCAGCCCGGCGAAGGTGCCGAGGAGCCCCGTACGCTCCTCGGCGGGCAGCGCCAGCTGATCCCGGAACCGGTCGGTGAAGTAGCCGACGTCCTTGTACCAGTTGAGGGCCGAGTCGGGGAACGGCTCGCGAGCGGTCATGAACGCGACGTCCAGCCCGGACATCAGCCGGCGCCAGTCCTCGAACGGCACCCCCAGCACCCGGCAGTGCAGCGCGGCCGAGAAGGGGTCGGCGAAGCCGGCCCGGAGGTCGGCCGGGCCCCCTTCGGCGACGAGCGCGTCCAGGAGTTCCCCGGCCGCGTCGCGCAGCGCCTCCCGCAGCCCCGGCCGGCGCGGGCTGAGCGCCTTCATCACCGCGTCGCGCAGGCCCGCGCTGTTGATGCTCCCCATGTTGTCGACGACCTCGGGCGGGATCGTCAGCGCGTACTGGCGGGGCACCCCGGCGGCCGCGGTGTCCCTGAGGCTGAAGCGCTCGTCCTCCAGCACCTGCCGGGCCAGCGCGTGGCTGCTCACCAGCCAGGCCGGGTCCCCGGTGAGGGTGCGGACCCGGGCGACGGGCGCCTTCTCGCGCAGCCAGGAGCACTCCTGCGGCAGGACGTCCCCGCGCCGCGACAGCGGGAAGTCCAGGAGCGGCTGCTCCGGGGTCCCCGCGCCCTCACGCCGCCCGACGCTCATCGGCGCTCCCTCCGGTGGCTGCTGCGGAGTCCTCGGTCCCGGGGCGCACGACGGCGTACGCCTGGTTGCGGGTCGCGCGGAGGCCCCCGCCGCGGGCGAAGAGCACGTCGGTCATCGGCATCCTGACGTGATAGGCGGCCACGGAGGACGGCACGTCGAGAATGCTGGGGGTGTCGATGAAGAAGGGCAGCTCGGCCGCCAGGTAGTCGAAGCACACCCGCAACTGGGAATCCGTCATGGATTCACCCTCGGGCAACTTCGACCCGATGAAATGCAATGCCATTTCCTCGCAGCCCTTGCGGAATGTGTCGTCGGTTTCCAGGAAATGCAGGACGCGCCGGTGCAGTAGTTGGTAGACGGGGTTCGCCAGGAACTCGGAAAGAGCCCGCACTCGTATCTCGGCGTGTGGTGATCCCGAATCCTCGACTCCTTTGACGATCCTCCGCCGGACCGCCTTGATCTCCTTCGAGGCACGCCTGCCCGCATGCTCCGGGGTGTAGCCGAAGGCTCCGAACATGCGGTCCACGTGGAGGTCCGCGTAGACGAAGTCGACCTGCGCGAAACGGCTCACGGCCCATCGGGCGAGGCCGGCCACGCGCTCGGCGCTGAAGTAGCTGTTTCCGGGGCTCACGCCGATGAGCACATGGTCGCCGTCTTCCCAGATATGGCGGCAGGTACGGGTGAAGGGCAGAACTTCGAATGATGCGTCAGCTGAGATCGTCACCTGTGATCGCCCTTGTTGCCGCATGTCCCTGGGAGCCCTGCGCTCCTGGTGTGGCGGCAATGCCGGTACGTTAGGCCGTGATCCCGGAGCGTGACAAGCGGTAGGCGGACTTGTTCGCTGGAATTCTTGATTCCGCCTGTCGGGCGTGCTGTTCCCGCGGCTTACGGGCGGGTAATTGAATATCTATCTGCCGCCCGAACGGGACCCGCGGAAGCCCCCCGGGCCCGGGGCCGCTACCCTGAGCCGGTCAACAAGCACCGAGAAGGGGTGGACCCAGTGGCTGACATCGAGAGCGCACGGGCGACGTTCGACCAGTTCGACGTGAACGGTGACGGCTTCGTCACGGCCGACGAGTACAGCGCGGCCATGAAGGCGATGGGTGACCACTACGTCACCGCCGCGGTCGCGGACTCCGTGATCGCCGCCAAGGACAGCGACGGCGACAAGCTGATGAGCTTCGACGAGTTCTGGGCCTCCCTGAACAAGTAAGCACGTCCGCCCCCGCCCCGCCCGCCGGGGCGGGGGCGCGTCAGGCCCCGCCCTCCGGCGGCTCCGCCGCGGCCAGGGCCTCCACCTCGGCCAGGGCCTCCTCCAGCCAGCTCAGCCAGAACCCCTCCAGGGCGATGCCGCCGTGCAGCACGAGCCGGCGCAGCCGGTCGGCGGCCGCGTCCCGGCCCGGCGGGAAGTCCTTCGCCTCGATGGCCTCGTACGTGGCCAACTGCGCCCGGTGCAGCTCCAGATGGCGCCGCAGCTCCGGCCCCAGCCGCTGCGGCCCGACCACCGCCGCCGCCCGGATCCGCAGCAGCAGGGCGTCCCGCACCGGCTTCGGGTCCTGGCTCTCGTCCACCCACCGCGCCAGTTCCGCGCGGCCGCCGGGCAGCACCTCGTACTCCTTCTTCTGCCCGCGCACGGGCACCTCGCTGGGCAGCGCCCGGATCAGCCCCGCCTCCTCCAGCCGCCCCAGCTCCCGGTAGATCTGCTGGTGCGTCGAGGACCAGAAGTAGCCGATCGACCTGTCGAACCGCCGGGTCAGCTCCAGCCCCGACGAGGGCTTCTCCAGCAGGGCGGTGAGGATGGCGTGCGGCAGCGACATGCCGCCATCCTAGGTGCGGGCGATTTCAGCCCAGCGCCGCGAGCTCCTCGGGCGTACGCGGCCCCGGCGCCCCGTCCGCCAGCACCCCCCGGGCCCGCAGGAACGCGCCCACCACCGGCGCCCAGGCCGACCGCAGCCCCGCCGACGCGAGCAGCTCCGGATCCGCCAGCAGCTCCCCGGCGGGGCCCGTGCGGATCCCCGACGGGGTCAGCACGGCCGCGTCGTCGGCCCAGCGCACCGCGAGGTCCACGTCGTGGGTGGCCATGACCACCGTGGTGCCGGCCGCGCGCAGTCCCGCGAGGACGTCCAGGAGGCGTTCCTGCCCGTCCGGGTCGAGCCCGGCCGTGGGCTCGTCCAGGATCAGCACCCGGGGGGCCATCGCCACCGCGCCCGCGATCGCCGCGCGCTTGCGCTGCCCGTACGACAGCAGGTGCGTCGGGCGGTCCCGCAGCGCCGTGATGTCCAGCGCGGCCAGCGCGGCGTCCACCCGCTCGCGGACCTCCGCCGCCGGCAGCCCCAGGTTCATCGGGCCGAAGGAAACGTCCTGCTCCACGGAGGCCGCGAACAGCTGGTCGTCCGGGTCCTGCACCACCAGCTGCACCGAGGTGCGCAGCCGGACCAGCCCCTTGCGGTCGTACGCCACCTCCGCGCCGCCCAGCCGCAGCGAGCCCGAACCGGGCCGCAGGCCACCGCTCAGCAACCGCATCAGGGTGGTCTTGCCGCTGCCGTTGCGGCCCAGCAGCACCAGCGCGCGGCCCTCGGCGATGCCGAAGTCCACCCCGGACAGCACGGCCGGGCCGTCCTCGTACGCGTACCCCGCGCCGACCAGCTCCACCAACGGGGTCACAGCCACAGCTCCTTCAGTACGAGTGTCCCCGCGACCAGGGCGGCCAGCAGGGCGGCGGACCCCGCGAGGAACCGCCGGGACAGCGTCGCCTCGGGCACGAGCACCCGCAGCGCGCCGTCGTAACCGCGCCCCGCCAGCCCCTCCTGGAGCCGGGCCGCGCGGTCGAAGGCCCGGACGAACGAGGTCGCGGCGAGCCCGGCCAGCGAGCGCCACACCGCCGCCCGGCCGGTCTGCCCGAGCCGGGCCGCCTGGGCGCGCCGGACCTGCGCCACCGAGTCCAGCAGCAGGAAGCCGATCCGGTACATCACCAGGGCCACGTCCACGACGGGGGCCGGCACCCCGGCCCGCACCAGCCGGGGCAGCACGTCGGAGACCGGGGTGGTGAAGGCGAACAGCAGCACTCCGAGCGAGGCCGCCGAGGTGCGCAGCAGCAGTTCGGCCGCGTGCCGGGGCCCGTCCGGGGCCGGGGCGAGGAAGCCGTCCGGGCCGCCCACCGACACCAGCAGCGGCAGCGCCCCGGTCACGCAGAAGCCCAGCGGGATCCGGAAGGCCCGCCACAGCTGCCGCGGGGCCACCCCGGCCGGGCCGAGCAGCACGGCCAGGGTCGCGGCCGCCACCAGCGGCCCGCCGGGCCAGGGCGGCAGGCACACCGCGGTGACGGTGAGCCCGAGGCCCAGCAGGGCCTTCTCCAGCGGGTGGCGCCCCCGCCAGCGGCTGGAGTGGGCCGCCACGTCGATCGGCAGCACCGCCTACGGCTCCGGGGTCTGCTCGGCCCCGGCCCCGGACTGTGCGAGGGCCTGCGCCGCGCCCTGGCGGCGGCCCTTGCGGACGCCGAAGTAGTAGGCGAGCACGCCCGCCCCGAGCGCCGCCTGGAGGGCGAACAGTGCGGACTCGACCTCGCCCGAGGGGGGTTCGTACAGCGGGGAGAACCAGGGCTCGTAGTCCGGCTTCAGCTCGGTGATGGCGCTCTCCGCCTGCGCGTCGGCGCCGGCGAACGGCTCCTCCTTGCCGTCGCCGAGCCCCAGCGCGAGGGGGAGCACGGCCAGTGCCGCCACCACGAGCAGCAGCAGGGTGTTGATCTTCGCGTTCCTGGTCATCAGACCGCCGCCTCCTGCTTCGCGCCCTTGCCGCCGGTCAGCTTCGCGACCCCGAGCCGGACCAGGTCCGACTTGCTGGACTGCATCAGCAGCCGCATCACGAGCACCGTCAGCAGGCCCTCGCTGATCGCGAGCGGGATCTGGGTGAGGGCGAAGATGCCCGCGAACTTCTCCAGGGAGCCCAGGAAGCCGCTCGCCGGGTCGGGGAAGGCCAGCGCCAGCTGGACCGAGGTGACGCAGTAGGTGACCAGGTCGGCGAAGAACGCGCCGAAGAAGACGGTCACCATCAGGGGCGCGCCGGACTTGCGCAGCAGCCGGTAGACCCCGTAGCCCGCCCAGGGGCCGGCGATGGCCATCGAGAAGACGTTGGCGCCGAGCGTGGTGAGCCCGCCGTGGGCCAGCAGCAGGGCCTGGAACAGCAGGGTGATCGTGCCGAGCACCGCCATGATCGGCGGCCGGAAGAGGATGGCCCCGAGCCCCGTCCCCGTCGGGTGGGAGCAACTGCCCGTCACGGAAGGGATCTTCAGGGCGGACAGGACGAAAGTGAACGCACCGGACGCTCCGAGCAGCAGGGTGCTCTCCGGGTTCGACTTCACCTCGCGGGTCAGCGCGCGGACCCCGTGGACGACGAAGGGGGCGGACGCGGCGCCCCAGGCGACCGCGTGCAAAGGGGGCAGGAACCCCTCGGCTATATGCATGGTTCGGGAGACCTCTCCAGCACCTCGTGGATGGACGACGCGCCCCGGCCGGTCTCCTGGCTCACGGGTACTGATGCCCTGGCTCCGCCTTCCCGGGCCCGTGCGGTCTCCCACGCGGGCCCAGTGGCTTCCCGCGAGGGAGTGGAGCCGGACTTCCCGATCACAGTGGCGAGGGCCGCACCGGTTTCCCACCGGTTTCCCGAACACCAAGGCCAGACGACCCTAGTCGTCCGTACGGACCGTCACAACCCGGACCGATCCGGCCACCCGGCCGCCGCCCCGCCGCGCACCCGGACGGGCCCCGCCCGCTGGCCGGTCCGCCGGGCGCCCGGCACGGTGGAGGACATGGCCGACGACGACAGCCCCCGCTACGAGGACCTCTCCGCCGTCTACGTGAACTGCACCCTCAAACGCTCCCCCGAGACCAGCAACACCGAGGGCCTGATCGCGCGGAGCCGGGCCGTGATGGAGTCGGCCGGCGCCCGCACCTCGCTGATCCGTGCCGTCGACCACGACATCGCCACCGGCGTCTGGCCGGACATGACCGAACACGGCTGGGACAGCGACCAGTGGCCGGTCCTGTACAGCCGGATCATGGACGCCGACATCCTGGTGCTGTGCGGCCCGATCTGGCTCGGCGACAACAGCTCCGTCATGAAGCAGGTCATCGAGCGGCTCTACGCCTGCTCGTCGCTGCTGAACGAGCACGGCCAGTACGCCTACTACGGGCGCGTCGGCGGAGCACTGATCACGGGGAACGAGGACGGCGTCAAGCACTGCGCCATGAACGTCCTCTACAGCCTCCAGCACCTCGGCTACGCCATCCCGCCCCAGGCCGACGCCGGCTGGATCGGGGAGGCCGGCCCCGGCCCCTCCTACCTGGACCCGGGCTCGGGCGGTCCGGAGAACGACTTCACCAACCGGAACACCACCTTCATGTCCTGGAACCTGATGCACCTGGCAGCGCTCCTCAAGCGCTCCGGCGGCATGCCGGCCCACGGCAACCAGCGCTCCCTGTGGGACGCCGGCTGCCGCTTCGACTTCCCCAACCCGGAACACCGCTAGCAGCGGGCCGGCGGGCTCCGGGCGGTACGCGGGTCAGCAGGTGTTGGGGTGCGGGAAGTCCAGCACGAGCCGCTCGGGCGCGTGCAGGACGGAGGTCTTCCAGGTCGGCTTGGTGTCGAAGGCGGCGCCGAAGGTCACGTACCCCTCGTAGTCGCCGGTCATGGCCATGCCCTTGAGCTTGCTGAGGTAGATCTTCTGGAGCCTGGGGCCCTGGTAGACGTTCTGCCCGGCGTCGTTGTGACCGGCGGCCGGGTGCAGGCGGATCTCCAGGAAGTACTTCCCGGCCAGCGGTACCGGCTGGCCCGATCCGTCGTAGACGAGCTCGGACACGGGCGTGACGGTGACCGGGGGCACGTAGCCCTGGAGGTCGATCACGAGCCGGTCGTACGTGCAGTGCCCGCCCCAGCGGGCGTTGACGACGAGGGGCGTCTGGGTGCGGGTGGTCGTGGTGGCGGCGGAAGCCGGTGACGCGGAGAGCGCGAGCCCGGCGGTGAGCAGGGCACCCGTGGCGATGGCCACGAGCCGGCGGCGGTGCGGGTGACGCATGATGTCTCCCCGGTTCCGTGAGACGGGGACTGCCTGTCATCTCATAGGACACCGCCGGGGGGCGTACGGTTGCGCGCGCCGCCTCAGAAAGCCAGCAGCGCGCTCAGCTGTGCGTCCAGGTCGTAGTGGCGCCGCTCCTGCCCGACCGGCACCAGCTCCGTCATCCGCCGGCACAGCTCGCGCACGTCCTTGGCGCGGGCGGAGACCACGCAGCTCTGCTCGCCGTTGCTGAAGCCGAGCAGGACGCGCGGCTCCGAGCCGCTCCAGCGCGGCCACACCTGGATGTCGCCCTCGCCGGTGGCGCTGCTCTGCCCGTCGAGCAGCAGCTCCCGGGAGAAGACCCAGCGGGCCAGGTGCGTCCCGGCGCCGCGGAAGTCGACGGCCACCTCGTACGGGCGGTCCGTGCGGTAGACGAACCGGCCGGTGAGGGGGACGGACAGGGGGGCGGCTTCCAGCCGGAGCGGCAGGAGTCTCTGTTCGGTGATGGTGGCCATCGGCGGCTGCCTCTCGTCGCGCGCAGGGTCTTCCCGCAGCCCTTCCGGCACGGTATCCCCGGCCCGGCGGCGCGCTCCGGGGCCGAAGGTCCCGAGCAGCCGGGCCGCAGGGCCTCTTTTCGGCCACGGGAACGCGAAGGGCCCGCCCTCCGGGGGGAGGGCGGGCCCGGTGGCGCGCGGCGGACCGGCCGCGCGGCCGGCCGCTACGGCAGCGGGTTGTAGATCAGCGAGTCGTGGTTGTTGGACTGGCCGATCGCGGTGAAGCCGGAGCCGTTGGCCTGGGCGCCGTTGTTCTGGTTCGACGCCCCGAAGCCCGACGCGACCTGCTGCGCGGTGGAGGAGTTGCCGAGGTTGCTGCCGCCCACTCCGCTGCCGAGGATCCCGGCGAGGGCGGCGTTCGAGGCGGTGCCGGCGGCGCCGGCCCCGTTGTCCGCCTGGGCCGTGCCCGTGAAGAGGGCGGCGGCGAGGGGGAGCGATGCGAGCGCCGCCATCACGCGGATGCTGCGGATGCCTGCCATGGTGAAGCCTCCAGTACGCAAAACAGCAAGGGGGTAAGGCGGTTGGCCGACCGCCCGGGGGTGACGCGACGTCGCGTGACCAGAGTGGCGCACGTGATCATCGAGAAACCAGCCCGGACCTGCTTCTTCCCTCGCAAGCGTGATCAACTCGGTCCAAACCCCGAACTGGAGGTCATTTTCGTTTTTCCCGGATCCCGGGGATCAGCACTCGATGACGTTGACCGCGAGGCCGCCGCGGGCCGTCTCCTTGTACTTGATCTTCATGTCGGCGCCGGTCTCCTTCATGGTCTTGATGACCTTGTCGAGGGAGACCTTGTGGCTGCCGTCCCCGCGCATCGCCATCTTCGCGGCGGTGACGGCCTTGACGGCGGCCATGCCGTTGCGCTCGATGCAGGGGATCTGGACCAGGCCGCCGACCGGGTCGCAGGTCAGGCCGAGGTTGTGCTCCATGCCGATCTCGGCGGCGTTCTCGACCTGCTCGGGGGTGCCGCCCAGCACCTCGGCGAGGGCGCCCGCCGCCATCGAGCAGGCGGAGCCCACCTCGCCCTGGCAGCCGACCTCGGCGCCGGAGATCGAGGCGTTCTCCTTGAAGAGCATGCCGATCGCGCCCGCGGCGAGCAGGAAGCGGACCACGCCGTCCTCGTCCGCGCCGGGCACGAAGTTCACGTAGTAGTGCAGGACGGCCGGCAGGACGCCCGCGGCGCCGTTCGTGGGGGCGGTCACCACGCGCCCGCCCGCGGCGTTCTCCTCGTTGACGGCCATCGCGTAGATCGTCGTCCACTCGCTGCGGTGCATCATCGGGTCGCCCTCGGTGCGCAGCTGGCGCGCCGTGGACGCGGCGCGGCGCTTGACGCGCAGGCCGCCCGGGAGGATGCCCTCGCGGGACATGCCGCGCGAGACGCAGGACTGCATGACCCGCCAGATCTCCAGGAGGCCCTCGCGGATCTCCTCCTCGGTGCGCCAGGCCTTCTCGTTCTCCAGCATCAGGGAGGAGATCGACAGGCCCGTCTCGTTCGCCAGGCGCAGCATCTCGTCACCCGAGCGGAAGGGGTACTTCAGCACGGTGTCGTCGAGCTTGATCCGGTCCTCGCCGACCGCGTCCTCGTCGACGACGAAGCCGCCGCCCACCGAGTAGTAGGTCTTCTCCAGCAGCGGGGCGCCGGAGGCGTCGTACGCGAAGAGGGTCATGCCGTTGGCGTGGTAGGGCAGCGAGCGGCGGCGGTGCAGGATCAGCTGGCTCGGCTCGTGGAAGTCGATCTCGTGGGCACCGCCTATGTCCGTACCCAGCAGCCGCAGCTTGCCGCTCTTGCGGATCCGCTCCACCTCGTCGTCGGCGGTCTCGACGTTCACCGTGCGGGGGGAGTGGCCCTCCAGGCCGAGCAGGACCGCCTTGGGCGTGCCGTGGCCGTGGCCGGTCGCGCCGAGGGAACCGAAGAGCTCCGCCCGCACGGCGGCCGTCTGGGCGAGGAGGCCGTCCTTCTTCAGCCGCGTCACGAACATGCGCGCCGCGCGCATCGGGCCGACCGTGTGGGAGGAGGACGGGCCGATGCCGATGGAGAAGAGGTCGAAGACGGAGATGGCCACTGGCGGACTCCCTTGTCTGCTCGTGGGGTGGAGAGGGGGCAGGGGTGTGGTGATCAAGACGGGGTGATCTGCGGATTTTGTCCGGCAGACGAGCGTAACGCGTGGAGATGAACGGTTCGCCTCCCGGACGGGGCCGCCAGGAGTGAGCCGGGTCGCGTTCCGGTGCCGGAGGGCCCGGGCGGCCCCGTCAGGGGGGTGCGGGGCGCCGGGGAGTGCCCGTACGGGTGCGGGCGGTCATGAAAAGGGCCCGGCCTTGTGGGAAACAAGGCCGGGCCCCCGGTCCGCGCCTAGAGCGACGGGTACAGCGGGAACTTCCCGGCCAGGGCCGAGACGCGCGCCTTGAGGTCGGCGGCGTCGTAGCTCGGCTTCAGCGCCTGCGCGATGATCTCGGCGACCTCGGTGAACGCCTCGGCGTCGAAGCCGCGGGTCGCGAGGGCCGGCGTGCCGATCCGCAGACCCGAGGTGACCATCGGGGGCCGCGGGTCGTTCGGGATGGCGTTGCGGTTGACCGTGATCCCGACCTCGTGGAGGCGGTCCTCGGCCTGCTGGCCGTCCAGCTCGGAGTTGCGCAGGTCGACCAGGACCAGGTGCACGTCCGTGCCGCCGGTGAGCACGTCCACGCCCACGGCCTTGACGTCGTCCTGGACCAGGCGGGCGGCGAGGATCTTCGCGCCCTCCAGGGTGCGCTCCTGGCGCTCCTTGAACTCCGGCGAGGCCGCGACCTTGAAGGAGACGGCCTTGGCCGCGATCACGTGCTCCAGCGGGCCGCCCTGCTGGCCGGGGAAGACCGCGGAGTTGATCTTCTTGGCCAGCTCCTGCGTCGACAGGATCACACCGCCGCGCGGACCGCCGAGGGTCTTGTGCGTGGTGGTGGTGACGACGTGGGCGTGCGGCACCGGGTTCGGGTGCAGGCCCGCGGCGACCAGGCCCGCGAAGTGGGCCATGTCGACCATCAGGTACGCGCCGACCTCGTCCGCGATCCGGCGGAACGCGGCGAAGTCCAGCTGGCGCGGGTAGGCGGACCAGCCGGCGACGATCAGCTGCGGCTTGGACTCCTTGGCGAGGCGCTCGACCTCGGCCATGTCGACCTGGCCGTCCTCGCCGACGTGGTACGGGACCACGTTGTAGAGCTTGCCGGAGAAGTTGATCTTCATGCCGTGGGTCAGGTGACCGCCGTGGGCCAGGTTCAGGCCCATGATCGTGTCGCCCGGCTTCAGCAGCGCGAACATCGCGGCGGCGTTCGCCTGCGCACCGGAGTGCGGCTGGACGTTCGCGGCCTCGGCACCGAACAGCGCCTTGATGCGGTCGATCGCGATCTGCTCGACCACGTCGACGTGCTCGCAGCCGCCGTAGTAGCGGCGGCCCGGGTAGCCCTCGGCGTACTTGTTGGTCAGGACCGAGCCCTGGGCCTCCATGACGGCGACCGGAGCGAAGTTCTCCGACGCGATCATTTCCAGGGTCGACTGCTGGCGTACGAGCTCCGCGTCGACGGCGGCGGCGACGTCGGGGTCGAGCTCGTGGAGGGGGGTGTTCAGAACGGACATTCAGGGCCCCTGGGGTGTCAGTTGTCGGAGTGGGTGAGCGCGGCGTACTCGTCGGCGGAGAGCGCGTCCTTCGGCTCCTCCGACAGGCGCACCTTGAACAGCCAGCCACCCTCGAACGGGGCGGAGTTCACCAGCGACGGGTCGTCCACGACGTCCTGGTTGAACTCGGTGATCTCACCGGAGACGGGGGAGTACAGGTCGCTGACCGACTTGGTCGACTCCAGCTCGCCACAGGTCTCGCCCTCGGTGACGGTCTCGCCGACCTCGGGGAGCTGGGCGTAGACGACGTCACCGAGCGCGGTGGCCGCGAACTCCGTGATGCCGACCGTCGCGACGCCGTCCACGGCGTCCGACAGCCACTCGTGCTCCTTGGTGTAACGCAGCTGCTGGGGGTTGCTCATGACCTGATTCTCCTGGATGCGGGGAGGTGGATACGAATGGTGGTCTTGCGTACTGAGACGGGGGAGCCCGGTACGAGGGTTACTTCTGCCGCTTGTAGAAGGGCAGGGCCACGACCTCGTACGGCTCATGCGTACCGCGAATGTCCACGCCGACGCCGGAGGTGCCGGGCGCGGCGTGCTCCGCGTCGACGTACGCCATCGCGATCGGCTTGCCCAGCGTCGGGGACGGGGCGCCCGAGGTGACCTCGCCGATGACCTCGCCGCCGGCGACGACCGGGAAGCCGGCGCGCGGGACGCGGCGGCCCTCGGCGATCAGGCCGACCAGCTTGCGCGGCGGCTTGGTGGCCGCGACCTCGGCGGCGGCCTCCAGGGCGGCGCGGCCGACGAAGTCGCCCTCCTTCTCGAACTTCACGACCCGGCCCAGCCCGGCGTCGAAGGGAGTGAGGGCGGTGGTCAGCTCGTGCCCGTACAGCGGCATGCCCGCCTCCAGGCGCAGCGTGTCGCGGCAGGACAGGCCGGCCGGCACCAGACCGGCGCCCGCGCCCGCCTCGGTCAGCGCCTGCCACAGCTGCACGGCGTGCTCGGGGGAGACGAACAGCTCGAAGCCGTCCTCGCCGGTGTAGCCGGTACGGGCGATCAGCGCGGGCACGCCCGCGACGGTGCCCGGCAGGCCCGCGTAGTACTTCAGACCGTCCAGGTCGGCGTCCGTGAGCGACTTCAGGATGCCGGGGGACTCCGGGCCCTGGACGGCGATCAGCGCGTACGCGTCACGGTCGTCGCGGACCTCGGTGTCGAAGCCGGAGGCGCGCGCGGTGAGCGCGTCCAGCACGACCTGGGCGTTGGAGGCGTTGGCGACGACCATGTACTCGGTCTCGCCGAGGCGGTAGACGATCAGGTCGTCCAGGATCCCGCCGTCCTCCTGACAGATGTGCGTGTAGCGGGCGCGGCCGACGCCGACGGTGGAGATGTTCCCGACGAGGGCGTAGTCCAGCGCCTTCACGGCCTCCGGGCCGGTCAGCGTGATCTCGCCCATGTGGGACAGGTCGAACAGGCCGGCCTTGGTGCGCACGGCGTTGTGCTCGTCGCGCTCACTGGCGTAGCGCAGCGGCATGTCCCAGCCCGCGAAGTCGGTCATGGTCGCACCGAGCGAGCGGTGCAGCGCGTCGAGCGCGGTCAGGCGGGGGGCAGTGCTCATGGGTGTGGCTCCCGGGTCCCAGGGCATGACATGACGAGGAGGTTCCTCCCCATCTGTCATCGGAACCTGAGAGGTTCGCCGAGAGTTCCCGGAGGGGGAACGCCGACTTGCACCTTGGGTGGAGCACGCGCCGGACGTCCGTCGGGGACGGACGCGGCGGGGCTCGCTTTTCAGATCTGCCTCATCCACGCGGTACGGGGCCTGAGAGATTCAAGGGAGGTACTTGCTCCTTCGGCGCCCGGGCACGGCCTCACGGCCTGCCGGGACTCTCCCGCGCGGATTCAAGCGGCCGGTATGCAGTTTGGTGTCCAGATGGCGCACATCATTGCACGGGACGGCCGGGAGAGGGCAGAGGGGCCCGGAAGAACCTGCGGTCCGGACGGGGCCGGCCGTCCGCGCTGTGGAATGCCCGGCCGCAACCGGGGCCGTCGGATTACCGTCTCTTTACATTCAGTGGGCATGGGGCCCTCGCGGCCCGATTCGGGGGAGACGATCACTGTGCGGAGACTCGGAGTGGCTACGACGACAGGCGCCGTCGGGGCGGTCCCGGCGGCGCGGAGCACCGCCCGGCCCGCGGCGGGCGGCGGACCGGTCCGCGACCTGCGCGGACAGCCCGCGCGGCCGCACCGGCTGGGCTACGCCGCCGGGGACATCGTGGTGGTCTCCGGGCTGCCCGGCGGCGGCAAGAGCACCCTGATCAAGCGGGCCGCCGAAGCCGGCATCGACTCGCAGGACACCCGGGAGCGCTGGGAGCGCCGCATGCCGTCCCGCCTGCCGTACGCGGTGTACCGGCCGCTGGTGCGCGCCGCCCACTACGGGGGGCTCTGGCGCGAGCTGCGCTCCGGCGCCTCTGTGGTGGTCCACGACTGCGGCACCCAGCCGTGGGTCCGGGGCCTGCTGGCCGCCGTCGCCCGGCGGCGCGGGCGGGCGCTGCACCTGCTGCTGCTGGACACCACCCCCGAGGAGGCCCTGTCCGGGCAGGCGGTCCGGGGCCGGCGGGTGTCGGCGTACGCCTTCGCCCGGCACCGGGGGGCGGTGTCCCGGCTGCTGCGCGGCGCGGAGGCCGGCCGCGCCCCCCGCGGCTGCGCCTCGGTCACCCTCCTGGACCGCCCTTCGGCTGCCGCCGTCACCCGGATCACGTTCGGGAGCTGACTCCGCCCCCGGATTCCGGCCCGCGCGGCGTTCGAGCGCAACGGGGTCCGGGGGAGGGCAGGGGACCTCGCCCCGCGCAGCGGCGCAGCCCCCCGCACCCGACCCACCGGCCCCGGCCCCGATAGCCTCGGGGCCACACAAGGCGGACCCACACGGAGGCACGGGCAGATGCAGGCGCAAGGCAACGGCTGGCCGGCGAACGAGTTGGAGCAGGTGCTCGGGGCGGCGCTCGGCCGGGCGGACGCCGGCCCGCGGATCATCGAGGCGCTCGGCCGCAGCCAGGTCTGGATCCCGCTGCCGGCCGGCGGCGGCCCCGACAGCACCTCCCTCGACCTCCCCACGATGCTGATCGACGGCGCGGCGTACGTCCCCGTCTACAGCTCCGAGGCCCAGTTCCGCTTCGCGGCCGGCCCCGCCATGGACTTCGCGGTGGCCCCCGCCGTCGAGTTCGCCCGTGGCCTGCCCCCGCAGCTCGGCATCGCCGTGAACCCCGAGGGGGCCGTCGGGGTCCCGCTGCCGCCGGCCGCCGTAGCGGAGCTGTGCCGGGCCGGGCGCAGCGAGCTCGACGGCCCGGCCACCGGCGGCCGCGTCCGGCTCTTCGAGCCCGACTGGCAGGACGACCCGGTCGACTTCCTCGCCGTCGCCGCCGAGGAGTTCCGGGCCACCGGAGCCGTCGCCTCCGCCCACCGCTGCCTGGCCAGCGTCGAGGGCGGCGAGCCCCAGCTCTACATCGGAGTCCGCCTGGTGGGATGGGATCCCGAATCCCGCAGCGCCCCGCTGGAGGCGCTCGGCCGCGCCCTGGGCCGCGTACCGGCGCCCTGGCCGGTGCAGTTGATCCTGCTGGACGCCGCCGAGGACCCGGTCACGGAGTGGATTCGTGAGCGCGTACGCCCCTTCTACCTCCCGTAGCGCCGCTTAAGCTGGTCGGGACGTGTGGACGACGGGCGGACGAAGACGAAGAGGGGTACCGGGTGAGTGCGTCAGGCACGGCCGCGGCCGGGCAGGTCGAGCACATGCTGCGCCAGGTGACTCCCGGGCGCTATGAGAGCTATGAGTCATTCCTGCACGCCCTCGCCGAGGGCAGGCTGTGGATGCTCCTGTGGCAGGGGCAGCCGGGCTCACCGGACGCCCAGTACGGCGGCATGGAGGTCGAGGGGCTGGGCTACGCCCCCTGCGTGACCTCGCCGCAGGAACTGGCCGCGAGCGGCTGGAACCGCGGCTACGAGGTGGTCACGGGCCGGGACATCGCCCGCGCCCTCTACCCGGACCGCTGGGGCCTGTGGGTCAACCCGCACGCCCAGGGCGGCGGCCTCGGCATCCCCTGGGCCGACCTGCGCCGGGTCGCCACCGGCCTGGACCGGATGCCGGCGGGCCCGCTGCGGCTGTCCGAGCCGGCCCTGGAGCTCCCGCAGTTCTACGGGCTGCTGACCCAGCACGCGCACCGCACGCCGGCCGTGCGGTCGCTGCGCCGCGCCTGGGTGCAGCCCTCGCTCGGGTCCGCGTACCTCGCGGTGGGACTCGACCTGTACGACGCCTCGGCGCCCGCGCTGGAGTCCGTGCGGGAGATGATGCGCCAGTCGGTCGGCGTCGTGCCCGAGGGGGTCCCGGTGTGCACGGTCGCGCTCGCGGACGAGCACGATCCGGTGGCGATGTGGCTGCGTTCGCAGACCCGTCCCTTCTACGACCGCGAGGGGCAGGCCGCCGCCTACTGACCTCCTCAGGGGGGTGGGGAGACGCTTTCCCCGAGCTCCCTACAGGGATTTCCGGGGTGCGCCCGCACTCTGGGACGACCCCGTCCGACGGACACCAGGCCGCCGGGAACCACGGTTCCCGGCGGCCTTCGTCTTGTCCGGATTTCGCCGTAGGTGGGCGCCCAATTGGCGTGCTCCTCCCTACAGTTGGGCGTGATGTCCGTTTGCGTACCGAACGGACGGTCTTGCTCCGCTGAGCCGTGAACGGAGTCCGGATAACGGGAACCCCGGCCTCAGATCACGGTTGCGCATCCATTCATCTGCGGGTCTGGCGGCTGGTCGAGCGCCCAATGAAGACTCCCCACCCAAGAGCCGGTCAGTCCTCCAGGACCCGGTTCGGCACGTGGACTCCGCCGCTCGTCCCGACGTGGCGCTTCCGCACTTCCCGCACTTCAGCTGCACCGCACCGCACGCACCGCACCCTGCTCCACCCACAGCACGGCCGCACTGCCAGCACTGCCAGCACCTCGCACCTCGTACGCGTTCACGTGCCCCGAGCACGGGAGCGCCACTCCGCACCAACGCCGCCACAGCGGCGGGCATGGGCCGACCACCCGTCGGCCGAGAGGGGTCCCCACCACGATGACGGCACCACTGCACGACACGGACGCGGAATCACCCGCACCCGTGTCCGTAGCCGAAGTCCCTGCCAAGGCCATCGAAGGCCGCTCGCCCGGCCGCATCGCCTGGATGCGGCTCAAGCGCGACAAGGTCGCGCTGACCGGCGGCGTGATCGTGATCCTCCTGATCCTGGTGGCGGTCTTCGCGCCGCTGATCGTGAACCTGCTGGGCCACGACCCCAACGAGTTCCACGAGGACATGATCGATCCGGACCTGGGCACACCGCTCGGCTCCTTCGGCGGCATCAGCTCCGACTTCCTGCTGGGCGTCGAACCGACCAACGGGCGCGACGTGTTCAGCCGGATCGTCTACGGCGCCCGCATCTCGCTGGTCGTCGCCTTCCTGGCGGCCTTCGTCTCGGTCGTCCTCGGCAGCCTCCTGGGCGCCCTCGCCGGGTTCCTCGGCGGCTGGGTGGACGGGGTCATCAGCCGCCTGATGGACCTGCTGCTGGCCTTCCCGCAGCTGCTGTTCACCATCGCCCTGGTCTCCGTGGTCCCCAACTCCGTCTGGGGCTTCGAGGGTTCGGGCGTCCGGATGGGCGTGCTCATCCTGGTCATCGGCTTCTTCGGCTGGCCGTACATCGGCCGCATCGTCCGGGGACAGACGATCTCCCTGCGGGAGCGCGAGTACGTCGAGGCCGCGCGCAGCCTCGGAGCCGGCCGCGGCTACATCCTCCTGAAGGAACTGCTGCCGAACCTGGTCGCGCCGATCCTCGTCTACGCGACGCTGATCATCCCGACCAACATCCTGACCGAAGCGGCCCTCAGCTTCCTGGGCGCCGGCGTCAAGCCGCCCACCGCTTCCTGGGGAAAGATGCTCTCCGACGCCGTCCCCATCTACCAGGACGACCCCATGTACATGGTGGTTCCCGGTATGACGATCTTCATCACCGTCCTGGCGTTCAACCTCTTCGGGGACGGGCTGCGTGACGCACTCGACCCCAAGGGCAGCTGAACCGCTTCTTCGATTCACCACCTATGGAGGTTGGACAACCGTGACCCGCAGAAAGCAGGCTCTCGCGATCACCGCCGTGATCGCCGCCCTCTCGATGACCGCCGCGTGCGGTGACAACGCGGCCAAGAAGGACGACAAGGCCGACGGCGACAGCGGCAAGGGCTACAGCGGTGCCGCCACCGCCGTGATCAACCCCTCGGACGCCAAGGGCGGCGAGCTCAAGCTCTGGTCCCCGCAGGACGTCGACTACCTCGACCCGGCGCGCGCCTACTACGGCTTCGTCTGGAACATGCAGCGCCTCTACGTGCGCAGCCTGCTGGCCTACGACGCCAAGCCGGGCAAGGACGGCACGAAGGTCGTCCCCGACCTCGCCGAGGCCCTGCCGGTCATCAGCAACGACGGCAAGACCTACACCCTGAAGCTCAAGGACGGGGTGAAGTTCGAGGACGGCACGCCGATCACCTCGAAGGACATCAAGTACGGCGTCGAGCGCGTCTTCGCGCAGGACGTGCTGTCCGGCGGTCCGACCTACCTGATCGACCTCCTCGACCAGGGCCAGAAGTACCCCGGCCCGTACAAGGACACCGACCCGAACAAGATGGGTCTGAAGACGGTCGAGACGCCGGACGACAAGACGATCGTCTTCAACCTGGCGAGCGCGAACTCCGACTTCAGCTACCTGCTGGCCATGCCGTCCTCCTCGCCGGTCCCGGCGGGCAAGGACACCGGCGCCACGTACACCAACAAGCCGATGTCCACCGGCCCGTACAAGGTCGAGAGCTTCACCGCCGGCAAGGGCGCGACCTTCGTCCGCAACGAGAACTGGGACCCGAAGACGGACCCGATCCGCAAGGGTCTGCCGGACAAGGTCTCCTTCACGGTCACCACCAACCCGGACGACATGGACCAGCGCCTGCTCTCGGGCGACATCGACATGGCCGTCGACGGCACCGGTGTCCAGCAGGCCGCGAAGAACAAGATCCTCAAGGACGAGAAGCTCAAGGCCAACGCGGACAACCCGTTCACGGGCTACATCCGCTACTTCGCCTTCCCGCAGACGGTCGCGCCGTTCGACAACATCGAGTGCCGCAAGGCCGTCATCTACGCGGCCGACCCGAAGTCCCTGCAGACCGCCCGTGGCGGCCCGACCAGCGGTGACCTCGGCGCGAACATGCTGCCGGCCGGTGTCCCCGGCTCGGACAAGAGCTACGACCCCTTCGGCCTGACGAAGGGCAAGCCGCAGGAGGCCAAGGCCAAGGAGGCCCTCAAGGCCTGTGGCAAGCCCGACGGCTTCGAGACCGTCATCGCGGTGCGCAACAACCGCGCCCCCGAGGTGAAGACGGCCGAGTCCCTGCAGGCCTCGCTCGCCAAGGTCGGCATCAAGGCGACCATCGACCAGTTCGACGGCAAGCTCTCCTCCTCCACGATCGGTTCGCCCGAGAACGTGAAGAAGAAGGGCTACGGCATCATCGTCATGGGCTGGGGCGCCGACTACAACTCCGGCGCGGGCTTCCTGCAGCCGCTGGTCGACGGATCGTTCATCCTGCCGAACGGCAACAACAACTACACCGAGGTCAACGACAGCGAGATCAACGGCCTGTTCGACCAGGCCGCTGCTGCCGCCACCCCGGAGGCTGCTGCTCCGTTCTACGGGACGATCAACAAGAAGGTCATGGACAAGGCGCTCTACCTGCCGATCAACTTCGACAAGGCGCTCGTCTACCACAACCCGCGCCTGACGAACGTCTTCTTCAACGAGTCCTTCGGCAAGATCGACCTCGCCACCGTGGGCATCAAGCAGTAGTCGCACAGCAGCAGAACCAGCGGGCCGCCCGGTGATGCGCCGGGCGGCCCCTGCAGCCCGGCCGACCGCCGGGCCCGCAACCGCAACTCAGCACGTAAGTAAGTGCCTTCACCGCACATGCGCTAGTCCGAAGGGCAGGTGAAGGCCGCAGGCGCTGGCCGCCGCCCCCACGAGGGGCGGCGGCCACCAGCCCCGGGCGGCCGACTGCAGTGCTCGTCTACCTCATACGGCGGCTGTTCAACGTCGCCGCCACGCTGCTGGTGGTCTCCGTGGTCACCTTCGGCATCTTCTTCGCGGTCCCGAAGCTGACCGGCAGCGATCCCGCGCTCATGTACGCAGGCCGGGAGACCAACGAGACCGCCCTGGCGGGCATCCGCGTGAAGATGGGCTTCGACAAGCCCATCTCCGAGCAGTACCTGCTCTTCGTCAAGGGCATCTTCGCCGGCCGCGACTACGACGGCGGCACCGAGATCACCCACTGTGCGGCCCCCTGCTTCGGCTACTCCTTCAAGACCGAGGCGCCCGTCTGGGAGACCATGATGGACCGGATCCCGGTCACCCTCTCGCTCGCCCTCGGGGCGGCCGTGATCTGGGTGATCGCCGGTGTGGCCACGGGCGTGGTCTCCGCACTCAAACGCCGCACCGCCATCGACCGCACCGTCATGGTCGGCGCGCTCGCAGGCGTCTCCCTGCCGATCTTCTTCACGGGCATGGTGGCCCCGGCGATCCTCGTCTACAGCCTCGGCTGGCTCGACGTCTCCAACTACCAACCCCTGACCGAGGATCCGGCGGCCTGGCTCAACAGCATGATCCTGCCCTGGATCACCCTGGCCTTCCTCTTCGCCGCCACCTACGCCCGCATCACCCGGGCGACCATGCTGGAGGTCCTCGGCGAGGACTACATCCGCACCGCCCGCGCCAAGGGCCTCAAAGAGTCCGTGGTCATCCGCAAGCACGCCCTGCGCTCCACCCTCACCCCGGTCGTCACCATGTTCGGCCTGGACCTCGGCGGCCTCCTCGGCGGCGCGGTGCTCACCGAGACCACCTTCAACTTCCAGGGCCTCGGCACGGCGGCCGTGGCCGCCATCAGCGCCGGCGACCTTCCCGTGATCATGGGCGTCACCCTGCTCGCCGCCCTCTTCGTGGTCCTCGCCAACCTGATCGTGGACCTGCTGTACGTCGTCATCGACCCGCGCGTGAGGCTGACGTGACCAAGAACGATTCCGACCAGCCGGCCTTCGTGCCCGAGCAGGGCGGCGCGCCCGACGCGGCCCCCTTCCTCTCCGTACGCGACCTCAAGGTCCACTTCCCGACCGACGACGGCCTGGTCAAGTCCGTGGACGGCCTCACCTTCGACCTGGAGCGCGGCAAGACCCTCGGCATCGTGGGCGAGTCCGGCTCCGGCAAGTCGGTGACCTCGCTGGCCATCATGGGCCTGCACCGCACCGGCAACGCCCGCAGCCGCCCGGACATCTCCGGCAAGGTGATCCTCGACGGCGAGGACCTGGTCAGCGCCGACGCCGACCACGTGCGCCGGCTGCGCGGCCGCAAGATGGCGATGGTCTTCCAGGACCCGCTGTCCGCGATGCACCCGTACTACTCGGTCGGCAAGCAGATCGTCGAGGCGTACCGGACCCACCACGACGTCGACAAGAAGAAGGCCCGCGCCCGCGCCGTCGAGATGCTCGACCGCGTCGGCATCCCGGAGCCCCACCGGCGCGTGGACGCGTACCCCCACGAGTTCTCCGGCGGCATGCGCCAACGCGCGATGATCGCGATGGCGCTGGTCAACAACCCCGAACTGCTCATCGCGGACGAGCCGACCACCGCCCTCGACGTCACCGTCCAGGCGCAGATCCTCGACCTGATCCGCGACCTGCAGAAGGAGTTCGGCTCCGCGGTCATCATGATCACGCACGACCTCGGCGTGGTCGCCGAGATGGCCGACGAGATCCTCGTGATGTACGGCGGCCGCTGCGTCGAGCGCGGCACCGCCGAGAAGGTCTTCTACGAGCCCCGCCACCCCTACACCTGGGGACTGCTCGGCTCCATGCCGCGCATCGACCGCGACCAGACCGAGCGCCTGATCCCGGTCAAGGGCTCGCCGCCCAGCCTCATCAACATCCCGAGCGGCTGCGCGTTCAACCCCCGGTGCCCCTACGCCGACGTGCCCAAGGGGGGCATCACCCGCACCCAGCGGCCCGAGCTGACCCAGGACGACAGCCGGCACTGGTCCGCCTGCCACATGTCGCAGGAGGAGCGGACCCGGATCTGGACCGAAGAGATTGCGCCGAAGCTGTGACCGACATGAAGAAGGACACCGCCGCCCAGGACTCGGCCACGGCCGTCGCCGAGGCGGAACCGCTGCTGAAGGTCACCGGCCTGGTCAAGCACTTCCCCATCAAGAAGGGGCTGCTGAGCCGCCAGACCGCGGCCGTCAAGGCCGTCGACGGGATCGACTTCGACGTCCGGCGGGGTGAGACCCTCGGCGTCGTCGGCGAGTCCGGCTGCGGCAAGTCGACGATGGGCCGTCTCATCACGCGCCTGCTGGAGCCGAGCGCCGGGCGCATCGAGTTCGAGGGCAAGGACATCACCCACCTCGGCGTGGCCGGCATGCGCCCGCTGCGCCGCGACGTGCAGATGATCTTCCAGGACCCGTACGGCTCGCTGAACCCGCGGCACACGGTCGGCGCGATCGTCTCGGCCCCCTTCAAGCTCCAGGGCGTCACGCCCGAGGGCGGGGTCAAGAAGGAGGTCCAGCGCCTCCTCTCGCTCGTCGGCCTGAACCCGGAGCACTACAACCGCTACCCGCACGAGTTCTCCGGCGGCCAGCGCCAGCGCATCGGCATCGCGCGCGCCCTGGCCCTGAAGCCGAAGCTGGTCGTCGCGGACGAGCCGGTGTCGGCGCTGGACGTGTCGATCCAGGCGCAGGTGGTGAACCTGCTGGACGACCTCCAGCAGGAGCTGGGCCTGACGTACGTGATCATCGCGCACGACCTGTCGGTCATCCGGCACGTCTCCGACCGCATCGCGGTGATGTACCTCGGCAAGATCGTGGAGCTGGCGGACCGCAAGTCGCTGTACGAGTCCCCGATGCACCCGTACACGAACGCCCTGCTGTCCGCGGTGCCGGTCCCGGACCCGCGGCGGCGCGGGGCCAAGAGCGGGCGCATCCTGCTCAAGGGCGACGTCCCCTCGCCGATCTCCCCGCCGGCCGGCTGCCGCTTCCACACGCGGTGCTGGAAGGCGACGGAGCTCTGCGCGAAGCAGGATCCGCCGCTGCTGACGATCAAGCCGGGCCACCAGACGGCCTGCCACCACCCGGAGAACGCTCCTTCCTGACGCGCCGCTCGCGCGGCTCGGCGCCGGGGGCGCCTCACCGGCTTCGCGCCGCTGCGCCGGACTCCGTCCGGCGGATGCGGGGCGGGGCCGGTTCGCGTGTCCGGGGCCGGTACGTCGTCTGCGGGTGGTCGGCCGCTGCGCGGTGCGGGTCCCCTACCCGCCCTTCCACCGTTCCCCGGGCTGCGCCCGGACCCCTACGGCGCTACCGCGCCCGCGCCTCAAACGCCGGCGGGGCTGATTTCAGCCTCGCCGGCGTTTGAGGCGCGGGGTCTGGGGCGGAGCCCCAGGGAACGGG
>NZ_JBIVEG010000023.1:0-117796 GCF_044747545.1 Streptomyces sp. NPDC090077
CCTGCGATGTTCAGAAGGCCGGAGTAGGCCTCCCACGGCATGAGAACTCCCGTCGGCCTGAACGTCGCCGGCGGGTCGTGGGCGACCCTCGGCGGCACCACGGGCTGCTTCACTGCGGGTGGTACCGCGTCAAGACGGTCGGGCGCCTGCGAACAACCCGCCGTCGCGGCCGTCAACGCCATGACCACACCGGCCACCAAGCGCCGCCGGATGCGCATCGTCTTCAATTGCTCCTCACTCCCTCTGGAAACGATCACCCTAAGGGAGGCGCGTCGCCGCCGGACTCCCCGTCCGGCACCCAACCGCAACGAAGCCGCGACGCCGGTAGCCGTTTCTCAGGTCGCGCCCTCCGGCAGCCCCCCGTTTCTGCATGCTGAATCTGCTGTTAACCGCTGTGACCAGTGTTGCCCCAGGCCGTACGGGTCCCCGGAAAGGATCAGCGATGCAGGAGAGCGGCATCATCTATGCCCTCATCGACCCTCGTGAACCCCAGGTGGTGCACTACATCGGGCAGACCACACGCCCGCTGTACGCCCAGTTGGCAGGACTTCTAGCCGCCCCGCCCTTCCCCGGCTCGGCGACCTCTTCCACCGCCTTGGCGTACTCGTCCTTGCCGTCCGCGCGCAGCTGCTCGACGAGCTGCGGGTTGGGCCGGAAGTGATCTTGGATGAGGGACTTGCCGCCGGAGACG
The DNA here is from genome assembly GCF_044747545.1 of Streptomyces sp. NPDC090077. Taxonomy (NCBI): domain Bacteria; kingdom Bacillati; phylum Actinomycetota; class Actinomycetes; order Kitasatosporales; family Streptomycetaceae; genus Streptomyces; species Streptomyces sp. NPDC090077. The sequence continues at coordinate 692 of NZ_JBIVEG010000023.1, forward strand.
ACGATGGTGATGTCGGTGATCCCGGAGGCGACGAGCTCGCGGACGGTGTGCTCGATGACCGGCCGGTCGCCGACCGGGAGCATCTCCTTGGGCGTGGCCTTGGTCAGCGGCAGGAGGCGGGAGCCGAGTCCGGCGGCGGGAATCACAGCCCTGCGGATCGTCGGGTTCATCGGGAGTTCATTTCCGTCGGTGGGCCCGTGCCGCACCGGCCGGCACGGCACCGCCGACGCTACCAACGCTCCTCGGCCCCGCCCGCCCCGCACGGGTCAGGAGCAGAGGAAGGATCCGGTGTACTTCGTCACCGCGAAGTACCCGTGTTCCTTGATCGTCTCGGTGACCTGCGCACGCACCCGGGCGCGCAGCTCGCTGAAGAACGCCTCGTCCAGGCGCTCGTCGGGTTCGGAGGAAGCGCAGCAGTGGTTGTGGCCGACCTGGTAGAAGCGCAGGAAAGGCTCGGGGTCGGTGAAGCGGAGCTGGTCCTGCCAGGTGACCCGCTTCACGTTCTCGAAGTGCCGCTCCAGTTGGCCGGCGCCGTTGTCCAGGGACAGCCTGCCCTTGGGGGTGGCCTTGATCAGGTCCTTGGGGGCGCCCATCGCCTTCAGGGCGGCGAAGTGGACCTGGTACATCTCCAGCATGCTGTCGGTGCGGTCGGTGGTGAGCTGGAAGATGCCGCCGGGGCGCAGGACCCGGCGGACCTCGGTGAAGCAGCGGTCGAGGTCCGGCACGTAGTGGATCATGTAGTTGGCCATGACCCGGTCGAAGGATCCGTCGGCGAGCATGGACAGGTCGTCCGCGCTGCCCTCGATCCAGGTGCAGGGGGTGGCGGTGCCATGCATCCGGGCCCGGGCGGCGTCCAGGACGGCGGGCGCGACGTCGAGGCCGGTGATCGTGCCGTCGGCGAGGTGGGGGCGCAGGTGTTCCAGGACGAAGGCGTTGCCGCACCCGAGGTCCAGGAGGTCCTCTTGCCCGATCAGGTCCAGGTTGTCGGTCATGTGGCTGACCATTGACTTCGGGTTGGTGCGGAAGCGGTTGTGGACGTCCTGCTTGACGTCCAGCATCCCCGTGTCCTTGAAGAAGTTGTCGCGGGCGGTCTCCATGGAGAACTCGAAGTGCTCCTCGGGGATGACCTTCTTCGCGAGGGCGTCCAGGGCGGCGGTGCGGAAGTCGGTCCGGCTCATGACGGGGCTCCTTTTGCTTGGTGGTTTAGGGGTGGGTGAGCGGCGGTGCGGGCCATTTGGTGCCCACGTACTTATGGGGCAGCAGGCCGGCCAGCGGGATCAGCGCCTGCGGGTTGTCGGGCAGGGCGACGCAGATGTGCGGGGCGTGGTCCAGGAGGAGCTCGCGGCACAGCCCGCACGGTGGCACGATGCGTGCGAGCGGTGGTTCGGTGGGCTTGGGGAAGCGGACGGCAGCCACCGCGAGCAGGCGGGCGCTGGTGGCCAAGCGGGCCGCGGACAGCGCTCCGGCCTCCGCGCAGACCGCCGCCCGCCCGACCATGGCGTCCACATGCAGGCCCAGGTGCACCCGCCCGTCGGCGTCCAGGACTGCGGCCGCGATCTGGTGCCGGGCCAGCACGTAGCGGTCCCGGATCGTCTCGAAGGCCGCCGACACCAGGTCCCGCGCGACGGGGTCGGTCCAGCCGGCGGCCGGGTTCGGGACGACGTCGCCCCTCATCAGGCTGCCGCCTGGGCCGTGTCCTGATGGATCTTGGAGGGCTGTGGGCCGCGGCTGCCCTGGTACTTGCCGTCGTAGAGCACGATGTCGCCGTAAGAGCGGGTGAAGGTCACCTGCCCGAGGCGGTCGCCGGCATGCACCCTCAGCGGATTCACCGAGTGGCACTGGAAGGTCGTCTGCCCGATCGAGCCGATGTCGATCAGATCCGCCGTGCAGTGGATGAACAGGCCGAACCGGGCCGCGCCCGACCGGCCGCTGATCTTCGGCACGTGGAAGTTGCTGCCGATGACCTCGGCGCTGGCGCCAAGGTAGACGCGGTGCGGCTCCAGCACGAACCCGTCCTTGGGGATGTCGACCTCGACGTAGGGGTTCTCGGCGCGGGTGTCGAGGACCTCGCCCGTGTAGTGGATGAGGGTGGGGCCGAGCGTCAGGTCGTAGCTGTTCGGCTGGACCTGTTCGGGGTGGAAAGGCTCCAGGATCAAACGGCCGCGCTCGCGCTCGGCGGTGATAGCCGGTCCGGTCAGGATCACGAGGTCTCCTCAGGTGTGGGCGAGGGCGGCCGGGGCCAGCAGCCAGGGCGGCGCAACGGTGGCCTCGTTGATCCGGCCGAAGCGGCCCGTGTAGGGCATCCGGCCGCTGGTGGCCACCGAGAAGCTGACCTGGCCGATCTTCAGGCCGGGCCGGACGATGGTGGGCGCGGAGGCCTTGAGCTCCAGCGTCCAGGAGTGGCAGGCGCCGAGCTGGCCCAGGTCTGCGCTGTACTGGACGAACAGCCCCAGCCGGCCGATGGAGGAGCGGCCGATGAGCGAGGCGACGAAGTCGGTGCTGCCGATCTCCTCCATCGTGGTTCCCAGGTACACCCGCCCGGGCATCAGCACGAATCCGTCATCGGGGATCTTGACCTCGTCCAGCTCAAGTTCGCCGTGGGTGTCGGCCGTTCCCGCACGGTGCGTGCGCAGCACCGGCCCGAGCCGGTAGGTGTAGGAGACTGGGTTGAGTAGGGCGGGGTCGAAGGGCTCGATGGTCAGGGCGCCCAGGGCGCGCTGGCGCTGGATCTCGGGTCCGGTCAGGATCACGCGATCAGCTCCCGGGCCAGCAGGGCCAGACGCTTCCGGTACTCGGCAAGGTTGCCGGCGTTGTCGATCCTGCGCCACGGCTCCACCGGAGCGGCGCCTCGGTGGGGTGGCTCTCGTCGCCGGCGCTCAGGTCACCACGCGCCTGCCGTCGGGACCTGCGCAGGGCGGCCGGGGCGCTGATCTCGACGAGCCGGAAGCCGAGCAGGGTCACGGTTGCCACGTCCGGGGCTCGTAGGTCGTCACACAGCAGCACCGTCTTCGGGCTCTCGGCCTCGGCCTGCCGCACCCGGTAGGTGAACGGGCCGGTCAGCGCCTCCAGGTTGATGCGCCGCATCTCGGTACCGAGCAGGTTCAGCAGCCGGCCGTCCTGCTGGTTCTCGTCGGCCAAGGGCCGCCCGGCCATCGCGTAGACGGCACGCTGAGCCTCGTAGAGGGGCTCCGCCAGCCTCAGGCGTGCGACGTCGATTCCCTTGGAGGAGAGCTCCTGGGTAAGTACCTTCGCCGCGGTGCTCTTCCCGGCGCCGGGCAGCCCGTACAGGGCGATCTTGAGCATGACAGGTCTTCCCTTTCGGTTGACGCTGAGGGTGTGCGGTGGCGGACGGTTGGCCCCGGGTGGAGCCGTGGTAGCCCGGCGGCTTCTGTGCAGCCCGGGGTCGGGCTCTGCGCACGGCTCGCGCAGCCGAACGGTCTCGGTGCCGCGCTCGCGTTGTTCTACGGGGCGTGCCCGTTGCCTTCCTCCAGTGGCCCGGGTTCCGGTGAGGAGTCCAGGAAACCGTGCGGCCGCCGCTCCCCGGGAGGCGCACAAGGGGGCCAACACATCGCACGGGGCCCACATGTCAGTGGGCGGGCATAGGCTCGAACGACCCCAGCCGGAACCGACGTTGCAGGCCTTACGGGCGGAAGGAAGGTCGCCATGGCGACGGCAAAGCGACAGCGCAAGCCTCCCAACGCGGCACTCAAGCGCCTGCTGGAGCTCGCCGGGGTCACACGGGAGGGCCTCGCCCGGCGGGTCAACGCCCTCAGCAGCCAGGCAGGGGTGTCACGGGGTTACACCCATACGAGTGTCTCGAACTGGATCGATCGCGGCATGACCCCCCGTGCCCCCGTACCCGCCCTGATCGCCGCTGTGCTGGGAGAACGCCTAGGGCGGACGGTGACGCTCGACGAGATCGGGATGGGCGAGCTGCGGGAGAGCTGGGCGGACATGGGCTTGGATTTCCCGCGAGACCCCGATGAGGCCCTCCGTCTGTCCGCCGAATACTGGAGCAGCATGCACCGCCGCACCCTGCTGACCGGTGGCCCGCTCGCCATCGCCGCCTACCACACCCCGGTCCGACGCTGGCTCGCCAAGCCGGCCGACACCCCCGCACCGCGCACCGGAGGCAGGCAGGTGGGCCGTGCGGACCTGGACGAGCTGTGGCTGGCCTCCGAGGACGCCCGGCGGTGGGACTCCAAGTTCGGCGGCGGCAACGCCATGGCCTCATCCGTCTCCGCTGTACTGCAGGACCGCGCGGCCCCACTCCTGCGCGGCACCTACACCGACGAAATCGGTGCCGAGTTGTTCTCCGCAACCGCCGAACTCGCCCGCGTCGCCGCGTGGGCCGCCGTCGACATGGGACGGCACAGCACGGCCCAGCAGCACTTCATCCAGGCCCTGCGCCTGGCCCGCTCGGCAGGCGATGTCCAGACCGGCTCATATGTGCTGGCCACCATGAGCCTGCACGCCTACCTCCAAGGCCACGTCACCGAAGCAATCGACATGGCCGAAGGCGCCTACGAGCAGGGCAAGCAAGATGCTGCTCCCCGGGTCCTGGCCTTCGCCAAACTCGCCGAGGCCCGCGCACACGGCCGGGCCCGCGATGCCCGCTCAGCCGGGCAGGCGCTCGCCGCGGCCGAGAACCTCCTCTCCTCGATCCGCCCGGGCATCCGCGACGCCGAGCACGTCGGCTACCTCACCCACGCCCGCATCAGCACCGACGCCGTGGAGATCTGCCGCGACCTCGGTGACCTGGAGACCGCGCTGCGCTGGAGCCGGCAGGCCGAAGTAATGCCCGTCGGCGTCTACACGCGGGCCGTCGGCATCCGCCGGGCCGTCCTGAGCTCCGCGCACATCAGGGCCGGCGAACTCGACCACGGTCTCGACCTCGGCGCCCAGGCCGTCGAGATCCTTACCCGCGTCCGCTCGAACCGCGCCCACGCCTACGTCCACGAAGTCGTCGACAGCCTCCAGCCCTGGCAGAACCACAAGCCCGCCCGCGAGTTCGTACGGCACGCCAACTCAGCCCTGGCTCTGGCATAGCGCCGCCCGACATCCGGACGCACGGCTGGGGCACCGCGAAGACATCGGCTGGGGGCCGGACCCGGCAGAACCCACCTGACGCCGCGCGCCGGGGCAACCGAGCGAAGGACGGATCGTTCACGCCCGCCTCGTACTCGACACGCTGGTCCAGCCGATCTTGATCCTGGACTGGAAGGACGACGGGAAGGGACCCGCTCCACTTCACTTCACTTCCTCCCCCTCGATCCCCAGCTCGGCGCGCTGAAGCAGCCCGCCAGGGGGCAGCACGCTGCCCGCGAGACCCGTGCCGACGACAACGGGCTCCGTCGCCCGCCCGCGCCCACAGCGATGACCCGGCCGTCAGAGCCAGCCCTTCGGGCTGCCGGGCGGCCCCGCGGGCACGGCGGCTACGGGTTCTCTCGGAGGGGCTGAACGCCCCGGCCCGCTATGCCCAGCAGGACTCGACCCCCGCGCGGGCCGCGGCCGCGCTCGGGCTGACCGAGGCCGCCGCCCGCAGCGGACTCGACCGCCTCGTACGGGGGCGACGACCCAGCCTCGGGTGCCGGATACGCCGTGGTGTACGGCGGCGTTCGCGAACAGGTCCATGTCTTCAGGCCTTTCGGGCCGTGTGGTGGCGGGGATACGCCGAGCTGCTGGTGGTCCCAGCCGGCGGCCTGCCAGCGGGCGGGGTCCAGGCAGCGGCGGGCGTCGATGACGGTGCGGGTGGTGCTGTCGGCGAGGGAGGCGGGGTCCAGGGCGGTGTAGCGCGGCCAGTCGGTGGCCACGATCAGCACTCCGGCTCCGGTGAGGGCCTCGGCGGGGGCGTTGACCACGGTGAGCTCGGGGTAGTGGCGTCGCACCAGGTCGTTGACGCTGGGGTCGTGGACGCGGACGTCCGCGCCCGCGCGGTGCATCCGCAGGGCGACGTCGAGGGCGGGCGAGTCGCTGATGTTAGGAGCCAATCAAGGGCCATTGGAATACTTGAAGAAGGAGCTCTCTATCGATCCAGAAGAGGCTATTTCCTTCAAGTTGCACGTGGAACATGAGTTCCAGCTCAACCCATATGCTTTGTGTCGGAACTATGTCGTTCCGGGTGAACGTAACGGATGGCATTGGAAATTGCCCGCTGAACGTGTGAAAATCCAGGACGCTATCATCGGCAAGAGTTCTCTCGATGAAGAAGATCGTCTCGGCCGGGGCCTCGCTGATGGCGATGATTTTTCGATTGTCGTCTCCTGGTGCCGCAAAGCCAAATTGATACATTGTCTGCTTCCTGTGCAGCCAGCAGTTAGACCAGCGGTCGCCTGACAGGTAGTCCCCGTCGCCTACGTACCCCGTCACTCCACCGACGAGACCCATGGTGGGATCAGACCTGTATCTGCCAGTCGGTGCATCCGGCATTCTTCTTGGCTGAAGCTCGAATCGTACCCTCGCGCCAAAGTAGCGCTGATGGAGCCGTCCCTCGCTCCAGGTCTCCTTGCCCGTGATGTGCAAAGTGTCAGACGGGGGCCATTCTCCAACGAAGGGAGGCTCGGGGACCATTTTCCCCGAAGCGAACCAGAAGGTGGGATCGAAGTCTGTGAAGTCTATGCCATTCAAGATGTGGCTGATGTCAATTAGGTATTCGCGGGCGCCTTCCTGTTCGACATGGTCCCGCAACTCAGCCACCCGCTTTTCGTTCCAAGCGTGTACCTTCTTCTGTTGCTCCTCTGGGTCGACGCCCTGGGAGCGTGCCTCTGCTGCTCGAATCCTCGCGGCGTATTCCCGCTGCTCCTCGCTTGGGCGGCCGATCTCTGCCTTGCGCATCCGGTACCGAAAATCTGCTTCCTGGTCCTGATGGCGCAGCTCGAAACCTCTGACTACATAATCTGGTTCAGGGTGGTGAGGGTTCTTAAATTCAGTGTTACCTCGTGTGATCATCACGCACTCCAGGGGCGGTGAGGGTGCGGCCTGCTAGTGTCATCCCCTGCTATCAATCCTGCCCTTCGGTCGCGATAGTCGCATTGTATGTTCGTTGCTGCCGCAATAGTTCATTGCAGTGACAGTTGCGTCTTGTCCGTTACTCGTTTGCTCTCGTGTAGCTAGTACCAACGCCGTTCAGTTAGTTAGGACGAGCCCGGTGGGCGTACGGGTGGGATGGCGGGCATGCCGAGGTTGATCTGGCGGGTCATGCCGGCGAGCTTGCGTTCGGCCGCCGCGATGGTGATCTCCAGCCCTTCGACCTCGCCGAGCCAGCCGCGTTCGTGGGCCTCGGCCAGGCGCTCGCGGAGGTTGACGATGATCTCGTCGAGCCGGCGCTTCTGGGCCGGGTCGGGTTGCAGGAGCGGGCACCGGAGGCAGGCGTGCTCGTGCGCGCAAGGAGTTCCGTAGCCGCGGCCGCAGGTGCCGAGCTCGACCTTGCGCTTGACGAAGTGCTGGTGGAATTCCTCCCATTCCTCCGTAGTGGGGTCGCGGTACTCCTCGCTCGGCCGCAGTTGGCGGCGGCGGGCGAGGAAGGCGCGGTAGTGCCGGAGCACGTCCTCGGGGTAGACCGCCATGTAGTGCTCGGTGGTGGACAAATGTTCGTGACCGAGGATCTTGGCGACGATGTGCGGGGGCAGTCCGCTGCTGACCGCCTCGCTCGCGAACAGCCTTCGGAAATCGTGTGGGGTGAGCTTCAGTTCTCCGTGTCCGAGTGCGGTCAGGGCATCGTTGACCAGGCGCTGGACGTACTTGTCGGTGAGCACGCGGCGCTCGAGACCGTGGCGGCGTTGGAAGAGGAAGGGCAGTCGTGGGCTGAGTACGCGGTCGTGGGGGTCCCACCGCTGGAGTGCTGGGACGGTTTCGTGGCCGTCCCGGATTCGCTGTTTGACCTTGGCCAAGACGTGGGCGAGCTCTGGCGGGACGAGCAGTACGCGCTCGGCGTCGGCTTTGGGGACGATCTGCAGCAGAGGTACCGTCTCACCGGAATCGGGGAGACGCAGGGTGGTGAGCGCGGTCTGTGTGATCTCCAGCAGTTCTTCGACCCGGACGCCGGTGTAGAAGAAGGTGTTGACCACCGCCCAGGTCCAAAAGCCTCGCTCTTCGGCACGGAGCAGGTCGATGTGCGTGCCGGTGTCCGGGTCGGTGGCGTGCAGGCGGCGCAGCCCCGCCGGGTCATGGTCCCTGACGGCCGGGTAGCGACGGCGCTGGTAGGTGCGTCCGCCGTGGACGAACTCCCCACCCGGGGCGGCGGCACGGGCCCGGTCGATGAACTCCTGCTGGAAGCGGAGTCGCTCCTCGACGCTGGCCATCAGTTGTGGCAGCAGGGGAGCCAGCTGGCGGACCTTCTGGTGCATCCGGGCGGTGACGTGTTTGCGGTGCTTGGCGACTCCCTTGGTGTCCTGCAGTGAGACCGGACACGGCGCCGCCCACTGCGCCCAGTAGGCGTCGTGGAGCGCCCACTGGGAGATGTCGAGGTAGAAGGCGCGGACGGCGAACAGTACCGAGTAGCCCTCGTAGGGACGGTCCGGGTTGTCGTGTCCCATGCGCTTCTTCCACGCCTGGGCGACGTCGCAGGGCAGGTGCAGGCTGTCGATGCCGGGGTGGTGCTTCTCCAAGGTCCTTCCAGAAGCGCTTCGCGAGTTTCCAGATCAGCTGGCGAGTGGTGCTGTAGTCGATGGCCGGGGCGCGTTCAGTGACATACCGGATGATCAGGTCGCGGACATCCGGGCAGGACAGGCCGTAGAAGTCGACCATGTCGGGGATGTTGGGCCGCTGCCGGCGCCGGGCGCCGTGCAGGGTCGGCAGCATGCGGACGGCATGCTGCTCCTGCACTCGGGTGGCCTTCCGCCCCTGGCACGCATCACGGACGGCGGCGAAGAACTCGGCATCCCGGATCTGGCGCAGTCGCTCGAACCCCGCGGTGAAGCGGAACCGGCCGAGCCAGTCATAAGACGGACGGACGACGTCCAAGCAGAGCAAGACACCCAGACCGTGCATGATCTCGCAGCTCTTGAAGGCACTCACACGTACGGAGTCGCCGAACAAGGTCGCCAGCTCCGGGGCCTGGTTCCAGCCGCCGCTGTGCCAGCGCTCTTGCCAGCAGGAGCCTTCCGCACGGCGCAAGGCCGCCAGGACGATGCGGACACCCCGTGCGGCCTCCTGCCGCCGCGGCTCAGAGAGCGCGGGCAGAGCAGCAATACGGTCGATGATGTCCTCTTCGCTCAGGAGCGTCGCCGGCCAAGGCTTCCACTCTGCTGCTGCCGAACCGCCCGGCGCCGCGTCTGAGGCGGGAACAGCATCATCGGTCCGTGGCAGGGGCGTGGGAGGAGCAACAACCCTCATCGGACTCCTCCGAACAGTTCGAGCATGTCTTCTGCGTCGTAGCCGAGCACCGAGGACGGCAGATGCGGCTGGGCGTCGTGGCGCCGCTGCGGATCCCGCAGCCGCTCGAAGTGCTCACGCACGTGAGCCAGCACCTCCTCCTGTCGCGGCTGCAGATATGGCTCGGTCGACCGCAGCGAACCGTGCCCGGCGATGTCCCGGACCTCCACCAGGTTCAGGTCCTGCGACATCCGCATCAGCGCGGTGTGCCGTAGATCATGCAGTGACCAGTCCGTTCCCAGTGCCTCTTGGGCCCGCAGGAGCACGGCGCGGGCTGCGTCGTACTCCAAGGGGCGCAGCCGTCTCCGGAGCGTCCAGAACACCGGCGCGGAGCGGCGCAGGCACAAGGCGGGCAGATCTCGCCGATACAGCCGCAGCCACACGAACGCGTCCGGCGAGGCCGGCACGTGCTGCAGGGCCTTCGTGCCCTTGCGGATCACCCCGATCGTCTGGTTCTCCGGATCCACCAACCTGTTGGTGAGACCGAGTAGTTCACTCGGGCGGGCACCGCTGCTGACGTAGAAGGCGAGAAGCGCGCGGTCGCGGTCGTACCTCATCGCGGCGAACAGCTCGTCGAACGCCGTGTCGGGCAGAGACCGCGGCGCCCGCTTGGGCACCTTCTGCCGCAACGGGGCCCTGCGGCTGCTCGGGAACGCCTGCAGCGGATTGTGATGCGCCGCGTACCGCTCTCCACCAGGGCCTGGCCGCCGGGTTGTGCGGCTTGGGCCACCGCCTAGAACCGCCCCTCACCCGCCGCTCCCCACCCGCCAGCGAAGTCCTCCAGGGCGCGGCGCTGCTGCTCCTCGCGGGCAATCTCCCGAGCGAGGGCGTCTCGGTCGATGTACGGGTCGACAGCGGCGAGGCCCAGGCACTGGAGTTCGTCCGGCTCCAGCGCTTCGACTTCCCATTGGACCGGTTGCTCGATGTCGAAGACGTAGCGGCGGGCGAAGGCCGGCCACCTTGGGTCGTCGCGTTTGCCCTCGGTCGCCGGGAGACCGTACGCGCGGACCTGTTCGTGGGTGAGCAGCACCCGGGTGACCGAGCTCCAGCAGCCGGTCCGCTCCACCCAGTCGCGTTCGATGTCTTCGCCCGAGCAGTCGAAGTCGCCTACGTTTCTCCGGGGCGCCGCGAGCGTGCGGTTCGAGTTCTCGCAGCTCAGAAGCGGTCCGGATGACGATAGCGCATGCAACAGGTGTGGTGCACGGATCGGGGCTCAGGATTCACTCGGTTGGGCAGCCCCGGTCCAGAAGGTGGTGCGGTCCCGCCGGGCGAGCCAGGCTGTGGGGCGGGCGAAGCTGATCTGCCAGACGGTGCCGACGTAGTCCTGCTGCTCGGGCTTGGTGCTGCCCGAGGTGCCGTAGTCCCTGGTGTAGACCGTGGTCCGGAAGACGCCGTTCAACGCGTCCCAGGTCTTCTGGGCCGTCCGGAAGCCGAGCATGGCGGCGAGCATCTGGAAGCTGTCGATGCGCCCCTGGTCCAGCTGGATGAAGTAGTCGCCGCCACCGACGTGCTGGTTCCCGTCGCCGAGGATGAGCGACTGGTAGAGGATCTGGGCCTGGGTGGCCGTCAGCGAGCTGATGAGCGCCGGCGGCAGCTGCTTGTCCGGCAGCGCCTGGCGGATGCGGGCTCCAAGGTCCACCCCGATGTAGAAAGGGACCACGCCGGTCGGTGCCTGCCGATGCTCGTTGAAGGTGAAGCCCTCCTGGCGGAAGTGCTCCGCGAGGCGGCGGAGCATCTGGGTCTTCTCCGGGTTGACCCGCTCTGATTGAGACACCTGCACGTGGTTCCAGGTGCCCTCGTGGCGGGGCTTGGGGTAGCAGCCTTCGGTGATGATCCAGCCGAGTAGCTCGACGAACTCGTTGCTGTAGGGGGAGGCGTGGGGGAAGGCGCAGGGCGCCCCGCCGCCGAAGACGATCCTGACCCAGCCGCGGCCCGCCAGGGCTCCCGTGGTGGCCCAGTCGTGGGGGCGGTCGTCGCCCAGCTTGCGCCCGAGGTCATTCAGCTGGAGCCAGGGCTGGCCGGGCGCGCTGAGCGCCTTCACGGCCCTGTGCTGCCATGCCGTCAGCGGCCCGTCGGATGCCGAGTTCCAATGACGACGGTGGACGCGCGTGATCTTCTTCCAGCGGATCTGCTTGTCGACGGGGTCCAGTCCGAGGACGTGATCACCGACCTGGATCTGCTCGTAGGTCCGCCAGCCGAACGGCGTGAGCGCCTCCGTCGCGGCGTCGACCCCGGCCTCGGCCGGTGAAGGGATCGTCTCCATGGCGAGAGTCTGGCGGCTGCCACCGACAATGAGCCCCCGAGGTTCAGCGGATCAGCCGACACCTTCGCCGCTGGCCAGCCGGAGGCTCATTCCAGGCTGCTCAACCGGTCGATGATGGCCTGCCGCTCGGCCGGCTCCCGCTCGATCACCTGCTGGAGGATGTCCATGTCGCGGCGGGCCTCGATCGCCTCGCGCACGATCGCGGCGGAAGCCGAGCAGTACGGAATGGAGCCGATGATCGCGGCCAAGCTGGTCAAGACTTCCGGGTACTCGTTGGCCGAGTTCATGGGCTGGCAACGCCGTAGCTAGCCCCGTCCCAGTCCGTCGCGGACAGCTTGGCGCTCGATCTCCTCGCGTGCCAGGGTCCGCTGGTGGACCACCGGGTCCCGGTGCGCCTCGACGGCCTGGCGAACGATGGCGGCCAGGGTGTCCGGGGGCAGGGCCTCGGCTTGGGTGGTGGCGGTGCCGGAGAAGGAGCGGCGGTCGGTGGCCTTGGGCGGGGCGGTGGGCTGGTTGTAGTCAGTAACCTGCTCGTCGGTGACCGCGACCCGCTCGAACTCCACCTCGGCGCTGGCGGCCTGGGCGAACGCGATCACGTCCTTGGCGAGCGCGTTGAACAGGTGCTCACCGCTCGGGTCGTAGTCACCGACCACGGCGAGGTGGGCTTGGCGTTGTTCGTGGGCGACACGGTCGCGGACGACGTCGGCGTAGGACTGGGAGCTGGAGCCGCGGACGATGAGGACGGGGATGCCTGCGGACTCGAGCCAGCCGGTCAGCTGCTGCCGGAGGGTGTCCTTCTCCGCGGCGACGTACAGGGCGTGCTCCTGGCCGGCGGTGCGGTCGAGGCGGAACCAGTCGGGCATCTGCCGCACGAAGGCGTCCGCGCTCGGCCAGGCCGGCGGGACGTGGACTTGGCGGACGGTGTCGGTCAGGTCGGGGAAGCGGCCCTCGCGGCGGGCCTGGGCCAGCCGGGCGGACAGGCGGCGGTACATCGGCGGCGTGTGCGGCAGCACGCCCTCGGCGGCCAAGCGGTACATGACCTGTCTCAAGGGCACCTTGAGCGGGGCGTACCCGTCCACGAGCTCCCGCGCGCGGTCCACGACGAGGGGCCACCGGATCCGTTCACGAGCCATACCGGTACATGTACCCCTGCGGCGCCGCCGGCCCCCGGGACACGGGACAGACCTCTTCGTCCGGCTATCGCGGACAAAGAGGTGTCGTTTTCCGAAGGGGGCTTGCCCACTGCATCTGACCTGTAGGAATGCAAGATCACAAGATTCGGGGGGTCCCACCGTCGGTCACACCTACGGTCCCCCGCCTAGAGCAACCGTGCAGACAACTCTCCAGCCGCCCTCCGGTGCAACCCCCGCGGAGGGTCAGCGGAGAGGCTCTCAGGCTTCCGGGCCGGCGCCTCGCCACTCCACGAAGTCGGGGTCGGTGAGATCCACGTCGTCGGCGTTTCTCCAGCCCGGCGACCGCGAGGAAGACCCGAATGTCGGCTGGCCGGTGCGCGACCCCGATGGCGACCCCGTCGTAGCGCACCCGGCGCCAGCCCTGCTTCTCCAGACTCCGCCCCTGTCTCATGAGACAGGGGCGCTGGGGTGATCCCGGTTCCGGGTTCCGCCGCCTTACCCCCCTGCGGCCTGCGACCACACAGTATTCCGAGCTCTGGCCCGGGGCCCCCAGGGGGCGCTTGCGACGGTCGCCGGGGAGGTGAGCCCCAAAGCCTTGTTGTCCTTGCCGTCCCGCATGTGGTTGAGCCACCGTTCGTACCAGCTCAGGAAGTCCTGGGCCGAGGAGACGTTCGGAGGCCAGAAGCCATCGGCATTGCCAGTGACCATGCGGCCGGTGAGGGGCCCGGTCACACCGATGAGGCACAGGTCGGAGCAGCCCATCTCGATGATTTCGAGGAACAGATCCCCTTGCATCGCGTCCGCGTGGCTCACGTGATGGAACCCCCGCGGGGTGCCGTCCGACGGCTGTCGATCCATGGTGAACAGCCTGCACTCCTCCAGCGGAAGCAAACCGTAGAACGGGCCGGCACCGCTGCCCCCCAGTTCGACAAGGAACTTCCGGTAGGCGGAAGGCAATTCGATATGGTGCTCGGACTCGAAAGCGTCCGCCTGCGCGGAACTGAGCCGTGGGCCAACGCGGAACTGGTGACGCCAGGCACCGGACGAGTGACTGCGCTGCGCCTGGTACGGGGCCTTCGCCAGCTTGGAGCGTATGCGGGATATCCGGGAGTCCATCGGAGGATCTCTTCTTTTGACTGCCGCCACTCTACCGGCCCTCCCAAATGAGGCATCTCCGAGTGTCTGGAGAACCCTGCTCGTCGGGCGGGTAGACGATCAGCTTCGCGACCATGCGCCCAGCCTGTCCCCGTCGCACCCCACCGTCACCCGGCCAGACGCGAACGCGTGAGGCCGCAGAGCGCGGCCGCCAGCGAAAATGCCAAACCGTTGGTCTCGGCCACAGAGTACGTTCGGACGTACGGGGTGCGGCCCTGGCCACCAGGGCCGCGACGGGGGCCGCACCCCGACAGAACCGACCGCGCCACGGCCTGAGTCAGGTCCTCTTGCGGGTGGACCCGGGACCAGCGGCAAACCAGCCCGGTCCCAGCACCGTCGCAGAGCTCATGAAACCAATCGACGAGCAGCACATCGCGAAGCCCAGCCTGGTGGTCCTGGACATCACCGGCCGGGACGAGTGCACTGTCCGCGCCGTCATGGCCGCGCGGGAAGAGCGCTGGGCCACCTCAGGCGTCAGCCCGGTGCGCCAGGAGCCCGGCGAGCCCGGCGTCCGGGCCCGAATCTACGCCGACGTCCTGCGCCCGGGACGGGAAGCCCCATAGCCACAGGCCCTGGGCAAGCCCTCTTCGAGGAGGGCTTGCCCAGGGTCGCCTACGGCTTGCCCAGGTGCTCAGGCTTGCCCGGCCGTCGGCGCCCACAGGGGGTGCGCACGGCCGGTGCCGTGGCAGTGGGAGCACAGTCCGCCGCCGGGCGTGCTGGGCGCGTCGATGGTGGTGACGGCGTCGCGCAGGAGGTGGGTGAGGCCGTCCACGTGGTCGGTGTGGAGGGCGAGCCGGTGGCGCTTGCCGAGCAGGATCTCCAGCGCGGTGCCCGGCGCGGCGGCGCCCAGTTCGTAGGTGATGCCGCGGGTGACCGTGGTGATCAGGTCGTGGATGTGGCCCATCGTCTCCCCGCCGGACAGCTCCACCCGCGCGGTGAAGGCGATGTCGCCGGGCCGGGTGAGGGAGAGCAGTGCGTCGGGGCACTCGAAGGGGGCGAGGCGCCCGACGGGTTCGCAGTGGGTCCGGCGGAGAGCGGCGAGGGCGCGCCACATGCCCCCCGTTACCGTTTTCGTGGCTCCGCAATGGGGCTACCGGCCTTCAGGTCCGGCATGACTTCCCCCCCCTGTTGCGGTTGATGATCCGGGGGGTGGCGTCACCGGGTCCGGAGGCATCGACGGACCGCTGATGAGGGGCTTGAGCACCGGCTTCACCCGAGTCGGAAGAGCTCTCCGTAACGTGGGTGTGGCAGCTCGGTGCCGAGGCAAGGCCGGACGAAAGCGTGATGGAGGGGCTCTGCACGTGATCGACACCAGCACCATCGACGTCTTCCTCGGCCTGGACGTCGGCAAGGGCGAACACCACGCCACCGCCGTCACCCCGGCCGGCAAGAAAGCCTTCGACAAGCGCCTGCCCAACACCGAACCCAAGCTCCGCGAGCTGTTCACGAAGCTCCAGGCCAAGCACGGAACGGTGCTGGTCGTGGTCGACCAGCCGGCCTCGATCGGCGCCCTGCCACTGGCGGTCGCGAGGGACATGGGCTGCCCAGTCGCCTACTTACCGGGGCTGACGATGCGGCGGATCGCCGATCTCTATCCCGGCGAGGCCAAAACGGATGCGAAGGACGCGTTCATCATCGCGGACGCTGCCCGCGCGATGCCTCACACGCTGCGGGCGATCGACGGCGAGGACGAGACCATCGCCGAGCTGGAGATGATCGTCGGCTTCGACGACGATCTGGCAGGCGAGGCCACCAGGGTCGCCAACCGGCTGCACGGCCTGCTGACCCAGATCCACCCATCGCTGGAGCGGGTGCTCGGGCCGCGGTTGCAACACCCGGCCGTCCTGACCCTGCTGGAGCGGTTTGGGTCGCCGGCCCAGATCCGCAAGGCCGGACGGCGCCGTCTGGTCACCCTGCTGCGGCCGAAGGCTCCGAGGATGGCCGAGCGGCTGGTCGAGGAGATCTTCGCGGCCTTGGACGAGCAGACCGTCACCGTTCCGGGGACCGAGGCGGCCGCGCTGATCGTCCCGAGCCTTGCCGGGTCGCTGACGGCCGTGCTTGACCAGCGGAAGCTGCTGGCCGGACGGATCGAGGAACTCCTGGACGCCCACCCTCTTTCGAAGGTCCTGACCTCGATGCCTGGAGTCGGAGTCAGGACCGGAGCCCGCATCCTGATCGAGGTCGGCGACGGCAGCACCTTCCCAACCGCCGGCCACCTCGCCGCCTACGCCGGACTCGCCCCCGCGACCCGCAGCTCGGGCTCATCGATCCGCGGCGAACAGCCGTCCCGGAGGGGCAACAAACAGTTGAAAAGAGCCTTCTTCCTCTCCGCGTTCGCCGCCCTGGGCGACCCGGCATCCAGGACCTACTACGACAAGAAGATCGCCCAGGGCAAGCACCACACCCAGGCCCTGCTCTGCTTCGCCAGACGCCGGGCCGACGTCCTCTTCGCGATGCTCCGCGACGGCACCTTCTACGAACCCCAGCCCGCCAAGGCCGCCTGACCTGCAGAAATTCGACTATGAGGAAGGACGGTCCCCGAGATGCGCCGCGACATCTGAGCCAATACGCCAGCCAGCAAGACGCCGCGGGCTCACACCATGAAAGTTGTCCCGGTCCGGATCAGCACCGGCCTCGACCAGCAGGGACAACACCGCAGCATCGCCTCGATACGTGAACACGGCCTGCCACAAAGGCGTATTGCCCTGCCCATCAGGCGCATCCGCCTCCACACCCGCCACCAGGAGAGCACCAACAGCCGCGGCATCCTGCTCATCCGCCGCGAAGTGCAGCTGCGTCCACCCCTCGCGGCTCTCACGACCCAAGCCCTGATTCTCATCCGTCATGCCAGCCATCATCACGATCGCTTGACGAAGGAGATAGGGGCCCCCGCAGCGCTCGGCGAGGGCCCGGGGCTGTTCTACCTATTTCGTCTCATGGCTCCGGTGTACGACCGACGAGAAGGCGTCGGCCGGCTCCAAAGAGCTGCGGCCCGAAGGGTGACGCCGCGACTTCGGGAGCCGTCCCGCCACGTGATCCGGACCCTGGGCAAGCCCTCCGCGCCAAGGGCTTGCCCATCAGAACCGGTGACCGGTCTGCGGGCCGGTGGTGAGCGATCCGTCTCCCACGATCGGTCAACCAGCACGTCAGCGCAGCGCTGTGACCGGTCCATGCAACTCCGCTCTGCGCGGTGACCGGTCATCGGTCAGGCGTCATCGGTCAGCCGCATCCTGGCCGTGAAGGTCGGCGGTGGCCGTGACCGATGGCGCGGGCCCCGGCCGGGGTGGGCAAGCCGGTGCGCGGGAGGCTTGCCCAGGTCGTCCTAGCCAGGGTGTGTATCGGGTTGTGGGCAACCTGCGAGTCTCCGATACCTTGAACGCGTTCAAGATATCGGAGTCAGGGGTGGGTCATGCAGGCCACTACACGAGCGGGCATTCATCCATGGCAGTTCGGCCTCGTGCTGTCTGCCGTGCTCACCCCTCTGCCGGTGCTGACCGTATGGTTCGCGGGGTCCGTCGGCCTCACCCTCGCCATCCCGACCACCGCGTTGGTCTCCGTACCCTTGTTTCTTCACGCCCGGCCGTCCGCTTTCGTCTACGTCACGGGCAGCATCGCGGCACTGCTGGTGCTGTGGTCGTTCGTTGGGGCCATGGCAGGAATGTTCCTCTTCTTCCCCTCGGCGCTGCAGCTCCTGCTGGCCACCGGGGCGGACCCGCGCGAACGTCGGACCGCGGCCAAAATCATGGCCGGTGCAGGACTCCTCCTGTCAGCGGTGGTCATGGCGCAGTCCTTGAGGAGTTGAACGCCCTATTGAGGCGTGCGGACTCAGCTGTCTATCCGGCCTTCCTTGCGACTGCCTCGACCCGGTGGTGGTGCGAGGCAGCGGCAGCAGCCGCCTTCTCGGCGGCCTCCAGCCTCACCTGGACCCCGTGGAGCTCCTCTCGTACGGCTGCCGCTTCACCCCGGGCCCGCTCCAAGACGGTGGCGGCCTCAGCGAGCTCCCCGAGGACCTGTTCGTGGGCGGCCCTGGCTTCGGCTTCGGCGTGGCGGGCGGCTTCGAGGCGGGCCTTGGCTGCTGCCGCGGCGGTGCCGGTGCCGACGAAGGGGGCCGGGACGACCCGGGCGGCGCGGTGTAGCCGGGCGTGTTGAGGCAGCAGGGCTGGGCCTCGGGAAATGGCGGCGAAGTGTCGGGGGCCACACCTGATTGTTGGCCTGATCGCACCACTGTGGCGGCGCGACCGCGGCAGCGAGCGTGGGCGATCGCTTCAGCGCGCTGTCCGGCGGTGTGGCCGTGGTCGTGATCTCGACGCAGCTGCCACGGCCGTCAAAGGCCGGTGTCGCAGTTGTCCCGGCGACTTGATCTCGACCAAGGTGCGCACGGCATTGCTCGGCAGACTCTATGACGAAGCACAGGAGGAAATATCCCTCTCAAATCGTGATAATTATCCATAGTCGGGCTATGTATGTAGCACACAGGATTGGCCATCCGAACTTACGTAAACCCTCATTTGAGCCACACTTCGACCGCACGCCAGCAACTCCTCTTGTAAAAAACAGATGAACGGCACCCTGAGATTTCCGCAACCTTCCCGTTGATTGTTAACTTCATCGGAAGTCGAACCCATCTCACAGATTCGCTTAGGTGGAGAACGTGAAGCTTCGAAGTGCCGTCTTAGGGGTGTTTGCAGCAGTCGCGCTGGTCGCGGGGGCTGGACCTGCAAGCGCGAGCGCGCCGTCACCTCAGCCCTGGGTACCGCGGCCGGCGGCTGAACAGCAAGTGACACCGGCTCCTTTGTACGATGTGGTCTGCTGGTATGTCTCCTCACGGCCTGGTGGGGGCACCTTCTATTGGTGCGCACCGGGCGGTGACATCACGGAGTGCAACAACAGGTTGTCCGGAGTCACACGCCATGACCGCTACGGCAACCGCTGGCAGTGTGGCTACCACCGTGGCAGCTGGAACTCCAATGCGACCAGCGCGGAGTGGGCCTGGAAGCAGATCGACGGATGCCTGTCGCCGAAGGGCTGCTGAGCATCCATCTACATGGGTAGTGTGGGCTCGGCGCTGCTCGGAAGCCTAGTCGAAGGAGCGGAATGAGCAACACTGGCGACAGTTATCTGAAGCACACCGCCCGATTTGAACAGGTGATGGGATCTGCCAGGACAATTGCCCGCCTTCATGGGCACCAGCATGTCAGCTCCGAACACCTTTTCCTGGCGATCCTCCTGGAACCGGCAGACGCTGCGGCGGTAATTTTGGACACCGTGGCCGACCGAGAGCAGGTCATATCAGCCATGCGTGAATTCCTGAAATCCCCAGAGTATATGGGCGGGATCAGAGACATCAGGGCTGCAAACGGCGATCACGGAGAGCCGTCGGCTGAGGAGCCGAACGAAGAACGGTGAACGGCTAGCCGTGACGCACCGTATCCACAAAGATGAAGGGCCCGACCGTATTGGTCGGGCCCCGGCGTTGAGCCGGTTGCGTATCCGGCCTCTCAGGAGCGTGTGGGCCTTGTCGAGGGGTAGGAAGGCGAGGTCGGCGAGGTCGGCGTCGTGTGGTCGGAGCGCGGCGGTCTGGGTGTCGTCGAGGGTGCCGGCGTCGAAGATGAAGGCGATTTGGTCGTCCCAGGGGCCGTGGGGCGGTACCCAGTCGACGACGAGGAGTCCGTGGAGGGTGGCTTCCAGGCCAAGTTCTTCGCGTAGTTCGCGGGTGAGGGCGGCTTCGGGGGGCCTCGTTGGCCTCGGCCATTCCGCCGGGCAGGTCCCAGCCGGGCTTGTACGTGGGCTTGACTAGGAGGATGTGGCCGGCCTGGTTGTGGATCAGCGCGTCGGACGCGACGCGTTTGCGGCACTGGGTGCGGTTGCCCTCGGCGAGGTAGGCGTTCCAGGCGTCGGGGTCATCGGGCGTGGGCCTCATGGACGTCGCCTCTCCTGGGCGTGGTGATGATGTCAGCCATCAGGAGCATTCTGGCCCGGCGCACGTCGTCGAACCGCAGCAGGTACTGGGCGACAGGTGTGTAGGCCCGGTGGGATTCCAGGTCACGGCGGAGATCGTCGAGCTGGTGGATGACGCGCGCGGAGCTGAGGGTGGGGCTGGTGGCCAGGAGGTCGTGGCCTATCTTCACAGCGGCGTCGAGGTCGCCTCGGCGGATGTGGACCTTGCCCAGCACGACATTCCGGTCAGGCACTTCGTCCTCCACGCTGACCAGGACACCCTCCGCACACGCATCGCGAACGACACCGTTCTCGGCCCCAACTCCCCGTTCCGGCTCCACTACCTTGAGCCCTACGCCGAAGCGGCCCGCACCTGGCTGCATGCTGAGGCCGAGGTCGTCGACACCACGCACCTCACCCCCGCCCAGGCCGCCCAGCTGATTGCCGAGGCCGTCAAAAACTGAGACGACCTTCCGACGTCACACCTCGCAGGTGACCACAAGACTGCCCAAGGGGCAGCCTTTTGTCATGCATGGATCAGGATCAGGTACTCAGCTTGTCGTTTTTGGTCCGGCGTCGAACTGAGCTCGAACTTGTTCGGGTTTTCCCTGTTCGCGGCGTGTCCGTGGGGCCGGGGCATGGTCCTGCGGGAAGGGTCGGCGCGGCATGGAGGCCGGATCGTGGAACTGGTCGAGCACGGGGTTCAACGAGACGCGTTCGCGGCGGTGACGACGTTCCGGTCCGAGTTGTACGCGTGCCTGGTCTCCCGGAGCGACGCCCTCTTCGACCTGTGTGACGCCCTGCTGTGCACCGACAGGCCGGTTCGCACCCTCGCGGACCTGGCGCTCGCGCCCGAGCACCGGCGCGGGCACGGCGCCCTCTATGCCGGGCTGAACCAGGGCCGGATCGACGTCGCCCGACTCCGCCGGGCCTTGGCCGAGGTGCCGTTGCCCCGCGCCGCGGACGGCCGACTGGTGCTGGCGGTAGACGTCTCGCCGTGGCTACGGCCCGACGCCGACACCTGCTCGGACCGGTCGTTCTGCCACACCTTCGGCCGGGGCTTGGGCAAGCACCAGATGATGCCCGGCTGGCCGTACTCGATCGTCGCAGCCCTGGAGACCGGCCGCACGTCCTGGACCGCGCTGCTGGACGCTATTCGGCTGGAACCCGGCGCCGACCTGGCCGCGGTCACCGCCGACCAGATCCGCGAGGTCGTCGAACGCCTCGTCGCGGCCGGCCAGTGGCGCCGAGGTGATCCCGAGGTCCTGGTCGTTCTCGACGCAGGCTACGACGCACCCCGGATCGCACACCTTCTCGCAGACATGCCGGTCGAGGTACTGGGGCGGCTCTGCTCGGACCGCGTGATGCGCAAGCCGGTCCCCGTTCCGTGGATCTGCCCGCCGCAGGGCGGGCGCCCGCCCAAACACGGCGGCGAGTTCGTGTTCGGGCGCCCCGAGACCTGGGGCGAGGCGGCGGTGGTGACCGTGACCGACACCGAGCGGTATGGGACCGCGACCGCACAGGCGTGGGATCGGCTGCACCCCCGGCTGACCCGCCGGGCGCCTTGGGCTGACCACGAAGGGCCCTTGCCGATCATCGAGGGCACCGTGATCCGGTTGACGGTGGCGAAGCTGCCCAGCGGCGGCGTGAACAAGCCGGTCTGGCTGTGGTGGTCGGGCACCGGCGCCCGTCCCGAGGATGTCGACCGCTATTGGCAGGCCTTCCTGCGGCGCTTCGACGTGGAGCACACGTTCCGCTTGCTCAAGCAGACGCTGGGCTGGACCCGTCCCAAGCTCCGGGACTCCGCCGCGGCCGATCACTGGACCTGGCTTGTCCTGGCCGCACACGCCCAACTCCGCCTCGCTCGACCGCTCACACGCGATCTCCGACGACCGTGGGAGCGACCGGCTGAACCGAACAGACTCACCCCCGCCCGAGTACGCCGGGGGTTCAGGAACCTGCATGCGAAGACCGGCACGCCAGCCCGTGCACCGAAACCCAACGGGCCCGGCCCCGGCCGGCCGCCCGGCTCGAAGAACAAGCGGCCCGCCACCCGCTACGACGTCGGACGAGTCCTCGCCACCGGCGAGTCCTACACCCGACCGGCGCACCACAAGATCGGCACCAAACCCCGGAGAACCGGGCAACCGACAGGCTGAGCTGCACCCGACCTCATCGCCACGACCCCGACGATGTTGGATAGCCGCATGGTGCGACGCAAGAAGGAGAAGAAGAAGCGGCCCGACTGGGGCGTCCCGAAGGGGATCGTGCTGTTGGCGACGCCAGAGGGCTGGCGCCACAGCGTCCTCACCATGGAAGGCGGCATGCTCTGCGGGCGTCTGAACGTGCCGATCAACACCGACCCACAAGAGGCGCGAGCCGCGGCGGCCCGGATGGTGACGGACCTGGCGCGCGACTTCCACGACACCGACGTCGAGGTGAGCTGGGATCCCCCTCAGGAGCCCTGGTCATGGACCGCTCAAGTCGCCCTCGCCGCCGGAACTGAACCTGCTCCGCCGGACACCGAAGGTTAAACGGCAAGTTCAGGCCTCGTCGGCGAGGATCAGTTCGGCCATCGCAAGCAAGCCATGGAAGACCCTGAGTCCCTCCCGATACTCCGCCGAGCGCGCCAGCAGCGCGACGGCGGCACGGAGCTTCGGACGGCAGTCCCGGAGCACGTCGGTGTGGCCTGGGCTGGCAACGCCACTGTTCTTGAGGTAGGTCATGACGCAGCCGGCCATGGTGAAATCCAGGTACGCCAGATCGTGCCTGTCGTCGAACGGCACGTCGGGGAACGGCCCAGGGTGGTGCGCGGCCCACAAGAGGGCCACCTCCCTGACAATCGCCCGATGCCGGTCTGGCCCGGGAGGCGGGATAAGAGTGGTCACAAAGCGATCCTCCCGTACATCCCAGCCCCACCCGCCGCCGGGCCTACCTCGACCTGGCCGACGCACTGATCGCTGGCCCAAGCACCCGTAGCTACCGCCACATACCAAGGACCAATGAAACTGCGCAGCACTCAACCAACCTGCGCCGACACCCTCAGAGCCAGAATGCACCACACATCAAACGACTAGACCATCCCAACCCTGCACAGATTCAATGAGCCACCCAGCCAAAAAATCGCTCACCGAAACTGCATAACACCAGGTCAGAAGCATCGACACCGCGCAGATTCAATGACCCCCGACACGTACTCGTCAGAATCAGTATCGTGCCCCCATGGACAACGATCAGACCGAGACCACCGGCAAAAACCTGACAGACGATGAACTGGAACAGCTCAAAGCTCTCCTGCGACGCTTCTGCACATACGACCTGGACCAATTCGAGCTCGTCAAGACACAGAGCCCCTACGCCGAGGCATACATCGTGATCTCCAACAAACCGATCCCAGGCACCCAACGCAAGGACTACAACACCATCTAAACGGAATCACCCGAGACAGCGTCAGTGGTACCGCCTAGGTGTATTGATCACGAGCGTTGTTGACACTGGCTAGGTCTTGAACATGGCGAAGACCTCCGGTGTGGTGGGAGCTGTCTAGGAACTCACCGCACGGAGATCTTCGTGTCCCACCGTAATGCCCGGCTGACCGTCTTTGGTAGGCGACTGCTGGTCGAACGGGTCGATTCCGGCCGTCCGGTCGCCCACGTCGCCGCCGAGATGGGCATATCGCGGGCCACCGCCCACAAATGGATACGTCGGTGGCGGACCGAGGGCATGCCCGGGCTTCACAATCGCTCCAGCCGCCCTGTCACGACACCCCGTCGGACCCCGCCCGAGGTCGAGGCGAGAGTCTGTGATCTGCGCCGGGCCCGCAAACTCGGCCCCGCCCGGATCGGCCCCGTCCTGGGACTGCCCGCATCGACCGTCCACCGGATCCTGACCCGACACGGTCTCAACCGGCTGGCCTGGTTCGACCGTCCCACCGGCACCGTGATCCGCCGCTACGAACGCGAACGACCCGGCGAACTCGTCCACGTTGACGTGAAGAAACTCGGACGGATCCCCGACGGCGGCGGCCACCGGGTCCTGGGCCGCGATGCCGGGCGCCCGGTCCGCGGCATGGGCTTCGACTATGTCCACTCCGCGGTCGACGACCATACCCGCCTCGCCTACAGCGAGATCCACGACGACGAGAAAGTCGCGACCTGCGCAGGCTTCCTGGCCCGCGCGGGCGCGTTCTTCCACAGCCAGGGCATCCCTCGCATCGAACGAGTCCTGACGGACAACGCGTGGGCCTACCGCAAGGGCCTCGCATGGAAGGCCGTCCTGGCCGACCCCGGCGCGGCCGGCAAGCTCACCCGTGCCTACCGGCCGCAGACCAACGGCAAGGTCGAACGCTTCAACCGCACCCTGCTCGACGAGTGGGCATACCTGCGGCCCTACACCTCAAACCACGAGCGGACAGCCGCCTTGGCAGACTTCCTGCACACTTACAACCACCACCGCTGCCACACCGCACTGGGCGGACACCCGCCCATCAGCCGCGTCAACAACGCTGTGGGTCAATACACCTAGGACTTGTCCGGCCGATCATGGTTGGGGGCAGTCGGGCATGATGCCCGAGTGAGCATCATGGTGAAGTTCTTCGTGGCGCCGGACGACACGTCAGCGGGTCTGGCCCTCCACTCCGGGCCAGGACGGGCATTCGAGTCGGTCTCGTTCGGCAGCTTCGATCCCGAGGAGGCGGTGATCGAGTGGGAGTGCCTTCTGGCCGGTGGCAGCTTCGAGGAACTCGTCGATGCCGGTGAGGCTCGCATCGTTGCCGGCCAGGACAATGACGGGTGCGTCGTCTTCGCGATCTCGCCTCGTCTGTCCACTGCTCTCGCGGACGCCGGGCCCTCCAGGTTGCGTGACGTTGCCGCCTCGTGGGCTCAGCTGCGTGCGGAGGACGGTGAGGTCATCGACACGGAGATCGCCGAGGCGATCGTGGGTGATCTGGCCGGCTTCGTCAGCAGCGCCCGGCGCCACGACCAGGGCGTCTACTGCTGGGTTGCCTAGGAGTTCATGTTCGGGGCCAGATGAAGACGGCCGCCGCGGTGGCGGTGCCGAGGAAGACGTAGCCGCGTTTGTCGTAGCGAGTGGCAACCGCTCGGGACTGCTTCAGACGGTTGATCGCCCGCTCGACGGTGTTGCGCTTCTTGTAGCGGTCCTCATCGAAGCCGGGCGGCCGTCCAGCGCGTGCGCCCTTGCACAAGCGAGCCGCCTGGCTGTAGGTCTTCTCCGGGATCGTGTGGCGGATTCCCCGCCGCCGCAGGTACTCGCGGATGGGACCGTTGCTGTAAGCCTTGTCGGCCGCCAGGCTGTCCGGCTTCTTGCACGGCCACCCCAGGCCAGGTCTCGGCACTCGGATCTTCTCCAGGACCGGCTTGAACTGGGTGCAGTCCGCCCGCTGACCTGGAGTGACAATCAGGGACAGCGGGCGGCAACGGCCGTCCGCGCTCAGATGGAACTTGCTGGTGAACCCGCCGCGCGAACGGCCCAGGCCCTCGCTTCCCGCACCACCTCCACCAAGCGGGCGACGAGACTCTGCCACGCTGTCTCGTCCTGGTGTTCCACCCCTGCGGCCCCCCTTTGAACCCGAGGCCGGCAGCGGGCCGGTTCGGGCTCCAGCCGCATGCTGACGCGCACGGACGATGATGGAGCCGACCGAAACATCCCAGTCGATCTCGCCAGAACCGTCAGCCGCGGCCTGGACCTGCTGAAGCAGACGTTCCCAGGTGCCGTCGGCCGACCACAAGCGATGGCGTTCGTAGACGGTCTTCCACGGCCCAAACCGATCCGGCAGATCACGCCACTGCACCCCGGTCCGCACCCGGTGCAGAATCCCGTCGATCACCTGCCGATATCCCGCCACCTGCCACAACGCCCGTTACTCACAGGCAGGAACGGCCGCAGCCGTTCCCACTCGGAATCACTCAGATCACCCCGCCCCACGCCCACAGCAACGACTCGCGCACGGAGCAGTCACATGATCGGCCGGACAAGTCCTAGGGTTCCCTGATGACGGGGTCGGTTCCGAAGCATCCAGCACTGGAAACTCAACGGCAGTCCTCCCGGTCTGCACAGGGGTGGTCACGGCCCAACCAGCACCGGAAAACCAGGGCCTCTTACAAACTCGCCAGCCCGGCCCCGTCGTTCGCACGCCTCCACACCAAGCTGCGAATGACGTGCGTAGTACCAGCATGATTCAAAATAACTTGCAGATCCACTCGGGATCCACAGCCAAGGTCCGCTCTGCTGACCCACAACACCCGGGCAGGGCAAGGCACCCGTCCACGGGCACCGATAGTGGACCGCAGACGGTCTCCGCACGCGATTCCGGAACCGGTTTGGCTACCTGACAGGATGTCGACCATGAGCTACTGGGACCCACTGCCGTCTGTTCGGGCTGCAGAGAATGGGCCGCTGCCCGACCCCGGCGGCGGCACGTGGCTGCCCGCCCCAGAATACCGCGGCAACTGGTGGAACACCCGCCCCGAGTACTGGGCGGAACACGACTGGCGCAACGTGCCGGGACCGTTCTACGGGGCCGGGACCGACAACTGCTGGATGGGCCGCCTGATCGCCCCCGCACACGTGCTCTACGACGACGAATGGGGCGCCGAGTTCATCTACCGCCAGCCCCGCGACACGGCGCAGGCGCTGGCACTGCTCGGCGCGGTCGCACAAGACCCGATGGCCGGCTACGCCTGCGACGGTGACGACCACTGGACCCCCCAGCTCGTCCGCGACTGGTGGAGGGAGCGCGGCCGGGTACGGGAGTGGGCCGCGACCCTGCACCGCGCCTGGTCAACCTCGAAGCGGGAGGCAGAACGCGAGGCAGCAGACGGGGCCCGGGAGTACGTCACGTACATCGACGGAGGACCTCGCGCAGGACCTCCGCCACTACCTCTTCTGGCTGTCCGAAGGCCGCCCTGCCAACCCCGGCGAACCCTTGCCGTCCCTCTCCCCACTTGGAACCTAACGTGTCATCCCCACAGGACAGCAGGAAGCCACACGGGCAAGAGCACCGGATCGCGCAGCACCCTCCCCACAGGAGAAGGCACTCAACACCAGCCGCACCGACTGGCGCTGCGACCTCGGAGGTCTTCCTCCGCTACAGGGAGGGAGCCCCCAGCTAGGGGCGACACAAGAGGAGGCGGCATTCTCCACTTTCACCGGAAAGATGGCAGCCCGTCACGGTTTCACGAACGTCGACATTGAGATTCTCGTCGGGGAACCAGGCTACTACACTCAAGTCTTTGTGAGGTTTACGCGTGGATAGCGATTCACTGACGCGAGAGATCGTTCAAGATTTGCGCCGGCGGGTGCTCGCTGGTGATTCCACTCTTTCGGTTCTCAGATGGCTGAAAAGCGATCTAGAGGGAAGGGGTGTGGATCCTGAAGCGAGTTCGTTTGTCATGATCCGGATGCTCAGGCGAGCCTTCGATATCGGTTTGTCCCCGGCCAGGCTGGTGGCGAGCTGGGATGAATTGAGCGACAAGGGCTACCTGAGCTCCGAAGAGCTGGTGCAGCGACTGGGGCCGTTGATCCCGCGAACGAAGGAGCTGTATCAGTAGCCTCTCTCGTCCGAGTGATGCGGGCGCCCGGACCATGGGTGACGTCAGGCTTCAGCGCCGCTTGAGCCACTTGACGATGGAGACGGCCAGGCCGATTACAACCACAGTGGTGATCACCATCATGACCTTCATTCCGGTGTCCATCATGCCGATCATCTGTTGGCTCCCTCGTTGTTTGTGGGCAGGTCGAACGCCTGGTCGTCGCTTTGCGGAGCGGGTAACTCCTCTGGTGGGCCGAGGACGGTGTCCCGGCTCAGTCCCCTCGTGCGCAGGCCGGACGGTAGCTGAGCAGGTCGCCCGGTTGGCAGTTCAGTGCCTGGCAGATGCTTGTCAGCGTCGTGAACCGAATCGCCCTCGCATGGCCATTCTTGAGGACGGACAGATTGACGTTGGTGACACCTACGCGAGCGGCAAGTTCAGCCAGCGTCATGCCTCGTTCAGCGAGCAGGTCATCGAGGTGTACCTGGATGTCGTTCGCCTCGGCGGGCATCAGACGGTTCCTTCGAGATCCCCGCGCATGGTGGCTCCGGCGCGCGTGATGCGCGCGAACGTGAGCAATCCCAGGGCGGTCAGGATCGTCAGGTAGGGGAATGTCGACGTGTGCAGCACGGCGTCGGCCGAGAATGTGACCTCTGTGGTGAGTGTGGCCAGCAGTGCCGCATGAGCGCCGGCCTGTGTGAGTGCGGCTGCCAGGCTGCCGAGGAGAAGCCACCAGCCGAGCAGGCGCAGGCTGGACGCAGTACGTAGCGTGTACACGCCTTCTTGAGCAGCTGCTCGCAGGAGGCCATTGAGTATGAGAAGTCCACCAGTCAGCAGGACGAGAGACGGGACGTCGCCAAGCACTGCAAGCAGTCGCTGTTGGCTGCTGGGGTGTTCAGCGCAGTACTGGGGGATGGCCTTGACATGCGCTCCCCCCCGTACGTCGAACAGGGCGTCGGCGGTGCTAGAGCTGCCGGCGATCCAATCCGCAGTGACACAGTTGTCCGTGCCGCTCCAGAACGGCACCGCGCCGTTGAACAGACTCAGGACAAAACTGATCAAGAGGAGACCGATCAGTAGGCGAAGGGCTCCCGAGACCACGGTAGAGAGGGGTTCAAGGAGCTTGCGGTCCTCCGGCACAGCGCCTCCCGTTGTATCGTTTATCGATGCTATCGATAAACGATACAAGGGAGGCGCTGTGTACGGAAGCCCAGAGCTCGCCCCGCTTCACTCACCGAAACAAGTCGCTTGAGTCTCTTGGCCCGATGACACGGCCTTACGAACAGGTCGGCTGTCAGGGCAACCCAAGAGGATCCGCCGGCAGCAGTTCTTGGGGGTGGGGCCAGGTCCCGGCCGGAAGGTATCTCGCCCCACTCGTGACGCCGACAGGTCGGCGGTGCGGCAACCGTGCCCTGGCCCGCACGGGTCCACAACCAGTTGCTCTCCGCACCCCTGCAACGCTGGAGCGACAAACGTGGAGAGAGCCGCGACTCTGCCATCCCCACAGGTATGCGAACCACCCACACCTGTGGGGACAGGCAAAGTGCGTCACGCCTGTCGAAGTACCACCGTGTCAGCCGGCTGTTGGTCGGCAGTCAGACCCCAGCCCACCGCTCTTGGTGAACTAGTAGTGCTTTGTTAGGTGGTGTCGTAGGTCTGCCAGGGGACGGTTTGTCGGCAGGTGGGGCAGGTTCCGGTCCAGGTGGCGATGAGGTGTTGGAGGAGGTCCAGGGCCTGGTAGAGGGTCAGGCCCTGGCAGGGGCTTTGGGCTGCTCCGCTGTTCGGTCAGGAACAGGTGGGCGGCGCTGACGAGGGTGACGTGGCGGTGCCAGCCGGTGAACGAGCGGCCTTCGAAGTGGTCCAGGCCCAGGGCCGTTTTCAGCTCGCGGTAGTCGTGCTCGATGCGCCAGCGGGACTTCGCGAGGCGGACCAGATCCTTGGCGGGAATGTCCGCGGGCAGGTTCGAGATCCAGTACTTCACCGGTTCCGCCTCGCCTTCGGGCCACTGCGCGATCAGCCAGAGGAGCGGGATCGTGCCGTCCTCGGCGGGTTTGGGCCGGCGGCCCGCAAGGCGGACCCGCAGGAGCACGAAGTGCGAGCTCATCGCGGCTTTGGAGCCCTTGCGCCAGGTCACGGCCCGGCCCCGTCGGCGTCCCGCGGCCAGCACGTGTTCGCGTAGGGACACGGGCCGGGTGCGGTAACGGGGCAGCGGGCGGGGGCCGAGCCCTGAACAGGCGGGCTGATGCGGCACCGCTTCCTCGCCATGAGCGGTCATCTCGGCCTTGACCTGCAGGACGTAGGCGAGCCCGCGGTCTTCCAGACCGCGGCGGAAGTCGGCGTTCGCGCCGTAGCCGGTGTCCGCGACCAGGGCGGCGGGCCGCAGGCCGATCCCGGCGAGTTCGTCGAGCATGTCCAGGGCGAGCTGCCACTTCGGGCGGTGGCATTCGCTGTCGGGGATCCGGCAGGCCGCCCGGCGCGGGGCCGCCTGGGGCCCGTCCCACGACCGTGGCAGGAACAGCCGCCAGGACAGCGGGCACGAGGCTGTGTCGGATGCGGCGTGGACACTGACACCGATCTGGCAGTTGCCGACCTTGCCCAGGGTGCCCGAGTACTGCCGGGCCACCCCGGGCGAGGCTGTGCCGTCCTTGGGGAAGCCGGTGTCGTCCACCACCCACACCTGCGGGCGGACCACTGCCACTGCCCGCCAGGCCAGCCGGGCCCGCACGTCGGCAACCGGCCAGGTCGAGGACGTCACGAACTGCTGCAACTGCTGATGGTCCACCCCAAGCCGCTCGGCCATCGGCTGCATCGACTTGCGCCGGCCGTCCAGGAGCAGGCCCCGCAGATACAACTGGCCCTTCGCCCGCTGGTCCCGCCGCACCAGCGGCGCAAACACCTCGGAAGCGAACTCCTCCAACCGGCCCCGCACCGCAGCAAGCTCCCCAACCCTCATACAGCCAGCGAACTACCAGACACCCGACGTGACAAGACCAGCTAACAAAGCACTACTAGGAACTGTCCGGCCGATCATGGGCAGAGTCGACCTTGCTGAAGTCGATTGCCCAGGTTCCGTTGGCGCGCGACCATCTCTAGATGGATCAGGTTGAGGTTCTGACGCTGGTGCGGGTTGTGCAGACGTGTTCTGCTTTCCCGTCCCAGTGGGATGCATGGACGGCGGAGGGCCAGTACCTGTCCCTTCGATACCGGCACGGTGCAGGCAGCGTCGAGCGGCATCCTGGCCCTGACATCGACACACCGGAGTCCTGGAATGAGGGTCTTTCGGAACTTCTGGGCGAATGGGACGACGGCAGTGGCAGCGGCGTCATCAGTCTTGAAGCCTTCCTCGCGGCCTCTGGCCTGGCGTTGGCCCCAGACGCATCGCTGGGATGACGTCGTGAAGCGCGGTCATGTTCGGAGCCAGATGACGACGGCTGCCGCCGTTGCAGTGCCGAGGAAGACGTAGCCGCGCTTGTCGTACCGAGTGGCAACGGCTCGGGCGTGCTTGAGCTTGTTGATGGCCCGCTCGACGGTGTTGCGCTTCCTGTAGCGGTCCTCGTCGAAGCCTGGGGGCCGTCCGCCCCGCGATCCCTTGCGTAGGCGGGCGGCCTGGCTGTCGGTCTTCTCCGGGATCGTGTGCCGGATGCCGCGGCGTCGCAGGTAGTCGCGGCAGGGCCCGTTGCTGTAGGCCTTGTCCGCGGCCAGGCTGTCCGGCCTTTTGCGGGGCCTGCCTGTCCCGAGTCGGGGAACGCGGATCTTCTCCAGGACCGGCTTGAACTGGGTGCAATCCGCTCGCTGCCCTGGCGTGACGACCAGGGACAGCGGACGACAGCGGCCGTCCGCGCTCAGGTGGAGCTTGGTCGTGAATCCGCCGCGCGAGCGGCCCAGGCCCTCACTTCCAGCACCACCTCCACCAGGCGGGCGACGAGGCTCCGCCAAGGCGTCTCGCCCTGGTGTTCTGCCAGCACGTCCCCCTTTGCGGAGGGAGCCGGCGGCGGATCGGTGCGGGCGCCGGCGGCATGCTGGTGAGCCCGCACGATGGTCGAGTCGACAGAAATGTCCCAGTCGATCTCACCCGCTGCATCGGCCTCTGCCTGGACCTGCCGGAGAAGGCATTCCCAGGTCCCGTCAGCCGACCACCGGCGATGTCGTTCGCAGACCGTCTTCCACGGCCTAAACCGTTCGGGCAGGTCACGCCACTGCACGCCGGTCCGGTCCCGGTGAAGAATCCCGTCGATCACCTGCCGATGGTCCCGCCACCTGCCCCAGCGCCTGTTGCTGACCGGCAGGAACGGCCGCAGCCGTTCCCACTCAGCGTCACTCGGATCACCCCGCCCCATCTCCCCGTCAACGAGTCCAAGACGGAGCAGTCACATGATCGGCCGGACAGCTCCAGCCGGCGCCAGTGTGCCGCACGCGGTCATGGACCTGGACCGCCTCAACCAGTCGTGGCCAGCACCTGACGAGGACCCGTTCAACTTCCGCCTGCTGCTGCGCAACCTGCGCGGCCTGACCGCCAACTACCTCGACGTCGGCGTGCGGCGGTTCGTCCTGGCCGGGGTCGCTGAGAACAAGGCCGACCTCGACGGCTACCAGGCCGCGATCGGCATGCCGCTCCAGGTATGCCGCCTGATCGCTTCCGCGAACGCTTTCCTCCGGACAGCATCTGGCAGCAGACTCACCTCACGGCCTTCGTCGCGGTCACGTGCACCTTGGTCGGAGCACATGATCAGACGAAGGCCGCCCCTATGTCCGGGGATTCTCCATGTGAGCGACGAAGTTCGAAGCGCCCTTCGAGGGACCCCCTCGAGCGAGCTCCTACCAGCCCATGTCCTTGGCCACCTCGGCCTGGGCTGTGGCGATCTCTTCCTCAGTGGACTCCATGACGTCCACGTCCTCCAAGCGTGCCAGCAGGTCCACGAGAGCCTGCTTCTGGGCCGGGTGCGTGATCGGTACGGTGTTCAGGTCGGTGCTCATCAGCCAGTCGAACAACACGATCGCGTCAGCACGCCACAGGCGGAGATCGACGGTCGGTGTAGAACCCCAGGGGAACCCAGTTTCCATGTGAGCATCTTGCCAGGTCAGAGCGCTGTGGCGCATCGCAGATCAAAGCTCACGCGGCTGCCTGCCCAACCTTCGACGTCGAGGCCGGAAGATAAAGAACAAGTTTAGGGCCTGTTGCGAAAGTGGCTCGCGAGATACCGGAGATCGGTGAGCTCATGCCTGCGGGTGGCGCTCGAAAGCGCCATCGCCGGTCTCGATACGAAGCGAACTTCGCGTCGGTCTCCTTGGGAAGGCCGGCACCTGGGAGGACGTCACGCCGCTCGCATATTCATTCGTCGGCCTAAGTGGGCGTCGGTCGGCTCCCCAGGTGATCAATAAGCGCGTGTGCAGTGACAGCGGTGATGTGGTGGCCAGGCGCCGACGGCCCGCTGACGTGGCCTGGACTCCAGCCCCGCCTGATGCCGTTCATGCCATAACGGACCGACCTCCGCGACGAGTTCGGCGATCACATTGGGCGACAGCCCTGTGATCCTCCGGTCGCTGACAATCAGTGCACGAGTCCCGTTCCCCACCACACGAACATGATCAGGGATCACGATCCAGCGTCGCACCGCCAACCATGCACGAGCTCGTTAGGGGAACGCTTGCCAGCCCGACCACGCCACCCTCCCCAGACACCCCGCAAGCAGGTCACTCCCAGTAGGAAGACTTCCCTATCCACAAGCTCGACAGTTTGACGACCCTCTCGTCAAGCTGGACCTTCCAGTGCCTCGCGGCTACCTCGTACGCGGCCTGCACCTCTTCCGGCCGACGGCAACAGTGGGTCATGGCGACCTGCTCCCACGCCCCTCGAATCCTCAATGCCTGCTCCACGATGTACAGGAGCTCCGCCTCGGCCTCTTCCTTAGGCTCCACGCAGGTCCCCCGGTCCATGAAGATCTACAGCGCACGCGCTCGTCCATGCCATGGTCTAGCGAATCAGGAGTGGTGCGCGCCGTTCCTCCATTCGCTCGGATGCATGCAGTCCCACATGTCCCGGGTCCACTCCTTAGCGAGGAAGATCGGACGGGTCAGGAGGATGTCACCCGCCCTCTGCACCCGAACAAACACCCCGAGCTCCGCCGACACCGGGCCCCCGTCAGGGGAGAACCTTGACTCGAAACCATGCTCCTCGTTGTACTCCTCCAGCCACTGCTCGACCACCGAAGGAACCCGCCCCACCAGCGGCATGCCCTCCGCCCTCACCTGCGGACCCCTCAACGCATCCACAGCAACCGCCGCAAGCCGGCCCGTATCCGTCCCGTACAGCGTCACGCCCAGCTCGGGAAACGAATGCTCCGTGTCCACGATCCAGTCACCAGGTCTGGCTGGCTCCGGAGGGAGTCCACTCAGCAGGGCAGCCGCCTCGACCAGTGGCATCCCAAACACCAGCCCACCGACACCGACCAACGGCTCATACACCCACTCACCACGATCCTCATCCCGCCTGACCTCCCAAGCCACTGCCTTCACCCCCACCAGCCCGGCCATGCTCTTTGCACCGCTCGATCCAGCAGCCCACCACACCACCCCGGACAACGTCCAGGTGGCTCAACCCGGAAGCTGGACAAACCTAGGGATCAGGACGGCACACCACACTTGGCTACCGAAATCAAAAGGCCAACGGCTCACACCCGCGTCTGCAGCACCTGGCCCCGCCAGAACGACCCGTCCAGCCGCAGCTCCTCGAACTCCAGGGTCGCGGTGAAACCCAACTCCTCGTACTCCCGCACAAAGCGGCCGTCCTCACCGGTCCAGCAGTGCGTCCGCAGCAGCCTCACACCACATCTGCCGGCCTGTGCACGGGCGTCATCGACCAAGGCCGCCATGCTGAGCTGCCGGAACCTCACCCTAGTCACCAGGAAATGCAGATACAGCTCAGGCTCCCCGGCCCACGGAGCAAACTCCGGGGCCTCACCAGTCAGCACAGAGCCACCCGTAATCCGGGTCAGCAGGTCCCAGCAGATCCGCGTCTCCCCAGCCCGGGCATGGCGCAGCACCTGCTTGACCACTCGCGGGGGTTCCTCCCACTCCAGCGTCTCGTACAAGTGGGGGTACTGGGCCGAAACCAGCCAGGAATCGTAGTCGTGGAGCATCGCCACGAAGTCCCCCACCTCATCCAGACCGCCCTCAGCGACCTTCATATCCCACATGTCATCCCTCCCCACACACCGTCGCTCCAGCCAATACTGCAGAACGAGGAACGCACCTCCCGCTGACTCCTCCTGCTCGACAACCTCTACCAACAGGCATCGCCGCTGAGGTGGCATGCCAGGCCCTCACTGAGTGATGTGCATCGTGAAGTAACAGGTCACGGGCCTGGTGTGCCTCGGCTCCGGGGGACTCATGCTGGTGACGGGCGGGGGACTTCGGTCGAGATCGCCGGTCAGCGGCCGGCGTCCCCGCTGGTGAGGATGAGGAGGCGTGGGCGCCCTCCCCCGTCATCGCCCACTGTCGCAGCGCCGCCCTAAATCCGCTGGCGGCCAAGGCATCGTCCTGCGACAGTGCGGGAATGGAGTGGAGAGCCGTTTGTGTGGCGGACGTCGACGCCCTCGCCGAACTGCTCGGCCGGGACGAGGAGGCGACGGTCGGTCGCCGCGAGTCCGGCCCCGCCGAGGCGCGCAGGATGCTGGCCGCCCCCGGGCTGGACCTGCCCTCCCGCACGTGGACCGCAGCGGGCCCCGGCGGCGGCCTGCTCGGCTTCGCTGCCCTCCATCCCGCGCCTCAGCCGGGCGAGCTGCGTGCCCAGTTGGTCGTCGCGCCGTCCCCGGATGCGCCTGCCGTCACCGCGGTCCTCCTGGACCGCCTCGACGTCTGGGCCGCCCACGACCTGCCGACCCCTGACACGCCGGTGACGCTGTATCTGCTTCCTGGCTGCTTCCCCCACGACCAGCTCCTCAGCCGCGGCTGGGCCGTCGTGGACAGCAGCAGCCGCCTCACCGTCGGCCTGGACGCCATCCGCCTCCCCGAGCGCCCCGCGCCTGCGGTGCGCTCGGCCCGGAACGAGACCGACCTCCGCACCGTCCACTCCGTGCTGAACGAGGCCTTCACCGACGATCCGGCGCACCCCCACCCAGACTTCGACGCCTTCCACGACGCCCAGAGCCGACGCGAGGGCTACAACCCCGACTTGTGGCTCCTCGCCGAACTCGACGGCGTCCCCGCCGGCGCCCTCATCGCCCGGGACCCCGTCGACCGCGCCTGGATCGCCTGGTTCGGCGTCCGCCCCGCCCACCGCCGCCACGGCCTCGGCGCCCAACTCCTCACCACCGTGTTCAGTCTCCTCCGCACCCGCGGCCACCGCACGGTCGGCGTCGACGTGGACACCCATAACGCCGGCGCCATGCAGGCTTACACCTCCGCCGGCATGACCCTTCTCGGCGCGGCCGACCAGTGGCGCAGGACCTACGTCTGAACCCGGCGCCCACCCTGCGTCAGGAGCCGACTATCGGTGGAGATCGCCGGTTCGTCAGGACGAGCAGGGCCTGCAGCAGCGCGGTCGCCCACCTCAGGTGGGTTCGGACCTTTGCGAGCACGCGCCGCTGTTCGTAGGCCTCGCGGTCGAAGGCTGGTGGCCGACCGCCGCGGCTGCCCAGCCGCCCACGGTCGGCGGCCTGGTCCACGGGCTGCCAGATCACCGCCCGGATCCCCCGCCGCCGCACATGGCGGCGGATCGCCCGGGACGAATCCGCCTTGTCGGCAAGGACAGCAGCTGGTGTGGTCCGAGGCATGCCGACCGGCCGGGGAACCCGTATCCGGTCCATGACCCTCCTCGAATGCGGGAGCGTCACCAGCCAACCTGAGCAGCTGGGTTCCAGGCTCAGAACTCCGCAGGTCGACAACCTGACGACTGCGCAGTTTCATCGGTCCGCGACAGCACGCCAGGGTGGCCACGCCGACATCATCTACGAGAGCCTGGACAGCGCCACCCCCTACCCGCTGATGGCCGCCGCCGAGCAGTGGTTCGAGCCCTAGTAGCCCGCCGGCTGTGGGCTACGGCGGGTTGTGCCCCAGCGGCCGGATATGGTCGAGGCGCTCTTGCGGACCGGTCCTACGCTGGAGGCATGGCCACCGATCCCCTGCTGAGACAAGGCCCCGACTCAACGGATCTGGTCCTGCGCGTCGGCCCGGCCGGGCCGACGTGGAACGTACTGACCTCGGCGGGGCCGGCGCTGTTCACTCCGCTCGCTCTCGGCGTGCCGACCCTGGTCGTCGCCTTCTGGATGGCCCTGGCGGGAGCGCGGGCGTCGACCGTGTTCGTGGTGGTGGGGGTGATGGCCGGGCTGGGGTACCTGATCGGTTGGCTGGCGCTGGCCTCTTCCCGGGCCCGGGAGATCCTGCGGGTGGAGTTCGCACCGGCCGGGGTGCCCGCGTCTTTGCGGTTGGTCCGGGCCGCCGGGCCGGACGACTGGCTGCCCGTCAAGACCCTGCGCGAGGTGCGGCTGACGCACACGGTGGTGGAACCGTACCGGGGGGACTGCAAGCCAGCCGTCTCCACGCTCACGCTGGAACTCGTCGTGCGGGGCGTCCGGGAGCGGCTCGCGCTCCCGTTCGGCGGCGACCCGCAGCGACTCGCCAATGAGCTGAAGGCTCTGCTCGGCCCGGCCGGGGTCGTGGTGGAACTGCGCACCGAGCGCAGCACGCGCGATCGGCCACAACCCCACTCCGGCTGGACTTCCGGCGGTTCGGCTTCGGCCGGCTCGGGTGGCGGCTGACCCCGGGCTGCCCGGGGCACTCCCCGGTCGGGCGTGCTGAGCCGCCGGGTCGGCTCGCGGCCCCAGCCGGGTCCTCCGGCCATGGATCAGCCGGCAGGTCTTCAACACCGAACGGCAGGAGTGGCGCCAAGGCGTCGAGGCGGCCTTCCGGTAGCGCGAACGCAAGGGCGGCCTCCAGGTCGTCCCCTACGACCAGACCGAAGGCCCCTGTCCGCTCGGGTGGTGGCTCTCCGACCAGCGCAGGACCTTCCGCGCCGGAGCGATGACCGGGGAACGGGCCGCCGAGCTGGAGGGCACCCGCCTCGTCGCCATCGTCCCCGGGATCACCCGGCACGGCGAAGACATCGGCCGCTGGCTGAACGAAGAGCAGCATGCCCGGCTCGGCGAACTCGGCATTACCCCGGCACGGGTCGTACGGGCCGGTCAGGCGCCTGCGGAGTCCGCCGCGACCACCAGTCGGGCCGGGACGCGGCACCGTTCCAGAAGGGCAGCCGGGCCCTCACGCAGTACATCCGGCGCGAAGGCGGCATGCCCGGGCAGAAGACACGTCCGGCGAGCAAGTCCTCGACCGAGGACATGTCCTCCTACAAGTGGGGCGGACAGCGCTCCCACAGCGGCAGTCAGGGGCCCACGTACGACCAGCTGTACGAGGAGGCCAAGCGCCGTAACCTGCACGGCCGTTCGTCCATGGACAAGGCCGAACTCAAGCGCAAGCTCGGCCACTGAACCGGGCCAGCGGAACGGCACGCACATGAACCGGGCAGCGCTCTTCGACGTGGACGGCACCTTCGCCGACACCAACCACCTGCACGTCACCTGCTGGTGGGAGGCCCTGCGACAGGCGGGCCATGACGTCGCCATGCACGCCATACACGGCGCGATCGGCCTGCCCGGCGAGGACCTGCTCGCCCACCTGCTGGGCGAGGACCAAGACACCGGCGAGGACGACATCCTGACCGCCGCGCACGACACCCTCTACGGCACCTACTTCGACCGCTTGCCCGCACTGGACTCGGCGGCCGACCTGCTGCGCGCGGTGGACCGGAAGGGCTGGCGGGTGGTGCTGGTCACCCCCGCGCAGCCAGCAGAACTGGAAGCCCTGCGGCGGGCCGTGAACGCCGACGACGTCATCGCCGTGACCACCGGCGCCGACGACGTGGAGCACGGCAAACCCGCACCCGACCCAGTGCACCATGCCCTCGGCCTCGTGGGCGCCACCGTCCGTGTAGCGGATCCGTGCCCACACGGGCAGGACGAGGAAGAGCGCGGAAGGCGACCGGGCCGATGAGGGCACCTGTCGCCTGCGAGCCCAGCACCACGGTGATCAGGCGATCAGGCAGATGGTCCGGTCGGTCTGGTCGAGCTCCGCCAAAACCCGGGTGAAGGCGACCGTCAGCAGGAACCCGGAGAGGAGCGCGTCACCAGTAGTGCCGCCGGCCCCCGACCGCGTGCCCCACCCCGCCGAGGACCCAGAGGACCACGCCCACCAGGAGGAGGATCAGGCCGAGCGTCCAGAGGATCGATATCCCGAAGACGAAGCCGAGGATCAGCAGAATTACTCCGAGGACGATCATGAGAAGGCCTCCTTGCCCTCTTGGAAGGACGGACACTCGGCGCCTACCACGAAGCAGCCGGTTCATGCGTCCTCCCGAGGAAGACATTCCGCCCCCGTTACCTGGGCCGAGTGCGTTTACGTCCGTCTCCGGCATGGGTGTGTGTCCGGCGGCATTCGGGGCAGGCGCACGGCGAAGATCCGAACGGCGAAGGAGGCAGGCATGGCTGACAGAGGGGCTATGGACAAGGCCAAGGGAAAGGCGAAGGAAGCCGTGGGCAAGGTCACCGGCAATGACCGGCTGACGGCCGAGGGGAAGATCGACCAGGTGAAGGGCGAGGCCAAGGAGGCCAAGGAGGACGCCAAGGACGCGCTGCGCGGCAAGCGCCGCAGGACCTGATCGCGGCGGGGGCCGGCTCCCCGGCCGGGGAGCCGGCCGTACGGCTGCCCGCGACGGGCAGGCGGCTGACGTGAACGCACCTCGAAGGAGACGTCGTGAAGGAGACGGGACTCGACGCGTTCACCGGCATCCTGGACGCGCCCGTGTACGTGGTCACGGTGGCGGTCGGAGGTGAGCGGGCCGGCTGCCTCGTGGGCTTCGCCTCGCAGTGTTCGATCCGGCCACCGCGTTTCACGGTGTGGCTCTCCCGGCTCAACCGCACGTACGACGTCGCCCTCGGAGCCTCGCACCTGGCGGTGCACCTACTCGATCACGACCACCGGTGGATGGCGGAACTCTTCGGGGGCGAGACGGGTGACCAGGTGGACAAGTTCGCACGCGTCTCCTGGCGGCCCAGTGCCGACGGCAGCCCGCTGCTGGCCGACGTCCCTGCCTGGTTCGTCGGCCGGATCGAGTCGCGGATCGACGGCGGCGACCACGTGGGCTTCGTCCTTGCGCCCACCGAGGTGTCACCGCCGGCCCGGCCGGGCCCGGCCCTGCTGCGGTACGCCGACGTCAAGAAGATCGACCCGGGCCACCCGGCGTGACCGCCGACCGGTACGAGGCACAGGCCGATCGTCATCACGAGGCGGGGCAATGCGCCTCCGTAGTGAAGGAGTACAGCCATGGGAACCGTTCCCGTACCGACCGACCCCGACATCACCCCCGTCCCACCGCCCGACCCTCCGAAGCCGCCGGACCCGCCGGAACCCGCGGAGCCGCCGAGCCCGCCGGAACCAGCAGAGCCGCCGAAACCGAGGGAACCGCAGACCCCACCCGGGCCGACCTCGCCGACCGGGCCGGATCAGCCGGCCCGCCCCGCCCCCGGCCCTGAGCCTCCCCGCCCCGAGCCGGGCAGGCCCCGCCCCGCCGAGCCCCCCGACTGACGGATAGGCAGTCCGGCCGGCCTTGTGGTTGCCCGGCCTGGATCTTCGCCCCGGATCCATGACCCCCAGGTGGTCAAGAAGGTGTGGCACTACCTCGCGCGTTTCGGAGCGCCCGCGAAGGAGCCGGACGAATCGGTGAGTCCGGCGCCGGTGGAGGGGCTGTGCTCGACGGCCTTCGCTGACGGGCTCGTGCCCGAGGGGCTCCTCCCTCATCCGGCCGATGCCCCGCCTCCCGACCGCTCCCGACCGCGCCCGCCACGGACTTCTCTCCGAGGAGGAGTGGCTCCTCTCAAGGACGGACATCCGCAAGCGCTTCCCCCAGCCTGCGCGCGCCCTCGGTCAGCTCGGCGTGGTCGGCGGTCGCTGCGAATCCGATGCGCAGGTGGGCCGCGGGCGGTTCGGTGGCGAAGTAGCGGCTGCCGGCGCTCACGGCGACGCCGCGTTGCCGGGCGGCGGCGGTGAGGACCGTGTCGTCCACGCCCGGCGGCAGGCGGACCCACAGGTGCAGTCCGCCCGTGGGCAAGCCGGTCAACGTCGCGCCGGGGATCTCCTGCGTGACTGCGGCGGCCAGTACGGCGCACCGTTCCCTCAGGGCCGCGCCGAGAGCGCGGACGTGCCGGTCCCAGGAGGGGGAGCTGAGCACCTCCAGCGCGGCTTCCTGGAGCGGGCGCGTGACGAAGAAGTCGTCGACCAGACGTACTGCACGCATGCGCTCCATGACCGGCCCGCGGGCCACCAGTGCCCCGATGCGCAGGCTCGGTGCGGCGGGCTTGGTCAGGGAGGTGACGTGGACGACCGTGCCGTCGCGGTCGTCGGCTACCAGCGGGCGCGGCACGGCGCCGCCGTGTCCCAGGTGCCGTGCGAAGTCGTCCTCCAGCACGAACGCGCCCGAGGCGCGCGCCACGTCGATGATCTGGCGGCGCCGTTCGGGTGTGAGGGCGGTGCCGGTCGGGTTCTGGTAGGTCGGCTGGCAGTACAGCAGCCGCGCGCCGGTCATCGCGAACGCGTCGGCCAGCAGGTCGGGCCTGAGGCCGTCGCCGTCGAGCGGTACCGGAACGGGGCGCAGCCCCGCTGCGCGGGCGGCGGCCAGGGCCCGGGGGTAGGTCGGGGACTCGACCAGGACCGGGCTGCCGGGCCCGGCGATGGCCCGGAACGCGATCGACAGGGCGCTCTGCCCGCCGGCGGTGATCAGCACGTCGTCCGGGGCCACGCTGCCGCCGACGACCCGGGCGAACACGGTGCGCAGCGCCGTCAGGCCGCCGGCCGGGGCGCGGTCCCAGGCGTCGGGCCGGCGTGCCGCCCGCGCCATCGCCGCGCTCAGGGCCCGGGTGGGCTGGAGCGACCGGTGCACGTAGCCGCCGTCCATCGTGATCGTGCCAGCCGGCGGCGGGCCGAGCGGGTCGGCGATCAGGTGGGTGTCGACGGCCCGGTCGGTGAGGGCGACCGTCTGCCACGACGTGTCGCCGGAAGCGCCTCCGTCGTGGCGCCGGGTGCGCTGGGCCACGTACGTCCCGCTGCCCGGACGGGTCACCACCGCGCCCTCGGCGGCCAGCGCGGCGATGGCCCGCGCCACGGTCGCGGGGCCGACCCGGTACTCCTTGGTCAGCTCCCGGCTGCTCGGCAGTCGGTCTCCGGGCGACAGCCGGGAGAGCAGTACACGGAGGCTGTCGGCCAACTCACCAGAAGTGCTACTGTCATTCATGAGAGACAACAGTAGCGCTTCTGGTCCTGGTCAGGAAGCACTTCGGCTGGACGTCGCCGCCCTGCGGGCCGACACCCCGGGGTGCCGCCAGGCCGTCCACTTCAACAACGCGGGCTGCGGGCTGCTGGCGGCCCCGGTCCTCGACGCGATGATCGGCCATCTGCACCTCGAGGCGCGGCTCGGCGGTTACGAGGCCTCGGCCGCACGGGCCGCCGAAGTCCGCGGTTTCTACACGGAGATCGCCGCCCTCATCAACACCACGCCCGACAACATCGCCTTCGCCGGCAGCGCCACCCACGCCTACGCCAACGCCCTGTCGTCTATCCCGTTCGAGGCCGACGACGTCATCCTCACCACCCGCGACGACTTCGTCTCCAACCAGATCGCCTTCCTGTCCCTGCGCAAGCGGTTCGGCGTACGCATCGTCCACGCCCCCAACACTCCGGAAGGCGGGGTCGATGTGGAGGCGATGGCCGCACTGATGCGGAGCCACCGCCCCCGCCTGGTGTCCGCCACCCACGTCCCCACCAACTCGGGCCTCGTCTCGCCCGTCGCCGAGATCGGCCGCCACTGCCGGGAGCTGGACCTGCTCTACCTGGTCGACGCCTGCCAGTCGGTCGGTCAGTTCGTCATCGACGTGGAGGAGATCGGCTGCGACCTCCTCACCGCCACCTGCCGCAAGTTCCTCCGCGGCCCGCGCGGCTCCGGATTCCTGTACGTGTCCGACCGCGTCCTGCGCGCCGGATACGAACCGCTGTTCATCGACATGCACGGCGCCCGATGGACCGAGCCGGGCGGCTACGAACCCGTGGCGACGGCGGCCCGGTTCGAGGAATGGGAGTTCCCGTACGCCACGGTGCTCGGCAGCGCCGCGGCCACGCGCTATGCCCGCACGGTCGGCATCCGGGCCATCGAACAGCGCACCCCGGCGCTCGCGGCCCGCCTGCGCGACCGGCTCGCACCGATCCCGGGGGTGCGCGTGCTCGACCGCGGCCCGCGCCTCGCCGCGCTCGTCACCTTCCGGATGGCGGGCTGGCAGCCGCAGCCCTTCAAGGCGGCCATGGACGCCCGCGGCATCAACTCCGCCCTCAGCTTCCGCGAGTTCGCGCAGTTCGACTTCGGGGACAAAGACGTCGACTGGTGCCTGCGCCTGTCGCCGCACTACTACAACACCGAGGAGGAGGTGGACCACGTCGCGGACGTGGTCGCCGAGCTCGCCGGCCGGGGACGGCGATGACCACCGCGCAGACACGCACCGAGGAACCGACCGGGGAGCCGGCCGGGGAGCCGGCCGGCGAAAGCCTCTGGCGCAACGCCGACTTCCTCAGGTTCTGGCTCGGCGAGACCCTTTCGCTCCTCGGCACCCAGGTCACGAACCTCGCCCTGCCGCTCACCGCCATCG
The DNA here is from genome assembly GCF_044747545.1 of Streptomyces sp. NPDC090077. Lineage (NCBI taxonomy): Bacteria > Bacillati > Actinomycetota > Actinomycetes > Kitasatosporales > Streptomycetaceae > Streptomyces > Streptomyces sp. NPDC090077. The sequence continues at coordinate 43,836 of NZ_JBIVEG010000023.1, forward strand.
TCGCCTTCAAGGCCACCGACGAACAGGTCGGCGTCCTGCGGTTCCTGCAGCTCGTGCCGTACCTCGGGCTCGCCCTGGTCTTCGGCGTGTGGGTGGACCGCGCCCGACGGAGACGGATCATGCTGGGCGCCAACCTCGTCCGGATGATCCTGCTGGCCCTCGTCCCCGTCCTGTACTGGGCGGACGCGCTCGGCCTGGGCGCTCTGCTGGTGATCGCCTGCGCCGTCGGCGTCGCCTCGGTGCTGTTCGACGTGAGCTGGATGTCGTACGTACCGACTCTCGTGCGCGACCCCGAGCGCTATGTGGAAGCCGGCGCCAAGATGGGGATGAGCTCCTCGGCCGCCGACGTGGCGGGTCCCGGACTCGCGGGTGTCCTGGTCGGCGCCCTGACCGCGCCCGTGGCCCTGATCGTGGACGCCTTCTCCTATCTGGTGTCCGTGATCTCGTTGCTGCTCATCCGCACGCCGGAACCCCCTCCCGAGCCACCCGCGGCGCCACGGCACCTGCCCACCGAACTCCGGGACGGCCTCCGCCTGGTGTTGAGGAACCCGGTGCTGCGGTCACTGGCGTTGATCGGGTTCTGCTGCAACTTCTCCATGGTTACCGTGTGGACGATGTTCCTGCTGTACGGAACGCGCGACCTGAACCTGGATTCGACGACGCTCGGCGGCATCTTCGCCACGGCCTCCGTGGGCGGCCTGATCGGCGCGGCGATCTCCCGCAGGGTCATCCGGCGCTTCCGGCTCGGCCGTGTCTACCTCGTGGCCCAGTCGGCCCTGCTCGTCGGCCCGACCCTGATCGTCCTGGCCGGCGGACCCAGGCCGGTGATGGTGGGGATGTTCGTCCTCTCCTTCTTCACCACCTACCTCGGACTCGGCGTCGCCGGTGTCGTCATCGTCAGCCTGCGCCAGGCCAGCACCCCGCGGTCGATGATGGGCCGGATGACGGCGGTCTTCCGCACCCTGCTGTTCGGCGGCGGCGCCCTCGGCGGCCTGTCCGCAGGCCTGCTGTCCGGCCGGATCGGCGCCCACGGGGCATTGACCGTGGCCGCGATCGGCTCCGCCACCGTGCTGATCGCGCTCGCCCTGTCCCCGGTGAGCCGACTGCGCGGCCTGCCGCCGGCACCGGAAGAACCCCTCACGGCAGCAACGGCGGGCCGGACTGCGAGCTGACCCCGGACCGCCAGGCAGGGCCCACCCGAAACGGTGGGCCCTGCACAGCACGTCTGCTGAGGTGACCGACCGCAGACCGCTTCGCCGCCCACGGGGCAGTCCCGCTCGCCAGTGACTGGCGCCGGGGGCTAAAGAGCGAGCTTGAACCCGTCGTGACTGCGCGCGAAGCCCAGCCCGCCATAGAAGCGGTGCGCGTCCTCGCGCCGCTTGTTGCTGGTCAGCTGGACAAGCGCGCAGCCACGCGTGCGGGCCCGCTCGATCGTGCGATCCATCAGGATCCGTCCGAGCCCGCCGCCCCGACGGTCCGCGCGGACCCGCACGGCCTCGATCAGGGCCCGCTCGGCCCCGCCCTTCCCCAGCCCCGGGATGTACGTCACCTGCAGACAGCCAACCACTCTGCCGCCATCGCCCTGACCGTCTACGCCTTCGACCAGGACCAGAACCTCATTGCGCGGGTCGGCGTCGATTGCCGCGAAGGCCCGCTCGTACGCCTCGTCAACCACGAGCGCCGCCGGGTCCACCACGTTCTCCTCGTCAGCGAGCAGAGCGAGCACCGCAGGCAGGTCGGCGCGCGCCGCGGGGCGCAGCGTGAGAGCGGCCACGTGGACAGATTCAGAGGCAGATGACATGGCACCGACCATAACCGGCCCTCATCGGGACCTTCCGACCTGCTCCTGATCACGCCTCCGCACAGGCCCTAGCCATGAGGCGTCGACAGGGTGCCGGCTTCGATCTCCCGCAGCAGTGCCCCGTCATCGGCATAGAGCTCGAGGCTGAACCGCAAGCCGAACCGGGTCAGCAGTGCTGCCAGATCCTCGAATCGCCGGGGATCGACAACTCCGTTCAGGAGTGTGTCCCCGTCGGTCGGGTCTGGATTATGAGGCAGGCCCCGCAACCCCCGCCCGCACGCGCTATCGCTCGGACGGGTCCGGCACCACGTGTACGCCGATCGGCACGCCCGGGGTGACGGCCAGCTCCCAGTCGAACTCCCACAGCTGCACGGCGTCGATGCTCCAGGAGACGCCGTACCGGCCGTCCGGGGTGAAGTCCGCGCCGATCACCCGCTGCCCGTGGCCCGGGAGCACCCGCAGGCAGCGGCCGGTTCCGGTCTCCCACAGCCGGGCCGTCGCGTCCTCGCCCGCCGACAGGGCGAACCGGCCGTCCGGGGCGAGCCGGACGGCGTTGGCGAAGCGGGGCTGCGGCTCGAAGGTGCGCAGGAGTTCACCGGTCGCGGTGTCCCAGAGCCGCAGGGCCGGCTCCTGGTCGGCGCTGCTGAGCACGTGCCGGCCGTCGGTGGAGAGCCGGGCCGCCACCACCGTCCGGCCGTGGCCGCGCAGGGTGCGCAGGCAGCGGCCGGAGCCGAGGTCCCACAGCCGGACCGTCAGGTCGCGGCCGCCGGTGACGGCGATCCCGGCCGCGGTGTCCAGGTGGGCGGTGTGGACCTGGGCCCCGTGCCCGGCCAGTTCGGCCGTCACCCGGCCGCGGTCCAGATCCCAGAGCCGCACGACGTGGTCCGGGCCGATCACCAGGGCGTGCCGGCCGTCGGCGGAGAACGAGGCCGGGAGGGAGGCCCGGACCTCGCGCCCGTCGAGGTGGACGAGGCGCTCACCGCTTTCCGCGGACCAGACCGAGAGCTCGCCACCGAAGGTGGAGTGGAGCAGCCGGCTTCCGTCCCCGCTCATCGCGGCCCGGCCGATGTCGCGGGTCGGCAGGGCGTGTCCGCAGTCCCCGCTCGCCACCTCCCAGAGCCGGACGGTGCGGTCGCTGCCGCTGGTGAGGGCGGTCCGGGCGTCGGCGGAGAGGGCGACCGAGAGCACGTTGGACGGGTGCCCGGTGAGGATCTGCCGCGACCAGACCGAGCGCAGCCCGGTGCGGGTGGTGTGGGGGGCCAGGCCGCGCCAGGCCGCCAGCACGGCCGGGGAGCGCTCGTGGCCGGGGACGGCCCGGGCGCGGCCGAGCAGGGTGAGCGCGGTGCTGTGGTCGCCCGCCGTCCGGGCCCGCTCCGCCTCCTCGACGAGGGCCCGGACCCGGCCGGCCAGGGCGGCCGTCCGGCCCTGCTGCTGCGGGCGGCTGACCAGGTAGGGGGCGGTGTACCGGCCCGGGAGGTTCCAGCGGCGAAGCGTGTTGTCGGAGCTGCCCGTGGTGACCGTCCCACCCGCCCGGTCCAGCCGGACGAGCTCCACGTCCCGCCCGTGGCCCCGGTAGGTGCGCAGGCAGCGGCCGGTGGAGAGGTCCCAGAGGCGGGCGGTCCCGTCCAGGCTGCCGGAGATCAGGAGGCGCAGGTCCGGGCTGAGCCGCACGGTGGTGATCCTGTGGGTGTGGCCGGTCAGGACGCGCAGGCACTGACCGGTCGTCAGGTCCCAGAGCCGCAGCGCGCCTCCGGCCCGGGAGAAGTGCTCCCCGGTGACGAGGTGCCGGCCGTCGGCGGAGAACGAGGCCGTCGCCACCTGGGTCCCTGCCCCGGGCAGGGCCTGGAGGCGGCGGCCGGCCTCCAGGTCCCAGAGCCGGGCGGCGCCGTCCGCGTAGCCGGTGACCAGGGCCCGCCGGCCGTCCGGGCCGAGCACGCCCGCGGCCTCCCAGCCGAGCCCGTCGTCGATGGTGAAGCGGGCCCGGCCCGTCCGCAGGTCCCACACCTCCACCCGGCCCCGGGTGTCCATCGGCCCGAATTCACCCGGCTCGGCGATCGGGACCAGCGCGACCCCGGCCTCCTGGTGCAGCCGCGGCCGCCGCATCCAGGCCGCCCGGCCGATCCCGTCCGGACGCAGGGTCAGGAGTCGGCTTCCGTCCTGCAGGTCCCAGAGCCGGACGGCACCGTCGCGGCCCGCGACGAGTGCCTGGCGGCCGTCAGCGCCGAGGTCCGCCTCCGGCACCCCGGCCTCCCCGCAGTCCAGCTCACGCAGGCACTGACCGGTCGTCAGGTCCCACAGGCGCAGCAGCCCGCCCTGCACGGCGGTCAGCGCCAGGCGGCCGTCCGCGCCGGTGCTCACCGGGAAGTCCGGCGGGAGCCTGTTCGGCGCACAGTGGTACCAGCCGATCGCTCGGACCCGGTCGGCCGGGGCGCCGAGCGCGGCCGCTGCCCGGCGGGCAGCCGCGAGCTCCGGGTGCTCCGGGCCCGGCCGGCCCTCGGCGGCGGCCAGCAGGCGCCCGGCCCCGGTGAGGTCGCCGCGCTCCAGGTGGACCTGGGCGGTGAGCAGCGCCGGCCCGGCGTCGCCCGGGCCGGTCTCGCCGGCCGCCGCCAGGTCGGCGAGCAGGGCCTCGTCGGTGATCCGGCCCCTCCGCCAGTCCAGCACGCCGGAGTTGTACCGGGTGGCCAGGTGCTGCGGGTCGCTCTCCAGGGCGGCGGCGAACGCGGCGGCGGCGCCCTCCTCGTAGCCGAGGTCCAGCAGGGACAGCGCCCGGTTCCCGTGCTCGGCGGCGAGAAAGTCGGCGGCCCGGGGCTCCGGCCGCGGATAGGGGCGGCCGAGCAGGCGGCCGTACACGGCGGCGAGCTCGACCGCCACCGCGGCCACCGAGGCGGGCCGGTCGGCGGGGTCCTGGCGCAGGCAGCGGGCCAGCACCCGGGCGAGCTCGGGCGGGATCGGCGGCAGCCCCTCGCCCGCGGACCCCTGGGCGCGGCAGGTTTCCAGCACGCCCTCCGCGAGCGGCCCGAGCAGCCAGCGCACTTCGCCGGTGAACATCTCCAGCACCGAGACACCGAAGCTGAAGAGGTCGCTGCGCGCGCCGACCCGGCGGCCGGCCGCCTGCTCGGGCGCGGCGTACGCCGGGGTCATCCCGCCGCCGGTGAGCAGCAGGCTCGCTCCCGGCCGGACGTCGGCCGAGCCGCTCAGGGCGGCGGCGTGGGCCCGGGCCAGGCCGAAGTCGGTGATCTTCGCGGTGCCGGAGTCGTCGAGCAGGACGTTGGCCGGCTTCACGTCCTGGTGCACCACGCCACGCCGGTGCGCGTGCTCCAGGCCCCAGGCCGTCTGCACCGCCACGTCGAGTATCCGGGCGAGCACCTCCGCCTCCTCGCCCGCGTACAGCTGCCGGCTGCGGATCCGGTCGGCCAGGCTGCCGCCGGGCACGTACTCGGCGAAGACCCGCGGCACGCCCCCGATCGTGCGGACGTAGTGGCAGCCGCAGACGTGCGGGTGCAGGCCGAGCGAGACCCAGGTCTGGGCCTCCGCGGTGAACAGCTCGCGGCGGCGCGGGCTGTCGGCGCCGCCGAGCAGCGGGCTCTTCACCGCCAGGTCGGTGCCCCAGCCGAGGTGCCGGACCCGGAACGCCTCGCCCATGCCGCCCCGGCCGAGCAGTGCCGTCACCTCGTACCGGCCGTCGACGACCTCCCCCACCCGCCAGCGCGCGGACCCGTCCCCGCTCATACGAACCCCTCCCCCGTCGGTCCAGGGCCGACGCTACCGCCAGGGCGAGGTGCCCGGCCGACGCTTCGTCAGACTCCCGTACTGCCAGGGGAGGTCGACCGTCGCCGGCCGGTCCGCGCCGGACACCAGCCCGATGTGGTGCGAAGGTGTGTGCGGCGGCGGGTGTGCCGTAGTACTTGTGGAGGGTCCGAAGGCATGTCCGTTCTCATCTGGAGTCGTCGATGGCCGCTCGCCGTGTCGTGCCCAACATTCAGTCAGAGGCTGTGCAGGAGAACCGGGAGTTCTACGGTCTGCTGGGCTTCGAGGAGGTCATGAACCACGGCTGGATCATGACGCTCGCCTCCACGTCCAGTCCGGCGGCGCAAGTCAGCTTCATGACCTGCGACAAGACTGCTCCCATGGCGCCCGACATGAGCATCGAAGTGGACGACGTGGACGCGGCCTATGCCGCCGTGCGGGACAGCGGTGCGGAGATCGTCCACCCCTTGCAGGACGAGGAGTGGGGTGTGCGGCGGTTCTTCGTCCGCGACCCCAACGGCCGGGTGGTCAACGTGCTGGGCCACCGCTGAGGCCGCTCCCGCACGACCACGGCCGGCACATCCGGCTGAAGCAGTCCGACGACGCAGAAGCCACCGAGCCCCTCCTCCACAGGCCGGCCCGTCACCGGCTCCGGCCGTCAGACCGGGCGGGGGTCGGCTGCTGCCGGTGTGCGGGCACCTCAGGCTCTGCGGGCGCGGCCTGGCCGGGCGCAGCACTGATGGGCTTCGACCGGGTGAGGACGCCGAGTGTGAGCAGAGCGAGCGCCGGCAGCACGGCGACGATGATTCCCATCGGCAAGGCGTCGGTGGCGCCACCCGCGCCGGCCAGCGGAGCGAGTGCCCCGCCGAGCATGAACTGGCTGAAGCCGAGCAGAGCGGCTGCCGACCCGGCGTGTCCGCCGTGGTCGGCCAGGGCCTGGGCCGCGGCGTTCGGCATGACCAGGCCCACGCTGGAGACCAGGACGAACAGGCCGGTCAGGAGCACGGGCAGGGGTGCCCGTGTCAGCACCGCGGCCAGGACCGTGGTGCCACCGGCGGTCGCACCCAGCAGACCGGCGAGCAGCAGCACGCGGGCGGTGGCCCGGGCCAGCAGCCGGCCGTTGATCTGGGCGGCCGCAACGAGTCCGGCGGCGTTGACGGCGAACACGGCGCTGTACTGCTGCGGTGACAGACCGTGGATCTCCTGCAGGACGAACGGCGAGCCGGAGATGTAGGCGAACATCGCCGCGAAGACCAGGCCGTTGGCCAGGACGTACCCGGTGAAGACCCGGTCGCCGAGCAGCTGACCGACGACAGCCGGCAGCGGCTGACGAGGCGCGGAGGGCCGGGTCTCCGGCAGTCCTGCGGCGGAGGCCGCCAGCATCACGGCGCCGAGTACGGCCAGGGCCACGAAGATCCCCGGCCAGGCCGTGACGCGCAGCAGCTGGCCGCCGAGGACCGGCGCGAACACCGGTGCCAGACCGGTGATCAAGGTCAGTGCGGAGAAGAGACGTGCGGTGCGGGTTCCGGAGGCGCGGTCGCGGACCATGGCGTTGGCGATGACGATGCCGAACGCCCCGCCGATGCCCTGGACCAGGCGTAGGCAGACGAGGGTCCGGACGTCGGGCGCCAGCGCGCAGAGCGCGCTGGCGATCGTGTAGAGGGCGAGGCCCGCCAGCAACGGACGCCGTCGGCCGTAGGTGTCGCTCAGCGGCCCGGCGATCAGCTGCCCTACGGCCAGCCCGGCCAGGCAGGCGGTGATGGTGAGCTGGCTGGCCGCGGCGCCGGCGCGCAGGTCTGCGGCGAGGTCCGGCAGTCCGGGCAGGTAGCCGTCGATGGACAGTGGCCCCAGGGCCACGAGCGCTGCGAGCAGGGCGATGAACCGGGTCTGCCGGCCGGCGGCGTCGTTGCTCATGGCTCAGTACGCCACGGTGATGCGGCGGCGGATCGCGGTGCCGCTCTCGATCGTGTCGGCCAAGGCGATCGCGTAGTCGGCGTACGAGATGCGGCTGTTGCCGTCGTCGTCGGTGAGCAGGGTGTCCCCGGCGCTGCGGTAGGCCCCGGTCCGTTCGCCCGCTGCGATGACCGCGGCGGGCGACACGTACGTCCAGTCGAGGTCGTGCACACCGCGGTAGAGGTCGAGCGCTTCGGACTGGGCCTCGGCGTTGGCCTTCCACAGCGCGGGGAAGGCCGGGTCGTCCATGACCCGGGCGCCGGTCGGCGTGCGCAGGCTGCCGGCACCGCCGATGGTGACCAGGCGGGTGACGCCGGCCCGGCGGAGTCCGTCGATCAGCGCACGGGCAGCACCGACGATCGTGGCGCGGTCGTCCTCCTGGCCTATCCGGGGGCCGACGGCCGACAGTACGGCGTCGTGGGAGGCGGCGAGGCCGGCGACCGCGGCGGCGTCCGTGACGTCACCGGTGGTCACGGTCAGGGCTTTGTGGTCGAGTCCGTCGACGTGGCCGGCCCGGGTGACCGCGGTGACGGTGTGGCCGCGACGCAGTAGTTCCTCGGTGGCGGGCAGGCCGATGTTGCCGCTGGCACCGAACAGGACGATCTTCATGTGTTGCTCCTTGTTTCTGACGGTCACAGGACGGGTCGGCCGTCGGCGACGAGGGCCGCGGTGATGCCGCGCTCGGCGGCGGCGTGCCGGAAGCGCTGCTCGATGTCGGGTTGTTCGGTGTAGAACGGCGGGTTGTGGAACAGGCCGTAGTGCATGGCGCAGACGGTGGAGGCGCCGAGTGCGACGGCGGCTTCGACGCCCTGCTCGGGGGTCATGGTCGCCGGGACGTTGGCCGCGTAGCCCTCGAAGTGGGCGATGACGCCGTTGACCGGGACGAACGCGACGTCGAACGGGCCGTGGTCGCGGGCGATCTGCCACCAGCTGCCGTGCCACTGGGTGTCGCCGCAGTGGATGATCCGTCGGCCGGCGCCTTCGACGACCCAGGCGACCTGGTCACAGTCGTTGCCGCGCCAGTCCAGCGAGGTCACCGGGGTGACGGTCAGCTCTCCGATGCGGCGTGACCGGCCCAGGTCCTGGGCGACGGGGGTGATGCCCGCCTCGTGCAGCGCCGCCGCGCTCGGGGTGTGGCAGCCGATCGTGCCGGTGGCCGCGATCCGGGCAATCAGGTCGTGGTCGTAGTGGTCGGGGTGCAGGTGGGTGATGAGGGCGTGGGTGCCGGGCGGGATGTCGACCGGGTCGACCGGCCGGTGCGGCGGCCCCATCACCGGCTCCAGCCGAGCGACGTTCTCGAGCGGGTCGATCAGCAGGCGGGTGTCGCCGAGACGGATCTCGACGCCGGCCCAGGCCAGCCGACGTACGGAAAGGGTGCGGGTCATGGGCAGCGACGCTAGACGGACCTTGTTGAGAAAGTCAACAAGCGAGTTTTGGATATCAACACCGCGATGTAGGGTGGCGGCATGCGCACCTACGGGCAGTACTGCGGTATCGCGAAGGCACTGGACACCGTCGGCGACCGATGGACCCTGCTGATCGTCCGTGAGCTGCTCGCCCTGGGGCCGTGCCGCCACACCGACCTGCGCAACGGGCTGCCCGGGATCGCCAGCAACCTGCTGGTCGACCGGCTCCGCGAACTCGAGGAAGCCGGCCTGATCCACCGCGAGGCCGCCCCGCCGCCGGTGGCCACCAACCTGTTCTCCCTCACCGAGCGCGGCCGCGAGCTGGAGCCGGTGCTGCAGGAGCTGAGCCGGTGGGGTGTGCCGCTGTTGCGTGAGCCGGGCGGCAGCGACACGTTCCGGACCCACTGGCTGGACGTGCCCGCCCGGGCACTGATCGACCGCCACCCCGACCAGCCGGCGATCGCCCTGCAGCTGCACGCCGACGGCAACGAGGACCTGGTCATCGAAGTCAAGGACGGCTCGGTACACACGCACGCCGGCCGGGTCGACCACCCCACCGCGTCACTGACCGGACCGCCGCACCTGCTGGCCGCGACCCTGCTCGGCGACCTCGACCTGAGCGCCGCGGAACAGCAAGGCCTGCGGCTCAGCGGCGAACGCGAGGCAGTCCTGCGCATCCTGCCCCACTGATCCGCGTGGCGGTGGCCGACGGACACCTCGAGGTGGCCCGCGGGGGCGCAGCCGCCCCCGTCGACGCCGACGTCCGGACCGGCTACCGCACCCTGCGGGCCGTGTTCGCCCCCGAGCTCCCCCTGGAGGACGCACTGACCGGGGTGAGGCCCGCCGGACAGGGAGCACCGAACCAGCGGCGCACGGCCCGCTCGAACCCTTCGGGGTCCGGGTGCCGGTCGGCCGCCCAGGCGACCACGCCGTCCGGGCGCACCAGCGCGCCACCCAGACCGAGGTCGTTCTCCACCCTCCCGGCCGCGTACCGTATCCGGTCCTCCCAGCGGCTCGCGGAAGCACGCAGGCTTCGGTCCGTGCTGAAGTCGAGCACCACACCCCGGCCGTCCGCCATCAGGTCGCCGAGGCGGCTGCCGTCCTCGAAACGGAAGTCGGGGGCGCTGCGGCCGACCAGCGGGTGCTCGCTGCCGAGGTCGTACCGGATCCATGAGCCTGACAGCTTCTCGAACACGTAGGTCGCCCCGTCACGGGTCCCGATGAGGTCGCGGACCACCGCCTGGATCGCCCGGGCGTAGGGTTCCGGCCTCATGGTCGCCACCTGGGCGCGCGACCAGTCGAGCACCTCCGCACCGATCGGACGGCGCTCGTCGGCGTAGGTGTCGAGGAGCCCGTCCGGTGCGTACCGGTGGACGGTCGCCGCGAGCTTCCAGCCCAGGTTCACGGCGTCGCCGATGCCGGTGTTCAGCCCTTGGCCGCCGAGGGGGGAGTGGATGTGGGCGGCGTCGCCCGCGAGCAGGACGCGTCCCCGCCGGTAGGACGTCGTCTGCATCGCCCGGTCGGTGAAGCTCGACGCGAGGTGGACCTCTGCGATCGTCACGTCGATGCCGGACACGCGGCGCAGCACCGCTTGGAGATGGCCTCGGGTCAGCGGCTGTGAACGGTCGAAGGCGCCGCCGTCGAAGTCCATCATGGCGATGTGCCCGTCTGCGGGCATCCGGAGGTACATGCCCGTCGGCGTCAGGTGGAACCCGGGGCTCAGCTGCGTGGGATCGGCGAGGGTGGCCTGCATGGTGTAGCCGGTGAACTGCGGCTCGGTGCCGGTGAACTCGAAGTCGGCGAGCCGGCGCACCGTACTGCGTCCGCCGTCGCAGCCGACCAGCCAGCGCGCCTCGTACGCGTCCTCGCCCGCTCGTGCGACCACGCTCTCGCCGGTCTGGGAGACGGCCGAGACGGTGACGCCGCGCCTGATCTCCACGCCGAGCTTGGCCGCCTGCCCGGACAGCACCGCCTCCACCGCTGCGAGGTCCGTCATCACGGCTTCGGACGCCGGTCCGGGAAGCCGGAAGGGGAGGGCGGAGACGTCGACCCGGTCCCCGTCGAGCATCATGCCGGCGAAGTGTCCGGCGAACCGGGGGCGTGCCGGCGCACCCGCTTCGGGGGCCTCGCCGAACACTTCTTGGGCCCCCGAGGCGGTCAGCAGCGGTTCCAGTAATCCGCGCCGGTAGAACGCCTCCACCGATGCGGCGAACAGTCCACGCCTCCCGAGCGGGGCCGACCGTAACGGGGAGCCGATCTCCGGCTCCCGCTCAAGCACCACCACGGAACAGCCGGCGAGGCCGAGCTCGCAGGCCAGGGCCAGGCCGACCGGGCCGGCTCCCACGATCAGTACGTCATGCACGAGAGATCCCTTCTTCGGACTCCGAACCGGACGGTTGTCCGGCTGGACCTCTCGAACGGTGTCAGCCCGCTCCGACAGCGCACCGACAGCCACGGGCAAGCCACCGACAGGCGACCGGCACGGCGGCCCGATCGGCCGTGCGAGTCCGAAGGACGAACGCCGGGAACGGGACGGCCGCTGCGCCCCTTCCCACGGCTCAGGCCTCCCGCTTCAGGTAGCCGCCCGAGGGGCAGCCGGCGTCAGGGTCCTGCGTGGGGCACATGCTGGGGTCGTCCGTGTCGCCGAAGTCCCCGTAGAGGTAGACCCGCACAATGCACGCCGGGTGCCCGTCGAAGGACAGCTGGAGGTCGTGGCCGCGCGTGGCGGTCTCGTCGGGGACGGCGGGGACGTCGTGGAAGGCCCAGCGGCCGGTGGACAGGGTCGCGCGACCGGCGCAGCCGGCCATCGCCTCGACCTTGTCGAAGCCCGCTCCGGCGAAGGTGTGGTCCGGCGAGAAGGTCAGGGACGTGCCGGCGGGGCTGACCCAGGTCCCGGTCAACCGCTCCTGCGGGATCTCCGCCGAGTGGATCGCCGCGGCGTACCCGCAGGACGCCGTGAGCAGCACGCCCGTCAGCGACAGGAGCACCGCACGCCATGCACGCTTGTTGTCCACAGACCTCTCCCCCAAGGTTGGATGACCGGCCTTTCGGCCGCGCACCCTTATTTGAACACGCTCAAAATTCAGGGCCGTCCTCGGGGTCATCAGTGAACAGACCGCCGGCTTCGGCCCGTTGTCAGTGGATGCGCTTACGCTCGCCTGCGAGGACGTGCGCGAGGCCTGCCCCTCCCCCGTCTCCCTGCCGAGGTGCAGAGCCGCGCCTCCCGAGCGCCGAAGAGGACACCCCGTCATGAACCGCAGCAGGCAGGCGATCCGCCTCGCCGAGCACCTGTCCGAGGTCACCGCCGTCCCCGTCGAGCTGGCCCACGACAGCGGCGCACGGTGGGTCCTCCGGTGGTACGACGGCCCGCACCGTGAGGAGATGCGGGCGCACCTTGCGGCTGCCCTCGGCGACGGCGAGCGGTTCGCCGCCCTGCGCGACCGCGTGATCGGCTGTTCTCGCTTCCAGACGCTGCGGGCCTGGGCCGTCCTGGCCGCCGCCGCCCGGCGCGAGGGGGTCCTCGGCCCGGCCGTGGCCGGGACCACCGCGGCCAAGGGCGAGAAGGAAGCCGATGAGGCGGGCGACCTGTGGCGGTTCGTGCGGCAGTTGTGGGAAGAGGCCTCCTACCCGGAGCGGGTCCGCGCGCCCGAGGACGTCCCTCTCGTCGAGCAACTCGTCTCCGCCAGCCGACGGGACCATCCGTCGGGACGGTCCCACACGATCAGCGAGCTGTACATGGCGGAGGCGCTCCTGGCTGCTACTGGATGCTCGTGAGGTGGGGGTGTGCCGGGTCGGCGGGGCAGGCGAAGACGTTCAGTTTGCCCCAGCGGCCCACCGTGACCTGGGTGGGCTCGGAGCCGCCGTGGACGGCAGGGTCGCGTTCCTCCAGGGGTTTCCAGCTGTGGCTTCCGCCGTCCCATTCCGAGCTGGCGATCGTCAGGAGCAGTTCCATCGGGGTCGCGCAGGCCGGGCAGGGGGTGTCGGCGGCGTCGGTCAGGTTCCAGCACGCGGGGCCACCGGCCCGCCAGCCGGGCGGGATGGACAGGTCGAACTGGTACGTCGGCCAGTCCCATTCCTCCGCGCCGGCTTCCTCGGCCTCCTCTTCCAGGGCCTCTTCCCTGGCCTCGATCCGGGCGCACAGCTCCTCGGGCAGCAGCCCGGCGAAGGGGTACGTGACCACCTGCTCGGGGTGCAGCACGCAGGGCTCGGGTACGTAGCCCTCGAAGCCCACCACCTCCGGGGCGGGTGGCTGTGCCGTCGGTGCGACGACCTCCGACGACCTCCGCCAGCGCAGGTCCAGGAGCATGCCGGTCCGGTTCTCGCCGTGCGCGTCGAAGGGGCACCAGAACACCTGGAGCAGGTCGCAGTCCTCCGGCCCCGCGAGGAGGTCGGGGACGTCCCTGCGGTACAGCTGCGCCAGGCCGATCATCGGGAGCGGGTCCGTCCCGCCGCCCTCCCCCGCCGTCCGGTGCCTGGTCCTGAGCTCCTCCAGGAGCCGGCGCTCCCCGTCCGTGGGTCCGGAGTCCGGGTCCCGGGCCCATGCGGCGGCCAGGAGCTCCCGCTCGCGGTGGATGTCCGCGGGGCGCCGGCCACGACCGTGGGGGTGCGGGTCGGTGCACACCGGCCACGGTTCGTCCGCCGGCCAGAGCATGGGCCCGCCCACGGAGCTCATCGACGCATCGGGGCTGCCCGGGCGCGGGTGCAGCCGGGTGGTCGTTCCCCGGTGGGCCGAGAGTCCGGGGAAGAGTCCTTCGACGTCGAGCGGGCGCGGGGGCGTGGTCCTCGTCATGGTCCCGGAGCCTACGGGGGTGGTACGGGGGTGGCCGGTCCGGCCCCCGGCCGGGCCGTCCCGCCGGGGTGTGGAGTCCGGTGTGCGGATTCGGCCACCCGGGTTCCGCGGGGCCGGGGCGGGCGTCGCGGAGCACATAGGTTGGCGTGATCGAGGACATCACCACAGGGGGCGGAGTACGCGTGCCGATCACGACCGGGGACATCAACTGGCGGCCCCGTACGGCGCCGGAGGCGCTGACGGCGCTCGAACTGCTCAGCAGCCGGCTGCGCGGGGCCGGGGACGACCGCGCGGTCTTCATCGACGTCTACGCGGTCATCACCCGTCGGGTCGTCGACGTCATGCAAGCAGAGGACGACACCGGGTTCCTCGACCCGCAGTGGCTCTCCGAGCTGACCGGTCTCTTCGCCGAGGAGGCCCTCATCGCCACCCGCTGCTCGCTGCTCGGCGAGCCGGTGACCAGTTCCTCCTGGCGGCTCGCCACCCGCCATGCGGCGCGGCGGCCGGCGTCGCCCTGGCGGAGCGCGGTCCTGGGGATCAACGCGCACGTCAACTACGACCTGGGGCTGGTGGTGCACGACTACCTGCGTGCGCACCGCGAGCGGATCGACGCGCCGCAGTTGCGCCGGTACCACCAGGACTACCAGCGGGTGAACCGGATCCTGGAGCAGTCGGTGGCCGAGTGCGCGGACGTGCTGGTGGACCGCTACGGCTGCCGGGCCACCACGGCCGCCGGGTACCTGCCGCTCGGCCGCCGGACGGCCGCGTACGCGGTCATGCTGATGCTGGTGTCGTGGCGCGACCGGAGCTGGCGGGACATCCTGACGCTGTGGAACGCCCCCGACGAACGGACCCGTACCCGCGTCCTGCGGCGGATGGACCGGCGGGCCGGGCGGATCGCGCAGGCCGTCACGTCGGGTCCGGTGCTGGGCCGGTCCCTCCGGGGGATCGGATCGGCGTTGTGGCGCGGCCTCGGCTGAGGGCCTGCTGTGCGGGCGGGTGGTCAGGTCGATCTCGGGGAGGAACGGTTGGTCGGCGCTCCCGCCCGTCCCTTCGCCGGGGTCGACGGGCTCCTCGCGGACGCCAGGCGCCGTACGGATGCGGTGATCGCCCCCTTGCTGGAAGGGGTGGAGCCGCGCGCGGCGGAGGTGCTCGCCTACCAGTGGGGCTGGGTGGACGCCGGGGGAAAGCGGGTGCCGCGGCCGGGTTCCGGTGGGGTGTGCCGTGGGTGGTCTCCTCCGATCGGGCGGCCCGGATGGTGGAGGGGGACGCGGCCCGGGAGAGTGGGCGGGTACGGCCACGGCACGGGCAGGGTCGCCGGAAGGAACGCGGAACGATGCACGACGAGCAGCAGCGGGATGCGGAGCCCGCCATCGCCGCGGTCAACGCGGCGGTCGCGGAGCGGTTCGCGTTCGACGACGGACAGGACTTCGAGGACGCCGCCCGCGGGTTCGTCGGGGCCCTGGAGGACGGGTGCGTCCGGGACGCCGCCGGGGCCGTGGTGTGGGACGCGGGCGCCTACGCCTTCCTGGAGGCGGACTGCCCGGACACGGTCAACCCCAGTCTGTGGCGGCAGTCCCGGCTGGTGTCCGGGCACGGCCTGTTCGAGGTCACCGACGGCATCTACCAGGTCCGCGGCCTCGACCTGTCCAACATGACGGTCGTCGAGGGCGAGCGCGGGGTGCTGGTGATCGACCCCCTCATCTCCGCCGAGACGGCGGCCGCGGCCCTCGCCCTCTACCGCACCCACCGGGGCGACCGGCCGGTGACGGGGGTGCTCTACACCCACAGTCACGTCGACCACTTCGGCGGGGTGCGCGGCATCATCGGCGACGCCGATGTCGCCGCCGGCGTCCCGGTGATCGCTCCCGAGGGATTCATGCACCACGCGGCGAGCGAGAACGTCTACGCCGGAACGGCCATGGCCCGCCGCGCCGCCTACATGTACGGCGCCGCCCTGCCCAAGGGGCCCCGGGGGCAGGTCGGCGCCGGCCTCGGGCAGACGACGTCGACCGGTTCCGTGGGCCTGGTCCCACCGACCCTGACGGTCACGGAGACGGGCCGGACGGAGACCGTGGACGGCATCCGCATGGTGTTCCAGCTGACCCCGGGCACCGAAGCCCCGGCGGAGCTGAACGTCCACTTCCCCGACCGGTCCGCGCTGTGCCTGGCCGAGAACGCCACGCACAACCTGCACAACCTGCTGACCCTGCGCGGGGCCCAGGTCCGGGACCCGCGGGTATGGGCGCGCTACCTGGCCGAGGCGGCCGACCTGTTCCTCGACGGCACGGACGTCTCGTTCGCCTCCCACCACTGGCCCACCTGGGGTCGTGAGCGCATCGGGCGGTACCTGGCCGAACAGCACGACCTCTACGCCTACGTGCACGACCAGACCCTGCGGCTGCTCAATCAGGGCCTCACCCCGCTGGAGATCGCCGAACGCATCCAGCTGCCCCCGGCGCTGGAGCGGGCCTGGCACACCCACGGCTACTACGGTTCGCTGAGCCACAACACCAAGGCCGTCTACCAGCGCTACCTGGGCTGGTTCGACGGCAATCCGGCCCACCTGTGGGAACACCCCCCGGTCGAGGCCGCCCGGCGCTACGTCGCGTTCATGGGCGGCCCGCAGAACGTCCTGGAGCGGGCACGCGCCTCCTTCGCAGAGGGCGACTACCGGTGGGTGGCCCAGGTGGTCAACCACCTGGTCTTCGCGGACCCCGGCAACGCCGAAGCCCGCAGCCTCCAGGCGGACGCCCTGGAACAGCTCGGCTACGGAAGCGAGAACGGCACCTGGCGGAACTTCTACCTGATGGGCGCCCACGAACTGCGCCACGGCGGTGTCGGCACCCCGACGGTCGCCGCGTCCCCGGACCTGATCGCGACGCTCACCCTCGATCAGGTCTTCGACTCCCTGGCGGTCCGGGTGAACGCGCCCGCCTGCTGGGACAAGACCGTCACCGTCCGCTGGAGCCTCGACGACGGGCGGCGGATCACCCAGTGGCTGCGGAACGGTGTGCTCAGCCACAGCTCCCACGCCCGTGCGGCCGCCGGGCAGCCGGACGTGGAGATCTCCCTCGGTGAAGCCGACCTGCGGGCCGTGCTCATCGGCGCCGTCCCGGCCACGGAGCTCGCACGGCGCGCCGGCATCAGCGGCGATCCCGCCAAGCTGACCGAGCTCCTGGACGCCCTCGACGCCCCGGACCCCGACTTCGCCATCGTCACCCCCTGACCGGGCCCCTGCCTCACGGTGCCCGCGGCAGCGGGAGGGGGAACGCACGGCCAGGGCTGGTTGGCAGGGCGTTGGCGGGTGAGGGGCGAGGCGTTGGTACGTGGTTGGCGGGCCCGCGCACGATCTCCTCAGTCGGTCACCGCCGTCCCGCTGGGCGGGCGGTGACACCCCTTCACCAAGGAGATCCAATGAAGCGTCGGCTTTCCGCCGCACTGCTCGCCGGCAGCGCCCTGGCGGGCTCGCTCATGATGGGCAGCACCTCGGCGCACGCGGGCACCGGGGCGTTCATGCTGAAGAACGCCGCCACGGGGCTCTGCCTGCAGGGCTCCCTGTCGCAGTCCACGTACGAAACGCGCGGCGTGCCCTGCAACCGCGGCGACGCCTCGCAGTGGTGGGGCAACTACAAGTCCCAGATCATCATGGCGAACACGTCCATCTCGGTCTGTCTCGTCTCCACCCCGAGCTGGAGCGCGCTGACGACCGGTTGCAGCGACGCGGCCGGCAGCGGGTGGTCCAACAGCTGGGCTACGTCCGGGGACACGAACACCCTGGTGGCGGGGAAGAATTGCTACCTCGGCATGGGCAGCGCGGGCGCCGGGAACATCGGCTACTGCCTGCCCGGGCAGGGGGACGCCTACAAGCGTTGGACCAAGGTCTACTAGGCAGCCGGGCGCGGGCCCGGCGCCTCCTCGTGCGGGCGCCGGGCCAGTTCGCGGGCGTAGGCCCGTACCAGGTCGTGGGGTGCGTGGCGGCCCGTGCTCACGGGCTCGACGAGGGCGAGCTCCTCCAGCCGGTCCAGCGCGGCCTCCGCCCGGCGCAGGCAGATGCCGCACAGCCGGGCGAGCTGCGGGGCGGTGTACTCGGGGAGGTCCAGGGCGCCCAGGCGGACGAGTGCGAGGGCCGCGTCCCGGTCGCGTCGGAGCGGGGAGGCGGCCAGTGCGTCGTGGGCGCCGGCCAGGGTGCGGCGTACGCTCAGGTCGTCGAGTTCGAGGTGGTCGAGCCGGTCCTCGTGGGCGGAGAGCCGGGCCACCAGGTCCTCGACGGGGAGGGCGGTACGGGTCGCCAGGCGGGCGGCGACGACCTTCAGGGCCAGCGGCAGCCGTCCGCACAGTGCGGCGAGCCGAGCCACCGGGGCGGCGTCGGCGGGGGTCCACTCGCGGCCCGACGTGCTCCGCAGCAGCCGGACGCCCTCCTCCGGGGACAAGGTGCCGAGCCTGAGGCGTACGGCCGCGCCCAGCGTCGCCAGCGGCTGCCGGCTGGTGACCAGCACCGCGCATCCGGGGCCGGCCGGCAGCAGGGGCCGGACCTGGGCAGCGGAAGCGGCGTCGTCGAGCACCAGCAGGGTGCGGGAGTCCGCCAGCACGGTGCGCAGGAGCGCCGAGGCCGATGCGCTGTCGGCGGGGACGAGACCTGGTCCCACCCCGAGGTCGCGCAGCAGGGCGGCCAGCGCCCGGGCGGGGTCCAGGGGGGTGGCCCCCGGGGTGGCTCCGTGGAGGTCGAGGTAGAGCTGGCCGTCCGGGAAGTCGGGGCGCACCTGGTGGGCGGCGTGCAGGGCGAAGCCGGTCTTGCCGATCCCGGCCATGCCGCTCACGACGACCACCGGGGCGTGTGCCCGGGGGGCCGTCACGGTGCGGCGGACGGTGCGGAGCTCGCTCTCGCGGCCCACGAACCCGGGGGGGGCGGGGCGGGAAGTTGCGCAGGGCGTGGGGGTGCGGGGACGGCGTCCGGGGGTGTGGGCGGCGGTGGTTCCGCGGTGGTGGTCGGGGCGTAGGCGTCGGTGTTGGCGTCTTCGGGTGTTCCAGGCCCCCGGAGGATGGCCCGGTAGGTCTCCTGGACCGCCTCGCCGGGCTCCACGCCGAGCTCCTCGACGAGCGTCCTGCGCAGGCGGTGGAAGACGGCGAGGGCCTCTGCCTGGCGGTGCGTCCGTGCCAGGGCGAGCATCAGGCGCCGGTGGAGCCCCTCGCGGAGGGGGTGTTCCCCGATGAGCAGGCCGAGTTCGGCGGCCAGTCCGTCCGGGCGGCCGAGCCGGAGGAGGGCGTCGAAGCGGCATTCGAGGGCTTCGAGCCGCTGTTCGTGCAGGGCGGCCACCCACGGGTGGTCTGCGAGCTGGGGCAGGTCGGCGAACGGGTTCCCCCGCCACAGGGCGAGGGCGGCCGCGGCCTCCTCGTGCGCCGCCGCCCAGTCCCGGGACTGCCGGGCCGTCTGCGCACGGCGGGTCCAGCACAGGAAGTCGTCCGCGTCGAGTTCCCCGTCGGCAACGTGCAGGGCGAATCCCTGCGAAACGGAACGCAGCCGGTCACCGCCCTCGGCTCCGAGGGAACGCCGCAGCCGGGCGATGTGGTTGTGCAGCGAGGCCGTCGCGGAGGCGGGTGGCCGTTCGCCCCACAGCGCGCCCTTGAGGTCGTCGACGGACAGGGTCCGGTTCGGCGCGAGCAGGAGGGCGCCGAGCAACGCCCGGGATTTCAAAGCGCGGACCGCTCGGGCCTCCCCCGCAGCACCGCATACGGTCAGCACCCCGAGCACCTCGAACCTCACACCCGCCTCCGCCGGCACCTTGATGGCTTCGCACCGCTTCCACGCCTCACGAGCGGGCGGGGAAGGGTTCCTGGCGAACAGCCTGGGGGCGGTGGCCGGGCCCGGCCATCGTTTAAGCCACGGCTAAATGATCAGGGTGGTGGGCGGGCGGTGCGGGCGGCCTTCTACGACCGTGCGGAGGCGGGCGCGTGGGGCGCGGGGACGGAGGCCCTGTTGAGGTACGGCCGGTCCCGGTCGGCGACCGCGTCGACCGGGCCGGCGGAGCGGAGCACCACGTCGAGGACGCGGTCGGGTTCGGCGGCGTAGCAGTGCGCGAACCAGGCCATGTTGGCCTCGACGACGGCCCAGCTGCCGTCGGCGAGCCGGCCGATGTCCAGGCACACCGCGCTGGGCAGGCCTGCGGCCGTGGCCCGGAGGACGGTGCGGGCGAAGGCACGGCCGTCCGCGTCCAGCGGCGCCGGGTCGAGGTGCCCGTGGACGGCGTACCGGCTGCCGGTGACCGCTTCGCCGTCGAGGACGAACAACCGGTACTCGGTGGTGAAGTCCACCACCCCGCTCACCAGAACCGGGGTGGAGCCGTCGAGTCCGCCGGGCAGTGCCGTCCCGTCCTCGTGTACGGCGGCGGGCAGCAGGTCGATCTTGGCCGAGGGCGGCTTCACGAAGGCCCGTTCCCGCAGCGCCCGGGCCTCGTCGAGGGTGGTGAGCCGTACGGAGCGGCGCAGGAGGGAGTGCGGTACGCGCGTCAGCCAGTCGTCGGACGGTTCGAGGAGCCCGAGTCCCAGGGGGCCCGCGAGGCGTGCTGCGGCGAGGGGCCCGCCGTACCAGTGCGTGCGGCGCCCGATGGCGGACGCCGCCCGCTCGGCCACGTCGTAGCCGCGCCACGCCGCTGCTCGTGCGAGGAGTTCGGCGGTCGAGGTGCGGGGCGTGCAGAGGAGGAGGACGGGCGGGGTGCGGGCTTCCATCCGGGTGAGCCTAACCAACACCTCCGCCGGGGTCGACGGGGCAGGGTGCTCAGGCGGGTGCGGACTGTTGCCGCCGGTAGCGGTCGAACTGCCGGGCCGTGAAGGCCGACAGGAGGGTGGGGACCACGGGGACCGCCCACCACGGGATGCCCAGCACGTAGGAGGTCACCGCTACGGCCAGGCAGATCGCCGCCATGGCGATGAGCAGCGGGCGTCCGAGTCCGCGCCAGGTGTGGCGCTCGTACAGGCGGCGTCGTCCCGTCAGTCGTGCGGCTCCGAACCACAGTCCCAGTGCCGCGGCCAGACCCGTGTACGTGCCGAAGCCGGCGAGGATCTGAGCCTCGTCACGGGGCTCTTCGGCGGTCTCCTGCCGGACGTCCCCGACGGCGAGGGCCATGACCGCGCCCTGCCAGACGGTGCCGGTCACCCGGTCGCCGGGACCGAGCCGCTCCAGCAGCGGTCCCGGACCGCCGAAGTGCAGCTTCCCGCGCCACGAGGGCCCGCCCGTCAGGGTGACCGTGAAGCGCTGCCCCCGACCGCCGTTGAGCCGTACCTCCTCGACGGTGAAGGGGACCGCGCGCACGCAGCGCTCCCCCTGCTGCACCGCGCTGCCGGCCGCGCAGGGTGGGGCCGCCGTGTAGTCCCGCAGCCGCCCGGTGTCGGACGGCAGCTGTACCGCGAAGACGAACCAGCAGACCGTCGCCGGGATCAGGGACACCAGGAGCAGCAAGGCGCCGATGCCCCGCTCGCCCGGTACCGGTACCTGCGTCTGTGCTGCGCTCCGCTCGCTGTTCCCTGGCGTCACCACGTGCCTCCCCCTGGCATTCGGCAGGGCTCCATTGAGCCACAGGCAGGGGGTGGGGCGGGGGGCGGGGGGGCTCTTCGGGGCAGGACGGGGCCGGCCCCCGGTCCGCTGGGCGGGCCGGGGGCCGGGTTCGGGGTTATGCCGTGGCTTCGTGGCCGTCGCGGACCGTGAACTCGCCGGTGGCGGTGGTGCCCGTGGCGGTGCGGCGGAGGGTGAGGGCGACCGCCCCGGACCCGCCGGCGGCGACGTGGGACTCGGTGATGCGGTAGCCGGCCGGGACGGCGCCGTCTTCGAAGAGGCGCTTGCCGGAGCCGACGACCACGGGGAACTGGATCAGCCGGTGGACGTCCACCAGGCCGGCGTCGTGCAGGGTGCGGACGAGCTGCCAGCTCCCGTGGACCTGGAGCTCCCCGCCCGGCTGTTCCTTGAGGCGGCGCACCTGTTCCACGATGTCGTCGCCGCGCAGCACGGTGGTCTTGCCCCAGGCGGCGTCGGTGTCGGTGAGCGTGTTGCTGACGAGGTACTTGTGTGCGGTGTTCAGGACGGTGGCGACGGGGTTGTCGGGGTCGGTCACCTGGGACCAGTAGCCGCGCATCATCTGGAAGGTGGTCCGGCCCAGCAGGAGGGCGTCGGCCCGGCCGAACCACTCGCCCACCGGGTCGAGCTGGCCCTCGGTGCTGTGCGGGACGAGCCAGCCTCCGCGGTCGAAGCCGCCGGAGGGGTCCTCCTGGACTCCGCCGGGGCCCTGCATGACTCCGTCGAGGCTGACGAAGGTGTGAACGCTGAGTTCCATGCGTCTTCTTTCCGTGGTCGTGCGGCGGTTCGGCCCGCCGCCGTGGTCGTTCGCCCGTAGGACAGAACGGGGGCGGGAAATGTGACAGCGGGGCGGTTACTCGGGCTTGCCCATCAGTTCCACGAGGCCCGAGAAGCTGTCCGTGGCGCCGCCCGCGTCCATGCCGCGGCGGAAGAGGGCGGCGACGGCGGCCGGGAGGGCGGTGTCGACGCCGGCGTCGGCGTGGGTGTGCAGGACGTGCTCGACGCTGGCCGTGCCCATGGCGAGCCGGTCGACGTCACCGGTGTGCCGGCCGGCGTCGATGCGCTCGGCGTAGAAGGCGAGGAAGCCGGGGAGGGAGTTCGCGGTGTCGACCGCGTGTCCCAGGATGTCGGAGGCGGTGAGTCCGTTGGCCCGGGCCAGCGCGGTCGCCTGCCAGTAGCTCAGCATGGACGTCCAGAACATCGTCATGCCGATCTGGTAGAAGAGCGCGGCGAGTCCCGGGTCCTCGCCCCGGTAGTCGGTGGTGCCGGTGATCGTCTCCAGTGTCGGCCGGTGGCGTTCGAAGACCTCGCGCGGGCCGCTGTAGAAGGTGGACGACTCGGGCTTTCCGATGCCGGAGGGCGGGACGGTGACGCCGCCGGTGAGCTGTACGGCGCCGCGGTCGGCCGCCCAGCGCGCGGCCTTGCGGGCCTCTTCGGGGGTGTCGGAGCTGAGGTTGACCAGGACGCGGCCCGCCAGGTGCTCCTCGGCGGGGCCGAGCAGGTCGTACATCGCCGCGTAGTCCGTGAGGCTCAGGACCACCAGCTCGTTGGCGGCGAGCGCCTCCCCGATGCCGGGCGCGAGGTGTGCGCCGCGGGCCACCAGCGCGTCGGCGCGGGAGGCGGTGCGGTTCCAGACGGTGACGTCGTACCCCTGGTCCAGGAGGGCGCCGGCCATGGCCGTGCCCATGGGGCCGAGGCCGATGACGGTGACGGGCCGGGCCTTGGTGCCGGGGGCGGTGGTGCTGTTCATGGGGTGTCCTCCCTTGGACTAAAACGATCGCTCTATTTAGCGGCTGGGAAAAACGTAGCACAGCTCTAGAACGAACGCTCTACTCAATAGCCGGGTAGGGTGTCCCCATGCAGAGCAGCAGCACCCGGGACCGGATCGTCGTCGCAGCAGCACGCCTGCTCCAGCGCCAGGGGTACGTGGGGACGGGGATCAAACAGATCGCGGGCGAGGCGCAGGCCACGCTCGGCTCCGTCTACCACTTCTTCCCCGGCGGCAAGGAGGCCGTGGGGGTGGCGGCGATCCGGCACAGCAGCGAGGAGTTCGCCTCGATCCTGCGCACGGCCCTGGCGGCGGAGGACGACCCCGCCGAGGCGGTGCTCGCCTGCTCCCGGCAACTCGCCGCGGAGCTGCGCGAATCCGGCTGGATCGACGGCTGCCCCGTCACGGCGGCCGCCCTGGAGACCCTCGGCACCGACTCCGAGATCCAGCGGGCCTGCGCCGAAGCCCTCCGCGACTGGACGCGGCTGGTCACCGAGAAGCTGCTCGCCGGCGGCTTCGACCCGGCGACCGCCGCGGAACTGGCCACCACCGTGATCAGCACGCTGGAGGGGGCCGAGGTCACCGCCCAGGTCAACCGCAGCGAGGAACCCCTGCACGCGGCCGGCCGGCAACTCGCACGCCTCGTCCGCTCGTACGAGGGACACGCCGGCGGCTGAGCCGGCCGGTGACCCCGGTTCCGGCGCTTACGGCAAGCGAATGGCCGGCCGGCTCCGGGGTGGGGTGGGTCGTGAGGACTACGTCCAGAGTCCCAGGCCGACTGCTCCCCCGGTCCGATCCGCGTGCCCGGGGCACCGCATAGCGTGCTGACCGGGTCAGGTTCGTCCGTGTCGAGGAGAAGTCATGAACACCACCGCTCCGGTATCGCTCGTCACCGGTGCCAACCGCGGGATCGGCCTGGAGACCGCGCGCCGGCTCGCCGGGCTCGGGCACACCGTCCTACTGTGCGCCCGCCGCCTCGGGGATGCCGAACGGGCCGTGGCCGGTCTGGCTCCCGACGTGCCCGGCGTACTGCTGCCACGCCGGCTGGACGTGACCGAGGACGACGGCGTCCGCGCTCTCGCCCGCGGCGTCGAGGCCGATTTCGGGCGCCTGGACGTCCTCGTCAACAACGCCGCCGTCAACTACGACACCTCCCGGCGCGCCGTCTCCGTCGACCTCGGCGAGGTCGGCCGGACGCTGGACACCAACCTCTTCGGACCGTGGCGTACGGCGCAGGCGTTCCTGCCGCTGCTGCGGCGCTCGGCCCACCCCCGCGTGGTGAACGTCTCGAGCGAGTCGGGCTCCTTGGAGCTCATGGCGGGAGGCACCCCCGCCTACGGGGTGTCGAAGGCGGCCTTGAACGCCCTCACCCGCAAGCTCGCCGACGAGCTGCGCGCCGAGCGGGTCCTCGTCAACGCCGTCTGCCCGGGCTGGGTCGCGACCGACATGGGGGGTCCGGGCGGCGGACCGGTCGAAGAGGGCGCTGCCGGTGTCGTCTGGGCCGCCACCCTTCCCGACTCCGGACCCACCGGCGGCTTCTTCAGGGACGGCAAGCCGCTCGCCTGGTAGGCCGGGAACCGTCACGTCCGGTGGCGGCTGCCGCGGATCAGTCGGCCGAGCTCGCGGCGGACGGCGTCCTCGGTCAGCCCGAGTGCGGTCGCGGCCTGCGCCGGAGTCGCGTCGTCCTGGGCGTGGCGGGCAGCCCAGTAGCCGGTGGCACTGGCGGTGGTCTCCATGCGGCGTACCGCGCGGAGGGCGGCCAGGGGCGCGGATTCGGCGAGTTTGCCGATCTCGGTCTCCAGCTGCTCCAGGAGGTGGGTGACCGTCGCGGGCAGCGGGATCGCGGTCGCTTCGACGGTGGTGGTGTGGTCGTCCCAGTCCTGGCAGCAGGCGTCGGCCTGTTCGTCGGCGGCGTCCTCCAGGTCCTGCTGTCCGATCGCCTCCCAGTCGAGGACGCGCTCCGGGCCGGTCCATCCGCACGAGCACACCCCGCGCAGGGCGGCCGCGCGGGGAATGCGGGCGAAGCGGCCGTCGTAGACGGACCAGTGGGAGCTCTCGTGCATGGCGGAGCCCGAGCCGATGTCGAAGAGGGCCGGCGGCGGGACGGTGCCGTCGGGCAGGAGCACTCCGACCCGGCCCTCGTGGGAGCGACCGAACTCCTCCGTCGTCCAGGTCTCGCGGTCGTCTGCCATGGTGTCACCCTGCTTCCGCGTGGCGGGCCGCCACGACGGCGGGCCCTTGGCTCGACCATGGCGCACTGCGGCCGCGCGGTCAGGAGAACGGGGCAAGTTCCTCCCCGCCGTGCGTGGCGCCGCCCGGCGGGTACGCGCTCCCGCCGCCCGGTCCGGTCGCGGGGCGGGGGCGGAGCCCCGCCGTCAGTCGGTGCAGGTTCCGATGGGTGTCGGGGCGCAGAGAGGGTGTCGGGGCCGGGGAGGGTGTCGGCCTGGTTGACGGCGTTGCGCAGGGAGTACATCAGTTGATCGCGGCGTGGGGAACGCCGTCGCCGTCCCCCACACTGGGCCGCGCTGAACGCCAGTCGGCCTCGGGTTGCGCCTCACCATCCCCGACGAGGGTCAGGTCTCGGTACCCGACCCGGCCTTCTCCAGCTCGGCGAGCCGGGCGAGGAGGCGTCGCGGGAGTTCGGCGGCCGTGAGCCGGAACGGGGTCCAGCGGTCCTTGGAATCCGGCTTCATCGATGCCGAGAACCGGAACTGGCCCCTGCTGTTGGGCTCCGTCGCCATCGCTGCGAACGTCCGGCTCGGTATCAGCCAGGCCGTCATGACCGCGCCGCGCTCGACGTCCACGGCGACGACCAGCAGGTCCAGACCGGTTCGCGGCCGGAACGTCTGCGACCGCACGAAGGCCATCACCTTGCCCTGCCGGACCTGGGTCCCGGTGGACATCCTCGCCTTCACCTGCACCGCCAGGGTCGCGGAACTCCCGCGACGGTGGAAGACGAGGTCCACTCCCTCGTCGTCCACGAGCGCGGTGGAGACGTTCAGCTCGCCGCCCGTGGCCAGGATGGACGAGGCCGCCACCAGGTACTCCGCGGCCTTCCCCATCCGTGCGGCCGCCGGGCTCTTCTCCAGGTAGTCCTCGTCGTCGCTCATGGCGGGAAGGTACCGGGCGCCGGCCCGGGGCGTCCCGGTTCCCGGGATGTCCGGTGCATCCGCCCTTCACGGCCGTGGTGCTGACGGCACCGGCCTTCGCACCGATGTAGTCGTACGGCTGCACGAGGAGCGGTGCAGGAAGGGCCGAGGAGCCGGGGGCGCCCGGCGCGGGCCGCCGGGCCACACGGGTGACTTCCGGACCCGTTCGGCCGATCCCGGGTCGGCGCGGCGGACGCAGGGTGGTGCGTACCGGCCGAGGGTGGGGGGATCGTCCGCGCCCCGCAGGACGCCGTCGCCGAAGGTGTGATTCGCGTGATCCGATTCCTCTCCGCCCTTCCCGTCGCCGCCGCCGTGGCGGGTGCGCTCGCCGCCCCCGCGGTCGCCGCCCCCGCCGACCCGAGGCCGATCACCTCGCCCTACGTCCAGGCCGCGGCGGACGTCACGGCGTCCGGCGTGCTGCAACGGGCGAAGAACATCGACTGGGTGCGGCACGTCAACACCGGCAGGTACTGCGTGAACGTCAGCTCCGAGGTCAACCTCGCCTTCAGCGTGGTCCACGTGGAGCTCCCCAACTCCAACCGGCGCAGCTTCAGCACCGAGCCCAACTCCCTCTGCGGCCCGGACACGGTCACCGTCCGCACGTACGACCTCCACGGCAGCTACGTGGACAACCCCTTCACGGTCACCGTGTTCTGAGCCTCCGTGAAGCCCGCTGCTCCTCACGCGGCCCGGGCGGTCGCGTGGGACAGCGCCACCCCGCCGATGATGAGGGCGAGGGCCAGCAGGCGGCCCGGGGTGACCGGGTCCTTGTGGACCACGACGCCCAGGGCGATGGCGCCGGCCGCGCCGATCCCCGTGAAGACGGCATAGGCCGTGCCGACCGGCAGGCCCTGCATCGCCCGGGACAGCAGGTAGACCGCGACGGCGGCGAGAGCGAAGCAGAGCAGTGTGGGCAACGGGCGGGTGAAGCCGGCCGTCGGCTTGATGCTCTGTGACCAGGCGACCTCCACCAGGCCGGCGGCGATGAGGAGCAGCCAGTTCACCGGGTCCCTCCTGTCGTGCGGGCGGCCTGCGGAGCGGCGGGGCGCAGCGGTGCGGTCATGGTGGAACTCCCTCGGTACGGCGCCCGCACGGGAAGCGGACAGGGCGTCCAGTTATACCGGACGAGAGAGGGAACCGGACAGGGCGTCCGGTTATTCCGGTAGGCTGGGGCGCCATGGAGACGAGGGAACGCGCGGACGCCGCCCGCAACCGGGCCAAGGTGCTCGCCGCCGCCGCAGGGCTGTTCGCCGCCGGTGACCCGCGGGCGGTCACCATGGAGGACGTCGCCCGGGCCGCCGGCATCGGCCGCGGCACGCTCTACCGCCGCTACCCCGACGTCACGTCCATCGCGGCGGCCCTCCTCGACGAGCACGAGCGCCGCCTGCAGGAAGAGCTGCTGCGCGGCGAGCCCCCGCTGGGCCCCGGCGCGCCGCCGCTCGAACGGCTCGCCGCGTTCTACGCCGCCATGGTCGACCTGCTGGAGACCCACGGCCACCTGGTACTGGGCGCCGAGACCGGCGAGAAGCGCTTCACCGTCGGGGCCTACGCCTTCTGGCGCACCCATGTCCTGGTCCTGCTGCGCGAGTCCGGCACCCCGGATCCGGAAGCCCTCGTGGACGGCCTGCTCGCACCCCTGGCGCCGGAAGTCTTCCTCCGGCAGCGCGCAGTGGGGGTGAGCCCCGACCGGATCAAGGCGGCGCTGGGGCGGCTGGCGGGCGCACTGCCGGGCGGCTGAGCGGACCGGCGCGATGTGCGGCCGCTCCGCGCGGGAGCCCTGCCGTACCGGCGTGTGACCAAATGATGATTGCTTCGTTGTCCACAGTGTGGGACGACGTCACAGCTCCGGGGCCGGGCTGCGCCAGGCCGAGGCCGTCATCATCGAGCGCTACCCCCAACTGCTGCGCCTGGCCTACCTGGCCCTGCCGCCGGGGCTCGGCCGGCACACCCGGCTGCTGCGCGCCCACCGCGGAGTCCAGCACTCCCTGCGGGCCGCGGGGCGCCGGGCGCGGCAGGGCGGGGATCCGCTGGCCGCCGTACGGGCCGAGGTGGTGCGGTACGCGGCCGGACGACGGCTGCGCGCGCCGCTCCCGCCGTGGGTGTGGGGGCTGCGGATGTGGCCCAGCTCCGAGGGGCTCGACGATGCGGTGCACGCGCTGGAGGGGCTTTCCCCGTACGCCCGCGCGGCGCACGTGCTGTGCCGGTTCGACGGGCTGGACGAGGACGCCGCGGCGGACGTGCTGGCGGAGGCCGGAGCCCTTGATCCGGCGGCCGAGGTACGGGCCGCCCTCGCGGCCGGAGCGGGACGCGTGGCGGATGCGGCTCGCGACGGCGGGACGGGCGCCGGGGACGGTCCCCCGCCCCGCAGAGAATCGGTCTTGCACCCGGCGGACGTCCACACCCGTCCCACCGACCTGCTGCTGCGCCGCACCCGCGTCCGCGCCGCCTGGGGCGTCGCCGCCGTCCTGCTGCTGGCCACCGCGCTGACCCGGGCCACCGTCTCCGGGGACCGCGACGGGCTCCCCGTCCCCTACGCCGGAGCACCCGCCGCCCGCGCCGCCCTCGATCCCGCGCGCCTGGTCCGGGTGCCCGCGCGGGCCTGGTCCGACACCGGCCGGGTGGACTTCACGGCCTGGCCGGCCCGCGGGCCGCGCACCGGGGACCGGCCCCTCCTGACGAGGGCCCTGGCCACCTGGGCCGCACCGCCCTCCGGTACGGCCGTCGCCGTCGCGCCCGCGGCCTCGGCGGAGCCGCCGGGGCACCCTCCGCAGCTGCTGTTCGCGGGGGATCCCCGGCCGGGGACGGCCGTGGTCGTGTTCCTCGATGCCGACCGGGTCGTCCGCTACACCGAACGCGGCGGCCGCCGGAGCCTGGACATCGCCCGCACCGACGACGCCAACGTCACCACGGCGGCGGCCATCACCCTGTCCCGGGACGGGAACACGGCCCGCCGGCTCCTCGCGCCGTGGATCGCCACCGCGGGAACCCGGGACCTCGCCGCCCCCGCCGAACCCGCCCGGCCCCTGCCGGTCGGCGCGGACGGAACGGTCACCACCGCCTTCCCGAGCGAGGACGGGGGCGACCCGAACACCCGTGCCGGTGAGGGGGGTGGGGGCTGCGGGCCCCGTCCGGTACTGGAGGTCGCTTCCTCGCCCCGGATCGTGGAGAAGCACGCCTTCCTCCTCGCCGACCGCGGCGGGCTCCTCCCCGTCCACCTCACCTACACCCCGCCCCCGGAGGGCGCCGGCGCACCGCCGGCCCGGCAGCCCCGCGAGGCCACCGGGCCCGCGGCCCTGGCCCGCTGGGCGCAGGAGGCCTGCACCCTGGACGCGGTGGACGGGCGGGCGGTCCGGGCCGTGAACCTCTGGGACTTCGCCCTCACCGAGCTCCCCGAGGCCGCCGGGCGGGCGGTCTGGTCCTGCACCCGCGCCACCCACTGGACCGGGCAGGGGGACGTCCGGATCCGGCTCCGGCCACCCGCGGGGGCCACCCTCGCGGTGACCCAGGCCCGCGCCACGGCCGCCTGCGGGCGGTTCGGGCAGCACGTCCTCGCCACGACGGTCTGGCGGGCCCCGTCCGGCCGCGACTACCAGTTGGCCGCGGGCAGCCGCGAGGTCGCGGAGATCAACGCCACGGGATCACTGCGCACCCGCGCCCCCGGACGCGCCCTCGCCGTCCCGGCCCCACCGCCCCCCGCGCCCCCCGCCACCCTGACCGCGACCCTGCGCAGCGGCGCGGTGATCACCCCGCTGGACGCCCGGGACGGCGGCCGGGACTGAACTCCGGCCCGCGGGCCGAGTACCGCGGGCGGTTCGCCGGACGCCGGACGGGGGTTCCTGACCGCTGTCGCGCCGGCGCGGCCGGCGTCGGGGCCGGCCGAGGACGACTCCGGTCAGGACCAGGAGCAGGCCGCACAGCTGCTGGACGGTCAGCACCTCTCCGGCGACCGCCGTGCCCAGCAGTACGCCGGTGACGGGGTTGAGCAGCCCGATCAGCGCGACCGTTCCCGCGGGCAGGTGCTTCAGCCCGGTGAACCAGGCCGCGAAGGCCAGCGCCGTGGCGATCAGGGCGACGTAGCCGAAAGCGAGGAGCGTCGGGGCGGTGAGCGCCGGCGGAGGGCCCTCCACGAGCGCAGCCACCGGGAGGAGGAAGAGCCCTCCGGCGGTGAGCTGCCAGGCGGTCGAAGCGAGCACGTCGGCGCCGGCGCCCCACCGTTTGGTCAGGACGTGGCCGAAGGAGGACACCAGCATCGCGGCGGCCGAGGCGAGGACTCCCGGCACGCTCACCGCTTCCGCACCGCTGAGCAGCATGAGGCACACCCCGCCGAGCCCGATCACGGCGCCGGTCAGGTGGGCGGTCCGCGGGCGCTCGGACACCAGGGGCCAGGCGATCAGCATCATCGTGAGCGGGGAGAGCGCCATGACGGTCGCGGCGACGCTCGTCGCCAGCAGCTGGGAGGCGGCGTAGACGAGGACGAAGAACACGCTCGTGTTGAGCAGCCCGAGCACGGCCGACCGCCACCACCACGCGCCGCGCGGCCGCTGCCGGCACAGGGCCAGCAGGACGAGGCCAGCGGGCAGTGCCCGCAGGGCGGCCCCGTGGAGGGGGCGGTCGGCCGGCAGGAACTCGTGCGTGACGAAGTAGTTGGTCCCCCAGGCCACCGGCGCGATCGCCGTCAGTGCCACCCAGCGCTTATTGGCTTCCATGGAAGCCAATATAGCTTCCCGGGAAGGTATGCTGGTGCGCATGGAACACGGTGAACCGCTGGACCGCGTGGCCCGCATCCAGGCCGACTGGCGCCGCGAGCGGCCCGACCTGGACGTCGGCCCGCAGGGAGTGATCGGCCGACTGCACCGGCTGGCCGGCCGGCTCACGGAGGAGCTCGGTCTCGTCTACGGGCGCTACGGCCTCGGCGAAGGCGAGTTCGACGTCCTGTGCGCCCTGCGCCGCGCCGGGGAGCCCTACGAGCGGGCACCCGGGGAGCTCGCCGCGCACACCATGGTCACCACCGGCGCGATGACCAAGCGGATCGACCGCCTGGAGCGGGCCGGGCTCGTCACCCGCCGCCGCGCCGACGACGACCAGCGCGGCCGGATCGTCGCCCTCACCGACCCCGGACGCGAGCTGATCGACCTGGCGTTCACCGACCACATGCGCAACGAACGCCACCTGCTGGACCTGCTGACGCCCGCCGAGGCGGCGTCACTCGAGGCGCTGCTCACCACCTGGCTCTCCCGCATGGAGCATCCGGGAACCCCGGCCGGCGAGTAGCCGGGCCCCTCCCCGACGGGCGGGACGGGCCCCGGGCGAACGCGTCCGCCAAAATGCGCGGGAAAGGCCCTCGGGCTCCGCCGGGAACACCCCCTTGGCGGCCTTCCGCGGGGTCGTCACCCTGCTCCGCCCGCGGCGGCGGCCCCCGGTGGCGCCGGCCTCGGGAAAGTCGGCGACACGCGCGCCTGAGGCTTCGTCACATGCGGCCTGACCTGCGCTTTTATCGCGAAGTTCCTAGGATGGGCACACGTCCGCAACGGCACGGAAGCAGCGTCGGCTGCTCCGATGCCCTTCGTCGGCACACCTGCTCAGGACGGCCCAGGGAGGGTGCTCCATGACCGAATCCGTGAACGCCAGTCAGCCCCATCAGCCCCGTCAGTCCGCGAACGCGCACCGGTACAGCGCCAGTGACATCCAGATCATCGAAGGCCACGAGGCCGTGCGCCTACGCCCCGGCATGTACCTCGGTTCGACCGGCGAACGCGGGCTGCACCACATGGTGTACGAGGTCGTCTCGTACGCCGTCGACGAGCACCTGGCCGGCCACGCCGGCACCATCGACGTCACGATCACCGCGGAGGGCGGCATCCGCGTCGCGGACGACGGGCGGGGCCTGCCCGTCGAGGCGGAGGAGCCCACCGGCACGTCGGCCCTCGAACGCGAGCTGACGGAGCTGCCCTTCGGCTCCAGGCTCCGCACCGGCTACGGGAACTCCGGCGGGCTCAGCGGCCTGGGGCTGTTCGTGGTCAACGCACTGTCGAGCCGTCTCACCGTCGAGGTCCGGCGGGACGGCCACCGCTGGACCCAGCAGTACGAGAAGGGCGTCCCCGTCACCCCCTTGACGAGGAACGAGGAGACCCGCGAACACGGCACCACGATCGCGTTCCTGCCCGACGCCGGCATATTCGAGACCACCCGGTACTCGTTCGCCACGTTGTCGGAGCACTTGCAGGAACTGGCGCTCCTCAACGCAGGCCTGGCCGTCTCGCTCACCGACGAGCGGCCGGACCGGGTGATCCGCCACCACCACCCGGACGGCCTCAAAGCCTTCGTGGCCCGGCTCAACCCCCACCCCGTACGCCTCGTCCACTCCCCCGTCATCGGCTTCGAGTCGGAGAACGAGGACAAGACGCTCTGCGTGCAGGTCGCCCTGCAGTGGAGCACCTGGCCCCCGGGAGAGCTCCGGTCCTTCGCGAACGGCTCCCGCACCCACGAGGGAGGCACCCACGAGGAGGGCTTCCGTTCGGCGCTCACCGGGCTCGTCAACGACCACGCGCGCCGCCGGGGCCTGCTGTCCGCACAGGACGGCGACGTTCCGGCCGAGGCCGTCCACCGGGGACTGACCGCGGTCGTCTCCGTGAAACTCGTCCGTCCCGTCTTCGAGGGCTCCACCAGGACCAGGCTCGCCAACCCCGAAGCGGGTGCCTACGTCCAGGAGGTCGTCCGGGCGCACGTCACCGACTGGCTGGACGACCACCCGGACGAAGCCGCGGCCGTCGTCCGCCACGTCCTCGGCCCCTCGACCGGTCAGACCTTGTTGTAGGTGCCGGTGTACCAGAGGGCGCCGCCCTTACCGGGGCCGCCGTCCTTCTTGTAGACGACGAGGTTGCCGTCGTCCTGGAGCTGGGCGTACGCGCCGGGGTTGTTGGCCGTGCCGGTCCGCCAGCGGACCGTGGTGCGGCCCTCCTCGACGAGCGTCAGGTCCCCGCGGTCCTTGGGTGCCATCTGCAGGGTCACCCGGCGGCTGCCGCCGTAGGTGCCGCTGCTCCAGATGGCCTTGCCGTCCCGCTTGCGGTACATGACCAGGTTGTTGTCCTGCTGGAGCACCAGCCACACGGTCGCCGACTGGGCCCAGTTGCCCGTCCACCAGCCGTCGGCGGCCGTCGCGGGATCGGAGCAGAGCCAGGCCTGCCGCTCGGAGCTGCGGGTGGACCACCGGGTGGCGCTGCGGCCCTCGACGAGGAACTCGCCGCCGAGGAGCGACGCCTTGACGCTTCCCGTGCCCGGTCCGCTGCCGTACGTCGCCGTGTGCCAGAGGGCGCCGCCCCTGCCGTCGCCGCCGTCCTTCCTGTACACGACGAAGTTGCCGTCCGCCTGCATGGCGGCGTACGCGCCGGGGTTGCCGTACGTACCGCTGCTCCACAGGGGCAGCTTGTAGCCGCCGGGGGTTCCCAGTGCGTAGAGCACCAGGTTGCCGTCGGGCTGCATGACCAGTTCGGTGGTGCTCACGTTGTCGGCCAGGCGGGCTCCCGCGTCCAGGCGCTGGCCCGGGTAGAGCGTCGCGAGGACACCGCTCTGCGGTCCGCGGCACTGGGCCGGGGCGGCTGCGGCCGGAGCGGCCGCAGCCGGGACCAGGGTGGCCGAGGCCGAGACGACGAGCAGGGACACGAAGGTTCTTCGGAGCGCGTGCGTGCGCATGGTGGCTTCCCCCCGGGGATGTGCGGGACCGGCCGGTCGGTCGGCCCGGTCGTTCGAGGTCCCTTTCTACACGGTGCGTCAACCCTCCGATCGAGCACCTGCCCCCGGGGCGGCAGGGCGGGCGGCGGCCCGCGTCCGTGACTGGTCTGGACCTGCCGGAGGGGCGGGCCGAGACTTCGGGCATGGACCGGCTTCGGAACACCCGCCTCCCCGACCTGCCCCTGCACCGGCTCGAGGTCCCCCTCCCCCACCTGCTGCCCTTCGCGATCGGTACCTTCGACACCATCGGCCCGCTGTCCCGCGCCGCCTTCCCCCACCGGCACACCTTCTACGAGATCGTCTACGTGACCGGCGGGAGCGGCTCGCACGTGCTGGACCTGGTCAGCCGGCCGGTGGAGCCCCCGCAGCTGTGCGTGATCACCCCCGGCCAGGTCCACCACTGGGCCGGGGCGGAGGAACTCACCGGGCACGTCGTGCTCTTCAACGAGGACTTCCTGCTGCCCCACGCGGACGACGCGTCCGCCCTCCGGGCGCTGGCCGCCCGCCCCGGACACCCGGCCGGGGAGCAGGCCGCACCGATCGCCGCGCTCCTGGCCGACATGGGCGGCGAGTACCGGGAACTGCGGCCCGGGTACCAGAACGTGCTGCGGGCCTGCCTGCACATCCTGATCGCCCGGGCGTCCCGGACCCCGGGCAGCACGGGATCCCCGTCGGATGCGCCCGCGCCGGCGTGCGACCGGGCCGCGGAAGTCGCCTCGGCCTTCGGCCGGCTGCTCTGCGAACCCGGTGGAGCACGCTGGGCGGTCGGCTGGTACGCGCGGGAACTCGGCCTGTCCGCGGGGCACTTCCAGACGCTCGTACGGCGGGCCACGGGACGTTCGCCCGGCAGCCTGATCCGGCAGCAGCGGACGCTGGAGGCGAAGCGGCTGCTGTCCGGCACGCACATGACCATCCGCCAGGTGTCGCACCAGGCCGGCTTCGCGGATCCGGCGTACTTCTGCCGGTTCTTCCGCAAGGAGACGGGGATGTCGCCGGGCGAGTTCCGCAACCGGGCCGGTCGAAATCACCACGATCCCCGGATCGAGTCCATCGCCGCGCACCCGGACGGCCCGTAGGTTGACTGCCGGTGGCGAGCGGACCGGAGCGCACCGCGTCCCCGCCCCCGCCCTCACCCCCCACCCGTCCAGCGAGGAGGCCTCGATGCCGTTACCCGAGGAGCCCAACGCCATACCCGCGACCGGCGAAAGCGGACGCCGGGTCAGCCGCAAGACCGTCCTGCGCGCCGCCGCCGCACTCGGCGCCGCCCCGCTGCTGATCGGGGCGCCGGTCGCGCTCGCCCGCGACCGGACGGGTCCGGCCGGCGCCACCCTCGCGCCGACCCCGGACTGCCACGACGGCGACGGGCCGACGGTGGAGCAGATGGAGGGCCCGTACTTCAAGCCCAACTCCCCGCTGCGGGACTCCCTGGTCACCAGCGGTACGCCGGGCACCCGGCTCACCGTCACCGGGTACGTCTTCGGGCGGGGCTGCCGCCCGATCCCCGGCGTCCTGATCGACTTCTGGCAGGCGGACCACGCCGGCGCGTACGACAACAGCGGCTACCGTTTCCGCGGGCACCAGTTCAGCACGGCGCAGGGCTCGTTCAGCCTGACCACCATCGTCCCGGGGCTCTACCCCGGGCGCACCCGCCACCTCCACGTCAAGCTCCAGGCGCCCGGCCGCCGGGTGGTCACCACCCAGCTGTACTTCCCCGGCGAACCGCGCAACAACACGGACAGCCTCTTCGACAGCCGCCTGCTGATGAACCTGCGCCAGGCCGGGCCCGGCCAGGAGGGCACCTTCGACTTCGTCCTGGACGTGCCCCAGGACCCGACCACGCCGCCGACCACTCCCCCGCCGACCACACCGCCCACGGGCACCTGGACAGCCGGCCGGGCGTACCGGGCCGGCGACGGGGCCACGTACGCGGGCCTCGCGTACCGGTGCCTGCAGGCGCACACGGCGGTCGCCGGCTGGGAGCCGCCGAACGTGCCGGCGCTCTGGCAGCGCCTCTGAGAACCGGCCGGTCCGCACGAAGTCCTGCCGGAGGCCCCCTCCGGCAGGCGCGGGATCCGGCTCAGCTTCCGGGGAGGATGCGGCGGGTCTCGTAGGCCCACATCGCGATCTCGACGCGGTTGCGGGCGCCGAGTTTGGCCATCAGGCTGGCCAGGTGCGTCTTGACGGTGCTGAGGCTGATGTGGAGTGCGTCGGCGATCTCGGTGTTGGTCAGCCCGCGGGCGACGGCGAGGAGCACCTGCTCCTCGCGGGCGGTGACGGGGGACACCGGCTGGGCCACGGGCCGGCCGGCGGGCAGGTCCGCGAACGCCTGGAGCAGACGGACGGTGACGCTGGGCGCGATGAGCGCCTCACCGCCGGACGCCGACCGTACGGCCTGGGCCAGCAGGTCCGGTCCCGTGTCCTTGAGGAGGAATCCGCGGGCGCCGGCACGCAGCGCGCCGTAGACGTACTCGTCGAGGTCGAACGTGGTGATGACGACCACGGCCAGCGGATCCGCGACGCCCGGGCCGGCGATCAGCCGGGTGGCCTCCAGCCCGTCGATCACGGGCATGCGGATGTCGAACAGGCAGACGTCAGGGCGGAGTTCGCGAGCCAGACGGACCGCCTGCCGCCCGTCGGCGGCCTCG
The DNA here is from genome assembly GCF_044747545.1 of Streptomyces sp. NPDC090077. NCBI lineage: Bacteria > Bacillati > Actinomycetota > Actinomycetes > Kitasatosporales > Streptomycetaceae > Streptomyces > Streptomyces sp. NPDC090077. Next base: position 80,389 of record NZ_JBIVEG010000023.1, read on the forward strand.
CCGACCACCTCGATGCCGGGCTGGGCGTCCAGGATGATCCGCAACCCGGTGCGGATGATCGTCTGGTCGTCAGCGACGAGGACGCGAATGGACACCGCTCTCGCTCCTCGCTCCCGGCAGTTCGGCTTCGACGTGCCAGCCCCGGTCGGTACCCGGGCCGGCTCGCAGGGTACCGCCGAGCAGGGCCGCGCGCTCGCGCAGTCCGGTGAGTCCGTATCCGTCGCGGCCCCGGCCGGTGCGCCGGCCGTTGTCGCGCACGCTCACCCGTACCGCGTGCCGTTCCGCGGCGACCCGGACGACGAGCTCGGTCGCGTCGACGGCATGGCGCCGCGCGTTGGTCATCGACTCCTGCACGATCCGGTAGACGGCCGCGTCCACGGCCGGGGGCAGCGCGTCCAGTTCGCCGTCGATCGACAGGTCGACGCTGAGGCGACCGCCCGGGGTGCGCACCAGGCGCTCCAGATCCGCGACACCGGCCGGGGGCGCCAGCTCGGCGCCGACCCCGCGGTCGCGCAGCGCGGCGACCATGGCGCGCATCTCCTCCAGCGTGCGCGCCCCTTCCTCCTCGACGCCCTCCAGCGCCCCGACGGCGGCGGACGGGTCGGTGCCCGCGAGCACCCGGCCCGCCTGGGCGATGATCACCATGGCCGACACGTGGTGGGCCACCGTGTCGTGCAGTTCCCGGGCGAGCTGCTCGCGCTCCCGGGAGCGCACCTGGTCCAACTGCCGCTCGCGCGCGGTCACCCGGAACCGCACGGCGGCCCCGACCACGCCGGGCAGCAGCAGGAAGACGAAGCCCACGGCCTTCTCGACGAGCGGGGTCCCGTCCGTGGCGACGCACAGCGCGCCGGAGGCGAGGATCACCGCGCCGCCCAGCACGATCTCGCGTCCCGATCCCCACCGGGGCAGCGCGTACACCAGCACGAGCACGACCACGCCGGTGTACAGGCCGACGGGCTGGGGCGGTGCGGCGACGAGCGAGGCCACCGGAAGCAGGACCACCGAGCCGAACGCCAGCGTCACCGCGGCCAGCGGGCGGGTCCGGCGCCACAGGGGCAGCAGGCACAGCCACACGGCGAGCACCACCGCCACCGGCCGCCACACGACGTCCTCGCGCAGGGTGGCCTCCAGCGCCACCTCGGCGAGGCCCGCGGCGAGCAGGGCCCAGTCCCGCCACACCCGGTCGGGCGCGCCGGGCGGCCGGGGTTCGGTCCACAGGGTTCGCAGGTCGTCTCGGAGCACGGTTCTCAGCGTAGGTGCCGCGGCGTGCCGCGCATCGGCCGAAAGGACGGTTCGTCGCTCCGCCCCGGGGCTGACGGATCGGCGGCCCGCGGGCCGATGCCGCGGAGCTCCCCGGCGACGAACCTCGGCATCGGCGTCCGTACGAGGACGGCCGACGAGGTGGTTGGAGGACCCCGATGCTCTCGAAATCCCTGTTGCGCCTGGGCACTGGCGCCGCCCGCCATCCCTGGCGCGTGATCGCGGCATGGCTGGCCGCCGCCGCGCTCGCCGTCCTCGCCGCCGTCGCCTTCGGCGGGCGGAGCGCGGATGCGATGACCGCTCCGGGACTGGACTCCCAGCGGGCCGCGGAGTTGATCGAGCGGGCCGGCACCGGCCAGGAGGGGATGACCGCCCAAGTGGTCGTCACCCCCCTCGACGGCACTGCGACGTTCTTCGCCGACGACGGCGCGCGCGCCGCTCTCTCGCGGCTGCAGGCCGAGGTGGAGCGGCTGCCGCACGTGCTCGGCACCGGCGACCCCGCGGGGGCACTGGGCGCGGGCGGGGAGCAGGCCGTGCGCGGCGGCCTCGTCTCGGCCGACGGGCGGATCGCGGTCGTCCGGGTGCAGTACCCGGACCAGAGCCGGCTGTCGGCCGAGGACCTCGACGCGCTCGTCGGACTCGGCGACCGGCTGCGCGCCGAACTGCCCCTGCGGATCGAGATGGGCGGGAGCCTCTTCTACGCCTTCTCCGACCCGGACGGCGGGGTGAGCGAGTTGATCGGCCTCCTCGCGGCGGCCGCGGTCCTGTTCCTGGCGTTCGGTTCGCTCGTCGCGGCCGCGCTGCCGATCGGCATGGCGGTGTTCGGACTGACCGTCGGGGTCGCCACGATGACGGTGCTGGCGGGGTTCACGGACGTCCCCTCCTTCGCACCGGTCCTGGGCAGCATGGTCGGGCTCGGCGTGGGCATCGACTACGCGCTGTTCGTGCTCGCGAGGCACCGGGAGTACCTCGCGCACGGGCTCGATCCGCACGAGGCGGCCGGACGGGCGGTGGCCACGGCGGGGCGGCCGGTGGTCTTCGCCGGCGGCACCGTCGTCGTGTCGATCCTCGGCATGGCGGTCGCGAACGTGCCGTTCATGACGGTGGGCGGGGTTGCCGTCTCGATCGTCGTCCTGACCATGGTGCTCGCGTCGGTGACGCTGCTGCCGGCCTTCCTCGGGGCGGCCGGCCCGCGTCTGGGCCGGGCCGGGCGGTTCCTGCGCCGCCGGGGCGCGGGGCCGGACGCCGTCCCCGCCGCCGGCTGGCGGCGCTGGATCGGGCACGTCGGCCGGCACCCGGTGCCGTACGCGGTCGGATCTGCGGTGCTGCTGCTGACGGCGACGCTGCCCGTGCTCGGCCTGCGCGTCGGACTGCCCGACGACGGATCGCTGCCGCAGAGCCGTACCGAGCGCCGGGCCTACGATCTGGTCGCCGAGGGATTCGGCCCGGGTACCAACGGTCCCGTGGTCATCGCGGCGGACCCCGCCGGTGATCCGGGGGTGCTGGACCGGCTCGTCGGGGCGGTCGCGGCGGATCCGGGCATCGCGTCCGTCGCGCCGGCGCACGTCGACCGGGCCACCGGCATCGCGACCGTCGTGGTGTTCCCGACCACCGGCCCCCAGGAGAAGGCCACGGCCGGCACCATCGCCCGGCTGCGCGCCGACGTGCTGCCCGCGGCGATCGGGCAGGGCCCGGCCAGGGCCCACGTCGGCGGCGCCGCCGCGAGCCTGTCCGATGTGGGCCGGCGCACCAGCGAGCGCCTGCCGGTGTTCGTGGCCGCCGTGCTGGGGATGTCGTTCCTGCTGCTGATGCTGGTCTTCCGCTCGGTACTCGTCCCGCTCAAGGCGGTGCTGCTGAACCTGCTGAGCATCGGCGCGGCCTACGGGGTCATGGTCGCGGTCTTCCAGTGGGGCTGGGGAGGCGCGCTCATCGGGCTGGAAGCGACGGTTCCCATCGTGTCGTTCATCCCGATGTTCCTCTTCGCCATCCTGTTCGGCCTGTCGATGGACTACGAGGTGTTCCTCCTCTCCCGCGTGCGCGAGGAGTACCAGCGCACCGGCGACAACGGCACGGCGATCATCGAGGGCGTCTCGCGCACCGCCCGGATCATCACCTCGGCCGCCCTCATCATGGTGGCGGTCTTCCTCTCTTTCGCCGTCGCCGACGACCCCTCCAGCAAGATGTTCGGGCTCGGCCTGGCCACCGCGGTCTTCATCGACGCCACGGTCGTCCGCATGGTGCTGGTCCCGGCGACCATGACGCTCCTCGGCCGGGCCAACTGGTGGCTGCCGAAGTGGCTCGACCGGACGCTTCCCCGCGGTCCGGTCGGCACCGACGGCACCGTCGGCACCGCCCTTGAACCGGCCTCTAGCGGCACGCCGTCCGGTTGAGCACGGCGAGGGCTTCGGCGGGGCGGTCGTGGGTGATCAGGATCTCCGCAAGGGCTCGATCAGGGCGGGCGTCAGCTGCGGCGCCACCAGGACGTGGTGCTGCGGCGGGGCGGGGCGGGGGGTGTTTCCGCCGCCTTGGTGCCGATGTGGTGCCCGAGCGCGCGGTAGGCGTCGAACTGGGCGTGGTCGAACCACTGGTCGAAGGTGGCCTGGCGGGGGAAGGCCTTCTCCCTGAGGGCGTAGCTGAGCAGTTCGTACGGCATGTCGGGGGTCAGGCCGGCCTTCACGAAGACGATGGTCCCCTTGGTGTCCCACCGGCCGGGCGAGAACTCGACGGGGTTCGGGTACTCGATCGTGCCCCGGACGACGGTCGTGGCGGAGAAGCGGGCGTTCAGCGCGGCCATCGGGACCTCGGGGGGCAGCGGTTCGGCGCTGCCGGGTACCAGGTCCAGGAGGTTCTGTCCCGGGTCCGTGAAGGTGATCTTCACTCCGAGGTCCTCGTAGGCGAGGGTGACCGCCTGGGCGAGGGTGGTGGCCAGCGGCGGCGTGTCCCCGGAGGAGTCGATGACGTAGACGGTCCGGCACCCGATCCGGAGCATCTCGACCAGGCCGAGGTTGTCGAAGTGCCCGCCGTCGGTGCACAGGAGCAGCGGCGTGGTGTCGGAGTAGCGGCCCACCAGTTCCTGGAGCTGGTAGCGCAGGCGCCGCACCCTCGGCAGCCGCGGCATGATCCGGTTGGGTCCGTACTTCGCCAGTTCGGCGAGGTAGAGGGGGTTGGGGACCCAGGTGCCCAGCCGTACGTTGGAGAGGGCGAGCAGGCGTTCCATGAACATGGTCTGGGAGCCCATCGCGGAGGCGAAGGCCGCTCCCGAGACGGCGACGGCGGACTGCACGGTCAGGTCGCGCCGGATCAGCGCCGGGGAGGTCTCCCGCAGGGTGTCGGTGCGCACCCAGCCGGTGTCGGGGCCGCCGCAGTAGTCGGAGGCGAAGGTGAACGGCACGGCGGGCCGGCCGGGGGCGGTGCGGTTGCGCAGGGACACGGCTGCCGAGGCGGCGAAGATGACCTTGGGGAAGCCGGGCACCCGCTCCGCGTAGGCGTGCAAGGGGGTCGGCTCGCGGTTGTAGTCGTACGGCAGGGCGCCCACCGATCCGTCCTTCAGGACCGTACGGCGGACGGCGAAGGCGCTCGCCAGCCGTTGGCGGTAGAAAGGGTGGAGGCTGAAGGTGGTCTGGTCGATCACGAGCGCCAGCACGAGCAGGGCGAAGGGGACCCCGGCCTTGAGCCAGGGGTTCCAGCTGCCGGAGTAGACCGCGACCCAGGACATGAGGGCGAGGCAGAAGAAGGCGACCAGGAACAGCACCAGCCAGCACACCACGGCCTTCGCCCACCCGGCGCCGGCCTGGACGACGAGGGAGGGGCCGTTCCCCTTGCCGAGGAGGCCCGACTTCTCGCCGTCCGGCTTCAGTTCCTTCACCGACCGGTGGACGACGGTGAACCAGGTGCCGACCGCGGTGGCCGCGGCGGTGAGCGCGGCGAGCACCGACAGCCCCCTGCCGTCGTTGTGCACCAGTCCCTGCTCCTGCGCCAGCCAGGCGAAGAACCAGATCACCGCCGGGAGGACGACGGAGAGCAGGGCGACGGCCACGGCCAGGCCCACGATCATGCTCAGCCAGGTGCGCAGCCAGGCGGGGCGCGACCTGCCTCCCGGCATCCCGAAGGCGACGGCCACGGAGGCGGCGCCGGCCAGGCCGAGCAGTGCGAGGACGGGCAGCCACGCGTTCGGGTACAGGGTGAAGGACGGCAGGAAGAGTTCCGGTGCCGTGGGGCACTTCGGGGCCTCGGTGACCGGGCACGTGGGGACGAACACCTTCGGTCGGGGCACGAAGCTCTGGAGGTCGGTCAGCGGCACGCGGGAGTAGAAGGCGTTCAGGAACTGGCCCGCCACCGCGAAGACCAGGCCCAGCATGCCGAAGGAGACGGCCATGCCGCGCAGCACCGCCCCGGTGGCGACGAGTTTCTCCTTGGGCGCGTCCGCGAGGTACTTCGCGTGCCGCCGGACGTGGTCCTCCTCCGGGCTGCCGGGCGCGAAGACGTCCGCGGGCACCGCGAGGCCGGGCGGCACCGAGGGGTTGCCCTGCGCGTCCGCGGGCCGGGCTCCGGTCAGGGCCAGTTGGAGGGCTCCGGCGGTGTAGCCGCCGCCGGACACCGACACCAGGTAGTCCGCCTTCAGCAGTGGTCCGCGCAGCGCCTGCAGTGCGCCGAGGGCGATCGAGGCCGACCGGATGCCGCCGCCGGAAACGCAGAAGCCGATCTCCCCGGGCTTGCGGCCGGGAGGCTGGTAGGCGCGGTTGCGCCAGCGGGCCGACGCGCTGTCCGCGAGGTCCTCGGGCTTCTGCGCCAGGGCCGGCACCGCCGGGTCGCGGGCGGTCCACTGGGCCCGGGGCTCCCAGTCGTGGGGCGCGGCGGGCGGCAGGATGACGTCGGGGGCCGTCTGCGGATCGCCGGCGGGGTGGTGCGCGTACGCCCACACGGGGCGGCGGTCCCGCTGTGCGCACCGCAGTTCGCAGGGGTCCAGGACGCGTCGGCAGCAGAGGGTGGTGACGGCCAGGACGGCGGCTGCCACCAGGGGGATGAGGAGGGCCCACTTCAGCTGGGCGAAGTGGCTCGCCCATTCCAGGTTCCGCTGAAGGTGCGGATCCGTGGCGCTGCCGGGTAGGGGACCGCGGGGATCGGCCCCGATGCGGGCCAGGGCCTTCCAGAGGAAGAGGTTCTCCACGCAGTCCGCCGCCGTCGCGACGGGCGTGAGGATCAGGGCCCGCAGGGCCCACCGGCGCGTGGACTTCCGGTAGAGGAGCAGGTGGCCGAGTCCGAAGGCTCCGGCGAGTGCCGCCGTGTAGGCGGGGATGAGCCAGCACCAGTCGAGGAGGAGGCCGTCCCGGAAGAGCTCGTACCCGCCTCCGTCGCGCACGAGGGCGCGGGCGGCGCCGGCCGTCGCCGCGAACTGCAGCCGCAGTTCGCGGTCGCCGGTGGGCCTGGACCGGAACGGGGGGTCGGCCGCGTACCAGAGGATCATGAAGAGACCGGCGGCGAGCCCGGACAGGCACAGCGCCACCGCCCAGCCCGGAATCTCCCGCAGCTTCAACTGCGCCTGAGCGTGCGGCATGCGCGCAGCGTAGTCGCCCGTACGTCCCGTCGTGATCGGTACGCGCCCTGCGCACGTCTGCGAAGGACCCGCTCGGCCCACGCATCCCCCAAGTGTTGAACGCGTTCAAATCCTGTGTCAGGATACGAGTCCGACACGCCTCCGAGGGAAGGACCGAACAGCATGACGAGCTCGCTCCTGCGGCCGCGCCGACGCATCCGTACGGGGGGAGAGGCGGCCGGATCCCCCGCGGGCAGCGCCTCGCCCACCCGCATCCTCGACTGGCGGGACCCTCGCGTCGGCGCACTGGTGCGGAGCCTGGAACTGCCCGCCGGCCCCGCCGACGTGGAGACGCTGCGCCGGGTGCACGCGTGGATCGCCGCCACCGTCCGGCCCGTGTACTCCGTCCAGGACGAGCGGCCCGTATCGGAGGTGCTGCGGCGGGGACGCGGCTCGTGCAGCCAGCGGATGGCGCTGCTGGAGGCCGTGGCGCGCGCGACCGGAACGGCCACCCGGGTGCGCGGCCTGGTCGTTGACGGAAGGTTCTGGTACCCCCGGTTCCCGAGGCTCCGCCCGCTCGTGCCGGACCAGGTGCTCCTGGCGTGGCCGGAGTTCCACGCGTCGACGGGGACGGGATCCCCGGCGTGGCTGACCGTCTCGGAGCTCTTCGACCCGGTCGGGGGCGGCGGTTTCACGAACGCGGGCTCCGAAACGCTCTTCGAGGCGCTCTCCCGTACCGCGATCGACTGGGACGGCGACACGGCCGCGCCCGTGTGCCCGGCCGGCGCCGGAGCCTGCGACCTGTCGGCCTACGTCCTGACCGACCTCGGCCGCTTCGCGTCCCGGGACGACCTCTTCGCCCGGCACGGCCAGACCCTGTGCCCGCTGGCCCGCACCCTCGCGGAGCCGGTCCTCGGCCGCCGTTCGGCGGGGGCGCGCACCGTGGCGGCGTAGCGGGCAGGATCGGCGAAACCGCCATGACCTGCGGCGATGCCACCGGTTCCAGCATGTGGCGCGATTCCCGGCGGACGGACGCCAGGGGGGTATGGTCGTCCGGTCACGGACGGCAATCGGATCGTCTGTTCAACCCAGGAGCACCACCATGACGGATCTGACCTCCCTGCGGGCGAGCCTTGCGTCGGGCGAGCACGAGTTCGCCGACACCCTGGCCTTCGTCGCCGCGCACTACGCGTACCAGCCGCAGGCCTTCCGCAACGGGGACGTGGAGAACGCCGCGGGCGAGAACGAGGGTTCCTGCAAGACCCTGGGACTGGCCCTGCTGGAGGAGCTCAGCGACCAGGAGGCGCTGCTGGCCTTCGGCGAGCACTACCGCAGCGTGCTGGCCACTCCGGACGGCACCGACCACGCCAACATCCGCAACCTCATGGCGCACGGCCTGGCCGGTGTGCGCTTCGCCGGGCAGCCGCTGACCCGCAAGGCCTGAACGGCGGCCCGGTTGCGGTTCCGGGGGAGGGGAACGGCGTGAGCGGATCGCCCGCGTGGCTGCAGGCGTGGTTCGCGGGGCGTGAGCGGGGGTGCCGGGACCGCGGTGTCGCCATCGAGCTGTCGGTGCGGGCTGCCGACCGCGGCCCGGTCAGGCGCGGCAGGAAGAACCCTCCCGATGCCGGGGTCACCATGGATTCCGGGACCAGGTGGGGCCGCGTCAGCGTGTTCGCCGCGTCCGGGGCCGGTGTGATCGCGATCGACCTGGTGGGGGACGCCGCGTGGCAGGGGCACGTGGATCCGCAGTCGCCGGCCGACCTCGATCGCGCCCTCGACCAGGTTCTGGCCTGGGTCGAGGCCACCGGGGAGACACCCGGCTGGGCGACGTTCTGAGCCCGGGGCGTGCCGCCGGTCCGGCTGCGCCGCCGGCCGGGCCGGGGCCGCCCCGGACCGGCGGTCCGAGCGCCCGCGGTCGCGCGCGTGGCGTCCCCGGCACCCGCACGGCAGTGACCGGCGGCTGGGGCGCGGCGTTGTGCCGGTATGGATGACGACTTCCTGGACGTACTCCTCGACGCCACGACCGACACCCGCATCAAGGTGGTGACCACGGACGAGGCGCACGCGATCATGGTCCTGCTCGGCGCCCTCGAAGACGCGGCCCGCACACCGGACATCCGGGTGGCCGCCCGCGAGATGCGGTCGCGTCTGGGCTCGCGCCTGGGCTCTCCGGCGGAGGCCCCGCGGGCACCCGCCGCCGCGGAGGTCCGAGGGTCCGGAGCCCGGTGGCGGTGACCGGAGCAGGTCCCGCGTCGTTCCCTTGCCGGAGGACGAAACCACTGCGAGGGAAGGAAAGGTGACGGGATGTCCGACGCTGCCAAGCTGCGCATCTTCGCCATGCTGGACGTCGACGGGGACGGGGTCATCACCCGGGCCGAGTACCTCGGCCGGGTCGACCGGGCCGCGGCCGTCTGCGAGCGCGATGCGGGGCACCCCCTGGTCGCGGCGGCACGCGCGGCCCACGAAGAGGTGTTCCGCCAGATGGACGGTGACGCGAACGGCGGCGTCACCTACGCGGAATACCGCGACTGGGCCGGACACGAGGCCTTCGAGGAGTCCTGCCGGCCGGCTCTCGGGTCCCTCTTCGACCTGGCCGACCAGGACGGTGACGGGTGCCTGACGCGGGCCGAGTTCACCCGGCTGCGCGCGGCGACCGGCAACACCCCCGAAGGCGCCGACGCCGCGTTCGACGCCCTCGACCCCCACGGCGAGGGGACCGTGCAGCGAGCCGTCTATCTGGCCGCGATCCACGACTTCCTCACCACGGGCCGCTCCCCCATGGCCCAGGCCTACCCCGGCCACCCGGACGCACTGGAGCCGGCCGCGCGCTGAACCGGCCGTTCGACGGGGCCGGCCGTGCCGGGATCTCCTGGAGGATCACGGCTTCGGGAACCGAAGGGACTTAGTACGGTCTGCTCATGCACAACTTCGGGCCGAGCCAGCAGCAGCGGGGGCACGTACTCCTCATAGCGGGGGATGCCGCCGTCAGGCGCCGGAGCGTTCAGGTGGCACCGAGCGCCAACCTGTCCGCGCTGGGCGTCGTCCCCGTGTCCGCCCTGCTGAACAGCACCGTCGCCTGCGACACCACCTGTCTGGACGGCCTCCGGGATCCCAACACCGTGCTGATGAGGCTGCGTACGGCGGCGGCGACACCGGGGCCGCTGCTCGTCTACCTGTCGGGCCGGCTCACGGCGGACCGCAGGGGACACCGGCTGCACCTGGCCCTGGCGGGCACCACGGCAGCCTCGGTCCGCTACACCGCGCTGCCCTGGGAGTGGCTGGGCACGGAGCTGCGCGACCGTCCGGCCGGGCCGACCACGGTGCTGCTCGACCTCGCCGCGGACAAGGCGGCGTGGCCGCTCCTCCAGCAGTACGGCACGCTGCCCGTCGCGCCCGGCGCGGAGGTGTACGGAGTCGTCAGCCCGCCCGGCTGGAGCGGCGGCTCCCCCGCCGTGAGCAGCTACACCCGCGCGTGGATCGACCAGCTCCGCGCCACTCCGACCCGGCCGTCCAACCTCCAGCTGCACGCCCTCGCCGCCGGGGCGGCCGCCATCGCGCCCGGGTCCCTGATCCTGCCGAGCGCCCGCGAGCTGGAGGCCGTACCGGCGTTCGCGGGGCCGGCGGCCACCGGGGATGCGCAGGCGCGGCCCGCTTCCGGCACCGGTCCCGCCGCTCCGCTGGAGCCGGTGCGCGGGCCGCATCCGGTCGGCACCGCACCGGGGCGGACGGTCCCGCGCCCGTCCGGGGAGACGGAGCCCGCGGATCGCCGTGGGCGGGTTCCGGCGGAGGACCCGCGCCCGCACATCCACCGCCTGGCCACCGCCGGCCGGCACGAGGAGGCGGCCGAACTGGCCGGGGCCTGGGAGCAGTACGCGCAGCAGACCCACGGGCCCGGCTCGCCCGAGGCCCTGCAGTGGGTGGAGATCCGCGCGGACCTCGCCCGCATGGCCGGCGACTTCGGGCTCGCCACCCGGCTCTGGTCCGGTGCCGCCCGGACCCGCCTCGGCTTCCAGGCCCCGGACTCCGCCGAGGTGCGTGCCGCGGCGGCGGGGGCACTCTACTGCTGGACGCAGCTCAAGGAGCCGGACGCGGCCGTCGATGCGGGCCCCGACCTCATCCGCCTGCTGCGCGCGCTGCCGGACCTGGAACCGCGGCACCTGACGCTGGCCCAGCAGCGCCTGGAGCTCCTCCACCGCACGTCGACCCGCCGCTGACGGGCAGGGGCCGCGCCGGGGCGTCAGTACGAATGGTCGACGGTGACGTCGGCCGACAGGCGCAGCGCCGCTTCGGCCGGTTCCCCGCGCAGGCCCAGCAGGGTGAGGGCGAGGGCGTCGATCACGGTGAGGTGGGCCAGCCGGCTGGCGACGGTCTCCAGCCCGAAGACCAGGTCCTGGCCGCCCGCGACGAGCGTGCGGTCGCCCGCCTCGCTGAGCGGCGACCGGGCGTAGCTGGTGACGGCGACGACCCGGGCCCCGGCCTGCCGGGCGCGCCGGGCGGCGTCCACCGTGCTGCGGGTGGCGCCGGTGTGACTGATGGCCAGGCAGAGCCCTGCGGACGTCAGTTGCGAGGCAGCCAGCTGCGCGGTCAGCGGGTCGGCGGGGGCGTCGACCGCGCAGCCGAGTGCGCGGAGCCGGTAGGCGGTGTCCAGGGCGACCGCGCCGGACAGTCCCGCGCCGACGACCAGGACGCGGGCGGCCGCGTCGATCAGTTCGGCCGCCGCCCGGAGGTCGTGGGGGGTCACCGTGGCCGCGATCCCGTCCAGGGCGTCCCGGCCCGCGCGGACCGTGTCGGCCAGGGCACGGGCGGCGGGGTCGCGGTCCCTGGAGGGCTCGGGGGCGGGTGCCTGCCGGGCGGCGGCGATCTTCAGCTCCTGGTACCCGCGGAACCCCAGCCGCTGGCAGGCCCGTACGACGGAGGACGGCGCGGTGCCGGCCAGCGCCGCGACGTCGCTGACGCTGAGCCGGACCAGGTCGGCGCCCTGGTCGAGGACGACCCGTGCCACCCGTGCCTCGGTGTCGCGCAGCTCGGACAGGTGGGCCCGGATGTGGGCGGCCAGCCCGCCCGAGGGTGTGGAACTGATTTCCATGGGTTTACGCTAGCAGGGAATTCCATTCCATCGCCCGTCGTGGGGAGCTCCCCGTGCCCGCAATCCTGCCGTCCGTGACCGGCGCCGCCGCCGTGCCCGCCGTCGTCCTCGCCTCGGCGGTGCTGCACGCCGTCTGGAACGGCCTCACCCACGGCCTGCGCGACAAGCTCGCCGGCTTCACCCTGATCAGCCTGGCCTCCGCGGGCTGCGGGGCCGTGCTGGTGTTCCTCGCCCCGCTGCCCGCACCGGCGGCCTGGCCCTACATAGCCGCCTCCGCCGCGCTCCAGGTGACGTACCAGCTCCTGCTGCTGCGCGCCTATCAGCTGGGGGACTTCGGCCAGATGTACCCCACCGCGCGCGGCACCTCGCCCGTCGTGGTGGCCCTGGTGTCCACCACCCTCCTCGGCCACTCCCTGGCGGCCGGACAGGCCCTCGGGATCGCGGTGATCGCCTGCGGACTGGCCGGTCTCGCCCTCGCCGACGGGATCCCCGGCCGCGCCCAGCTGCCGGCGCTGGCCGCCGCGGTCGGCACCGGGGTGATGATCGCCTCGTACACCCTGGTCGACGGCAGCGGCGTCCGCGTGTCCGGCAGCGTCTTCGGCTACATCGCCTGGCTGTTCCTCTGCCAGGGCCTCGTCCTCCCGGTCATCGCCGGCGCCCGCCGGGGCCGTGCCCTGTTCACCGCGCTGCGTCCGCTGTGGGGCCGGGGCCTGGCGGGCGGGCTGCTCTCGCTGCTGGCGTACGGGCTCGTGGTGTGGGCGCAGTCCCGGGGCGACCTCTCCACCATCGCGGCGCTGCGGGAGACCAGCATCGTCTTCGGGGCCCTGATCGGCGCGGTCGTGTTCCGCGAGCGCCTCGGCCACCGCCGGATCGCCGCCAGCGCCGCGGTCCTGGCGGGGATAGCGGTGCTCCAGCTGGCGGGAGGCTCCTGAGAAGCGGGGCGGACGGAACCGGGCCGGGAACCGGCCCGCACCCCGCGCCGGGTTCAGTGGAGGCAGAGGCAGAAGGGGTGGCCGGCCGGGTCGGCGCAGACGCGCCAGCCGGCGTCCGGGCGGAGCCGGTCCGTGCGTTCCAGGACGGTCGCGCCGAGGGCCAGCGCCCGCGCCTCCTCCCCGTCGAGGTCGTCCACGTCGAAGTCCAGGTGGAGCTGCTGGGGGTGCCGCTGACCGGGCCATTGGGGCGGCTGGTAGCCGTCCACGCGCTGGCAGGCCAGCGGGGTTCCCTCGAAGCCGTGCACCTCGACCCAGTCGGGGTCGTCGGGGTCCACGACCACGCGGCCGCCGAGCAGCTCGGCGTAGAACTCCGCGAGCCGTACCGGATCGGCGCAGTCCAGCGCGATCGCCTGCAGTTTCCTGATCACTTCCGGCACCCTCTCACCTCGGCCGCCTCCGCGACGCTCCCGCGCCTCAGGGCTCGTACCCGCCGGGCGGGCGGGCATGCGCGTCGGCCGGGGTCCGGCGGGGGCGCGGGCGGTGGCGGGAGACGGCCACCCCGGCCAGGCACAGCAGGCCGCCGAGGAGGGTGAGCCAGGCCGGCACCTCGCCGAGGAGGATCCAGCTCAGCAGGACGACGACGGCCGGCACGGCGTAGGTCGTCGCGCCGAGCTTCCCGGCCGGCATCCGCGCGAGGGCGTAGGTCCAGGTGGTGAAGGCGAGGGCGGTCGGGACGACGCCCAGGTAGACCGCGTTCAGGGTCGCGGAGAGCGGGGCCCTCGGGACCTCGGCCGCCAGCTGCCCGGCGAAGGGCAGGCAGGCCACGGTTCCGACGAGGCAGCTGAACGTGGTGATCTGCAGCGGCGTCCCGTACGAGAGCGCGGGCTTCTGCGCGACGACGCCCGTCGCGTACGCCACCGCCGCGAGCAGGCACAGCACCACGCCGAGCACCGGGGTCGAACCGTCGCCGCCGGACGACATCGACAGGCCGACGACCACGGCTCCGGCGAAGGAGACCGCCATCCCGGTCAGGAGCCGCGGCGGCAGGGCCTCCCCGAGCAGCCTCGCCGCCAGCAGTGCCATCAGGATGGGGCCGGTGTTCACGAGGAGGGACGCGGTGCCCGCGTCGACGAGCCGTTCGCCCCAGTTCAGGGCGACCGTGTAGCCGCCGAACCAGACGAGGCCGGACAGCAGGATGCCGCGCCGTGCGCCGCGCGGGGGCAGGCCCTCACGGCGCAGGAGGAGCAGCGTCACGAGGACCAGCGACGCGGCGAGGAGCCTGCCGAGGGCCAGCGCCCCCGGCGAGTAGGCCGCTCCGGCGCTGCGGATGGAGACGAAGGCGGATGCCCAGGCGCACACCGTGAAGCAAACGGCGCCGAGGGTGAGGAGGTGGGGCGGGAGGGCGCGCGGAAGGACGCGTGCGGGGTCGCGCGGGTGGGTCTTCATGGCTCCCGACCCTAGTTCAACACTTCGGTGAGTGCCGAAGTATTTTTCGGGGAGTGGTGGGGCGGCCCTAGCTCCAGGCCTCGGGGGTGATGCCCAGGAGGCGGCCGAGGGCCGCCTCTCCCCCGGCCGTCACCAGTAGACCCCGGCCGCCGCCCTCCGGACGGACCACCCAGCCCTCCCCCAGGGCCCGCGCGCACAGCCTGGCCCCGACGAGGCCGCCGAGGTGGCGGCGGCGCTCGGTCCAGTCCAGGCAGGAGCTCGCCAGCGGCCGGCGCCCCGAGCCCGCCACGTCGACGCCCGCTTCGCGGCACCAGTCCAGACCGGCCTCGGTCAGGGCGAAGACGGCCTCGGTGCGCAGCAGGCCCCGGTGTTCCATCGCGTCCGTCACCGCCATGCCGAGCCGGCCCGCGAAATGGTCGTAGCAGGTGCGGGCCCGGGCCAGCGGGTCGGGCGCGGCGACCACCGGCGCGATGTGCGCGGCGTCCCGCCCGGGGATGGCGTAGGAGGCCAGTGCGTCCACCAGGCGGGCCGTGTCGGTGTCGGCGATGCGCACGTAGCTGTGCCGCCCCTGCCGCTCCGTCACGCAGATCCCGGCTTCGAGGAGCCGGTTCAGGTGCCCGCTGGCGGTGGAGGGGGCGACCCCGGCGATCCGGGCCAGCTCGCCCGCGGTCCAGGCGCGCCCCTCCAGCAGCGTCATGCACATGGCTGCGCGGGTCTCGTCCGCCAGGGCGGCGGCGAGGGAGGCGAGCCGGGCGGCGGGAGCGGGGGAATCGGCCGCCGAGGTGGTGGGTGCGTCGTCGTGATGCATGGCTCCAGGGTGCCTCATCGTTTCGGCAGATGGCGAATGATCGGATCAGGGGGCGGGCGGGGTCCAGTCGGCGGGCAGGCCGGACTGGGCGAGGACGGCGGGGAGGCTGTAGTGGTCCTCGTCGGCCGTGATCCGGCAGCGCTGCCGGTCGAGGTCGAGCAGGGTGGTCATCGGCACCGCGAACGGCCTGGGCGCGCCTTTGAGGTGGCCGGAGTAGACGGCGTCGACGGTGATGCGGCCGCCGGGGTCGCGGCGGGTGCCGCGGACGGTGACGTGGACGTCGGCGATGAGGCCGTCCGCGCGGGCCTTCCACCCGGAGATCTCCTCACGGCCGCGGAACACGACGCCGATCGCCCGGTCGGTGTAGGTGCCGTCGGCGGTGAACAGGGCGCCGAGCGCCCGCGGGTCCGTCCCGTTCCAGGCGCGGGCCCAGTCGGCGACCACCTTCGGCGGGCGGCGTCCCGCGTCCTGCGCGGCGTGGGCCGTGGCCGCCGTGGTGGTGGCGGCGCACAGGGTGGTGGCGGCGAGCAGCAGGGGCAGGGCGCGGTGCGAACGGGACGTCATGGCGGGGTTCCTCCGGATGCGGGGGCGGTGGGGGCCGGTCTGGGGCGGCGGCCGTGCACGGAGTCGTTCAGGGTGCTCGGCCCCGCTGCACACAGCCTCGTACGAGGAGGGGTCCGTTTCCCAGGTCCGGCGGCCGCGGGAAGTGTCCGGGCCTGTTCAGTCCTGTCCGCCCCGGCGGGCGGGCGGTGGGGCGGCGTACGGGGTGGTATCCGCCATTCCGGGGCGTTCCGCAGGACAGACCGGAGCGCCGGGGCATAACTGCGGCGGGGGCGGGCGAGGAAACGGGCAGACCGGACGCCCGCAGAGGGGCCGGCCCAGCTCAGGGAGAACCCGATGACCATGTCGACGATGGCGCGGATCGCCGTGACCGTGGGGGTCACGACCGTGTTCGCGGCGGCCTCGACCCTCGGTGCCGGCGCCGCCGCCGCGACGCCGGAGCCCAGGGCTCCCAGGGAGTTCGTCCCGCTGGGCTCCGTCGATCCCACGATCCTCCAGGAGATGCGCTACGTCTCCGCCCACAACTTCGTCGGCGAGCGGATCGACGGCTACCGGCAGCCGGTCTGCATCCTCACGCGGCCTGCGGCCCAAGCCCTGCACCGGGCCCAGCGGCGCCTCCTGCCGCAGGGGTACACGCTCAAGGTGTACGACTGCTACCGGCCCCAGCGGGCCGTCGACCACTTCGTGCGGTGGGCCGAGGACCTGGCCGACGAGCGGCGGAAGGCGGAGTTCTATCCGCGGGTCGACAAGTCGCGCCTGTTCGAGGACGGGTACATCGCCGAGAAGTCCGGGCACAGCCGTGGCAGCACCCTGGACCTCACGATCGTCCCGCTCCCGGCGGTCCCGGCGCCGCCGCCCAGGCCGGGGCAGGAGTCCGTTCCCTGCTACGCGCCGCAGGCGGAACGGTATCCGGACAACTCCGTGGACATGGGAACGGGCTTCGACTGCTTCGACACCCTCTCGCACACCGACGACCCGCGCGTCCAGGGGGCGCAGCGGGCGCACCGGCAGTTGCTGAAGACGGCGCTGGCCGCGGAGGGGTTCGTCAACCTGCCCGAGGAATGGTGGCACTTCACGTACAAGCCCGAGCTCTTCCCGGACACCTACTTCGACTTCCCCGTCGCGCGGCGTTCGGTGGCCGGGCACCGCCCCTGACGGACGGGGCAGGCGGGGAGGGCGACGTCAACCGGCGTCGCCCCTTCGTGTGGCACGTGCGCGTCACCGTGGTAGCGGTCCGTCACCTTCCGTAACGTCGGGCGGGACTCGGGTACCGCCCCCACGCATCACGGAGGAACAGCCATGTCCAACGGACTGTCCATCCACATCGGACTCAACGAGATCGACGAGTCCCGCTACGGGACCAAGGGCGAGCTGAAGAACCCCGAGAACGATGCCGTGACCATGCGGGACCTCGCCAAGGCCAACGGGTTCGAGACCCTCACGACCCTGCTCACCCGGGACGCCACCAGCGAGAACGTCGCCGCGGCGCTGAAGACGGCCGCGACCCGGCTCACCGCGGGCGACCTCCTGCTGCTCACCTACGCCGGTCACGGCTCGCAGGTCCCCGACAAGAACGGGGACGAACCCGACCGCCGCGACGAGACGTGGGTGCTCTACGACCGGCAGTTCGTCGACGACGAGCTGTACGCCCTCCTCGGCGCCTTCCCCGAGGACGTGCGCGTCCTCCTGCTCTCCGACAGCTGTCACAGCGGCACCGTCTCGCGGGACGTCTCGCACTTCCTCGACGACGCCGAGCTGGTGCGCGCCTTCGACACCAGCGAGCCGTCGGAGGTCCGCGCCCGGATCCGCGCGCTGCCGCAGGACGCCCAGTTCCGCAACTACCAGCGCGATCAGGAGCTGTACGACGGGATCCAGCGTTCCGTTCCGGCGCTGGACCTCCAGGACATCCGGGCCGACGTCCTGCTGCTCTCCGGATGCCAGGACAACCAGACCTCCAGCGACGGCACGGGGGCCAACGGGCTGTTCACCGAGACCCTGGTCAAGACGTGGAAGAACGGGGCGTTCCGGGGAAGCTACGCGACCCTGCACCGGCAGATCGTCGAGAGCATGCCCTTCTACCAGACGCCCAACATGCTGCAGACGGGCAAGCGCACGAAGGAGTTCGCCGCGCAGACGCCGTTCGCCATCTGACCACCCGGCGGGTGGCCGGCCGGGGCCGCCGCTCCCGCGCCGTCGTGCGCGGGCGCGGCGGCCCGCCGCTCCCGGGAGGGGGTCAGGCCCTGCTCCGGGCGGCGGCCACGGCCTCCCGGACCGTCTGCGCCACGCGGGCGGCGTCGTCGGGGTTGTGCACCACGTCGGTGTTGTTCATGTCGATGACGAGCACCTCGCTGGCCGAGTAGTGCTTGTACACCCAGTCGTCGTAGCCGGACCAGAGCGTCCGGTAGTACTCGACGAGGCCCTCGTCCTGCTCGAAGTCGCGGCCCCGCAGGCCGATGCGGTGCAGCACCGTCTCGAAGTCGGCCTTGAGGTAGACCATGAGGTCGGGGGCCTTGCGGTAGGGCAGGCCGTCGATCTCGCGCATCATCTCGTCGAGCAGGCCCTCGTAGACCTGCATCTCGAGGGAGCTGATCCGGCCCAGGTCGTGGTTGACCTTGGCGAAGTACCAGTCCTCGTAGATGGACCGGTCCAGGACGTTGTCGCCCTGCTTGTACGCCGCCTTGATGGCGGCGAACCGGGTCTGCAGGAAGTAGAGCTGGAGGAGGAAGGGGTAGCGCTTCGCCTGGATCTCCTCCGGGCTCGCCGTGTAGAAGAGCGGGAGGATCGGGTTGTCCTCCACGCTCTCGTAGAAGACCTCGCTGCCCAGCTCCTTGGCGATCAGTTCGGCCACGCTGGTCTTGCCGATTCCGATCATGCCTCCGACGCAGATCACCGACATACCTCACTTCTCCCTGGGGGTCTTCTTGTTCGCGGGTGGGAGGAGCGGTCGGCACTCCATACCCCTGAGACGCACCCAGGTGGTCACCCGATGCCCCCACGACCTTCATGATCAGCGCCACGGGGTTCCGGGCCCGGACCCGGAACCCGGCGCAGGCCGCACACACGACCGGCCGACATGACCGCCGTGCGGTTGCCGCACAGGACGAGTCACCGCCCCCGCGGCCGCCTTGAAGCATAAATGACGATTCACCCCGCGCCGCGCAGGGAGCCCGGCGCCCGTCCGGCTCCGGAGGGGCCGCGCGGCACCTCGGGCGGGCCGATGCCTATGCCCCGCATGCGCGTGCGGTTAGGCTTACCTTGCCTGACGTGCGAGCGTGCAGGTGGCGACCCATGGAACGGAACGGGCAGAGGCAGGGTGCAGGTGGGAAACGGTGACCGGGTTCGTACGCGTCGTGCGCCCCGCCGGGGCGGAGCGCCCCTGCGGGTGACGGGCGTTCCGGGGCCGTGCCCCGAGCTCGGGACGGGGCCTCGTGGATAAGATCGCTGTCACGGCCGGAGCCCTGTACGTCATCGTCCTGCTCCGCGCCGGCGGGACGTTCGCCATCGGGTGGCTCGCCGGCGCCGGCGCCCGCCGCAGCAGGTTCTCCGGGCGGGTCTCCTCCGCGAAGTTCCAGCGTGCCGAGCGGGCGATCCAGCGGTGGGGTGCGCCGGTGGTGGCCGTGTCCTTCCTGACCGTCGGCTTCCAGACCGCCGCCAACTTCCTCGCGGGCAGCATGCGCATGCCCCTGCCGCGCTACCTCCCCGCCCTGTTCCTGGGCGGGGCGGCCTGGGCGCTGATCTACGCCACCGCGGGACTCGGTGTGCTCGAAGTGCTGGGAAGGCTCTTCGGCCGGCACCCGGCCCTCGGCGGGTCCGCCGTCGCCGTCCTCGCCGCCGCGGTGTGCGCGGCGGTGGTGTACCGCAGGCGGAGGGCGGCCCGGTCCGCGGGTGCCGCCGTGGCCGAGGAATCCTGAGCAGGTCCCTCGCGGGCTGCCGCGGCGGAGTGCGCGTCACCCCGTAGGGCCCTCGCCCCGGCTCCCCACCGCCTCGCAGTCCGCGGGGACGGCCGGGCCGAACCAGCGGGTGAGGGTCTCGGTGAGTCCGGCGCCGCCGGCCCAGCAGACGTAGCCGTCGGGGCGGACGAGCACGGCCTCGGCGTCCGCCGGGCCCGCCTCCGCGCTGGCCCGCACTCGGATGACCCGGTCGCCCCAGGGGGCCGCGGCGGTCAGGTGGGCGTCGGTGAAGTCGACGAGCACGGCGCGGCCGGTCCGCGTCAGGTCGCTGAACCGGACCGGCTCGCCGTCGGCGGTGCCGATTTCGACATCGGGCATGCGCAGGCCCAGCAGCGGGTGGGCGGCGGCGTCGGGAGACGGGAGGCACAGGTCCAGGCCCGCCATCACACCGGCCATGTAGCGGTTGGCATCGGGCAGGCGGAGCAGATCGGTGAGCACGTCGCGCAGCTCGCCCAGCCCGCCGTCGCGCTGCGGCCCCATGACCACGCCCTGGGCCCGGGTGAGGGCGAGGACCCGCTCGGCCACGGGGTGCCGCTCGGTCTGATAGGTGTCCAGCAGCTCCGCACCGGCCTCGCCGCGCAGGACGGCGGCGAGCTTCCAGCCGAGGTTGAACGCGTCCTGGACGCCCAGGTTGAGTCCCTGGCCTCCGGCCGGTGAGTGGATGTGGGCGGAGTCACCGGCGAAGAACACGCGGCCGTGGCGGTACTGCTCCAGCTGCCTGCTGGCGTTGCTGAACCGGGAGGAGTAGCGGATCTCGGCGACGTCGAGCGCCCCGCCGTGGGTGGCGCGCAGGACCTCTCGGACCTCCTCGGGGGTCACGGGGGCGTCGCGCTCGGCCAGCATGGTGCGCGGGCCGCTGAAGATGAGCTTGTGGAGCCCGTTCGCCAAGGGCGTGATCATGGCGAAGTGGCCCTGCGCCGAGGTGTGGATCCGCGAGCTGATGTGCCCGGTGGTGCTGTCGTCGACGTCGCCGGTGAGCAGCAGGTCGGCGGTGGCCATGCGGACGGTGGCCGCCTGGCCGGGGAAGTCGGCTCCGATGATCTTGCGCACGCTGCTGTGGGCCCCGTCGCACGCGACGAGGTAGCGGGCCCGCAGCGAGCGGTCGCCGTCGGGTGCGGTCACGGTGACCGTGACGCCGTCGGCGTCCTGCCGGAAGCCGGTCAGCCGGTGCTCCCTGAGCACCCGGCCGCCGAGCTCGACGAGGCGGTCTTCGAGCACCGCCTCCAGCTGGTCCTGCGGGAGCAGCACGGGGTGCGGGTAGCGGGTGTCCCAGGCCGTGTAGTCCAGGGGGACGGGCAGTCCCGCGAAGTGGCCGCCTTCGAGCCGGTAGTCGACCGCCCGCTCCAGGGCCCCGTCCAGCAGGCCGCGCAGCGCCAGCACCTCGGCGGTCCGGGGCTGGATCGCGCCGGCACGGGACTGGAGGTTGCGGCCGGGCAGGCGGTCCAGCACGACGGCGTGCACCCCGGCGAGGGCGAGCTCGGTCGCGAGGGTGAGCCCGGCGCCGCCGGCGCCCACCACGACGACATCGGTGACCTGCGTGTTCATGGAGCCTCCCAGGAAGATTCCTTCACTTGGTCGATAACTATACCAGGTGCAAGTTTCGCCTCGGTGCCCCATTGCTATCGTGGGCGCATGGCTGAGCAACTGGGACTCCGGGAACGCAAGAAGCAGCGGACCCGTCAGACGATCTTCGAAGCGGCGCTGCGGCTGTTCCTGAGCCGTGGTTTCGACGAGGTCTCCATCGCGGAGATCGCCGACGCCTCCGAGGTCTCCAAACGCACGCTGTTCACCTACTTCCCGACCAAGGAGGACCTGGTCCTGCACGTGTTCGCCGACCACGAGGACGAATCGGCCCGCGTGGTCCGCGCCCGCCCGGCCGGTACGGATCCGCTGGCCGCCCTCCACGCCCACGAGCTGGACGCCCTGGCCCGGCGGGACCCGAACACCGGCCTGACCTCCGACCCGGAGGCCATTGCCTTCGCCCGGCTGCTGAGCACGACGGAGAGCCTGAACGAGCGGCTGATCCGCTACGCGGGGCGCAGCATCGCCGCCCTCGCCGAGGCCCTGGAGGAGGCCGGCGCCGACGAGCTCACCGCACGGCTCGCCGCGGTGCAGGTCGTCACCGTCCTGCGCACGCTCGCCGACCGCAACAGCCGCCAGGTGCAGGCGGGCCGCCCGGCCGACGAGGTCTACCCGGAGGCCGTCGCCGCCGCCGACCGGGCCTTCCGGCTCCTCGGCGCGGGCCTGTCCGACGCGCTCCCCGGCTGAAAGGGGGCCCCGGTCAGCGGCCGGCGCCCCCCGCCGCTCCGAGCTCCCGCCGCATGACGGCACGGAGGCCCCGTGCGGGGCGGCCGGTCAGGCGCCGGACGGAGTCGGTGACGCGGTCCTCGGCCCCGTCCGCGATGGCCCGGTCCATGCCGGCGAGCAGTGCGGCGAACTCCGCGGGCATCAGCGCGGCCAGCCGGTCGCGCAGCTCCGCACCGGAGAGCGGCTCGTGGACCACGGGTCTCCCGGTGACCTCGGCGGCGATGGCCGCGACGTCGTCGTAGCCGAGGGCCTCCGGGCCGGTGAGCACGAGGTCGGTGCCGGGGGCGCGGACGTCGGTCAGGGCGCGGACGGCGACGGCCGCGATGTCGTCGGCGTCGACGAAGCCCACCCGGCCGGTCCCGGTGGCGGTGCGGATGACGCCCTCGGTCCGGATGCTCTCGGCGTGCAGGTGGCCGCCGGTGAAGTTCTGCATGAACCAGGACGGGCGCAGCACCGCCCACTCGTCGAAGATCCCGGGCAGTGCCGCGTGGACCTGCCCGACCGCCGGGCCGCCCTCCTCGATGGAGGAGGCGCTCAGCAGCACCGCGCGCCGGACGCCGGCGGCGCGGGCCCGGCGCAGGAAGGGCAGGACGGCGGCGGCCGGGTCGGGATCGCCCACGGGCGGGATCACGTAGACGCGGTCGATGCCCGCGAGGGCGGCGGCGTGGGTGCGGGGGTCGTACCAGTCGAAGGCGACCGGTTCGGCGCCCGGCACCGGGGTGGCCCTGCGGCCGGCGGCTCTGACCGCGTGCCCGGCGGCCGCCAGCTGTGCGCAGGTGCGGCTCCCGGTGGTCCCGGTGGCGCCGATGACGAGCGTGGTGCCGGTCGCGGGGGCGGCGTTCGCGGCGGTCATCGGCCGGCCCCGGCGGGGCCGGTGCCGGAGCCGGCGGCGAGGGGGTTCCAGTAGTCGCGGTAGGAGGTGAACCGGCCGTCCTCGACGGTGACGACGGCTATGTACGTCATGTCGAAGGGGCTGCCGTCCTCCACCCAGCGGCCGACCCCGCGCATCTCGGCCACGACGGTCCGCGGATCGCCGGTCTCGTGGATCCGCAGGTCGGCTTCGGGGAAGTCGTGCAGGTCGATCCGGTCGGGGTAGGGGCGCATGTAGTCGGCGACGGCCGCCCGGCCGTCGAGCCTGCGGGGCAGCCCCGGGGGTGCGAAGGGGAACTCCATCACCCCGTCCTCGGCCCACAGGGCGACCCAGCCGTCGGTGTCCTTGGCCAGCAGGAGTTCGAGGCCGTGGCGGTACACGGCGGCGGGAGCGGGCGGTGCGGTTGCGGACATGGGTATCCTCCACTCAAAGAATGCGGACCGTCGGTCCGCTTCAACAATACGGACCCGCGGTCCGTTTTTCAATCGGAGGTATCCGGTGACCCCGCCGCCCGAACCCGAACGCCGCGTCCGCAAGGACGCCGCCCGCAACCGGCAGGCCGTACTGGAGGCCGCGGACGCCCTGTTCGCCCGCTCCGAGAGCCCCGAGGACCTCACGATGGCCGACATCGCGGCGGCGGCCGGGGTCGGCAAGGGCACCCTCTTCCGGGCCTTCGGCGACCGGGCCGGGCTCCTGCGCGCGCTGTACGAGGCCCGTCTCGAACCGGTCCGCGAGGCCGTGGAGTCGGGCCCGCCGCCCCTCGGGCCCGCCGCTCCCCCGCAGGAACGCGTGCCCGCCCTGCTCGACGCCGTGCTGTGCTTCAAGCTCGACAACCGCCGCCTGGCGCTGGCCCTGGAGGAGAGCGCGAGCAGCAGCCCGTACCGGGCCGGGGGCTACGAGGGGTGGCACGGCCTGCTCCGGTCCGTGCTGGAACAGGTCCCCGGTCTGACCGAGCCCGGCTTCACCGCGCACGCCCTGCTCGCCGCCACCCGGGCCGACCTCGTGGAGCAGCTGGCCGACCGTGAGGGAGTGCCGCGCGAGCGGCTGCGGGCCCAGCTGGCGGCGTACGCGAACAGGGTCGTGGCCGGAGGCTGACCGCGCGTCAGCCTCCCGTGCCCCGCCAGATGTTGTCGAAGGCGGCCTCGTCGACGGCGCGACGCTGGCGTTCGGAGGCGAGTTCCACCACCGCGTCGTTGACCGCGGCGAGTACCGCCGCGCTGTCGTCGTCGGTCACGTCCGGCGCGTCCTCGTCCCCCTCACCGTGGACCACGGCTGCCAGCAGGGCGGCGAGTACGGGTTCGGCCGCCGCCCGGCGGGCCCTGGCCCGGCGGCGGGCCGGAGTGTCGGCCGCCGCCGGCTCGCCCGCGCGCGCGAACAGGCCCCGGCGGGGCTCCCTGACGAGCTCCCCCTCCGACTCCAGGACGGCCCGGTAGCCCTTGGCCAGGCCGCTGCCCCGGCGCCACAGCCAGTCGGTGAGCGACTCGAACGGGGCGTCCCCGACGAGGGACGCGGCCGCCTCGGCGAGCAGCCGGTCCGGAAGGGCCCGTTCGCCCGCCGGCACGATCCGGTCCCCGTCCAGCCGGACGGCACCGGCGCCGAGGAGGTCGATCGCCTCCGCGCCCGCCAGGGCGAGCGACAGGTCGCCCTGCTCGGCGGTCCGCCCGGCGGTGCCGTCCAGGGCGAGGAGCAGCAGATCCCGTGCAGTCGTCATGAGCCCGCCCGTCCAGCGCCGTAGCAGTGTGCCGCGTCCGGACGCACCGCGCGCCCGGGGCCAGCCTACAAAGGGCGGGCGCCCGGTGCCCGCGTAACGCTCAGGAGGGCGGCCGGCCCGAACGGCCCGGCGCGGCGCTCCCGTCGGCTCCGCGGACCGGGACGGACGTGCACGCGGCGCGGCTCACCGGGACGGGGCCTTGCGGACGTGCAGGACGTGCGCGTCCAGGGGCAGGGGCGCATGGCCGTGGAGGCGGAGGCCGGCGTCCTCCAGGAGGCGGGCGTAGTGGGCGGCGTCGCGTTCGCGGCCTCCGACGTTGCAGAGCATGTGCAGGTTCCAGGCGGTGGCCAGCGAGGGTGAGCCGTCCGCGGGCAGGAGGCGTTCGACGATGAGCAGGTCGGCGTGGTCCGGCATCGCGCGGGCGCAGTGGCGCAGGATCTCCCGGCAGCGGTCGTCGTCCCAGTCGTGCAGGACGCGGGAGAGGAGGTAGACGTCCCCTCCGGGCGGTACGTCGGCGAAGTCGCCGGCGCGGTAGGTGCAGCGCGCGCCGCATCCCGCGGCGTCGAGGAGGCGGCGGGCCGCCTCGACGGCGTGCGGGCGTTCGAGGAGGACGCCGCGCAGGCCCGGGTGGGCGGTGAGGATCTGGCCGAGCAGCTCTCCGTTGCCGCCCGCGACGTCGACGACGGTGGCGGACGCGGCCGCCCGGGCCGCGGCGGTGACGACCGGGTGGGCGGGGAGCGGCCGGAACATGCGCGCGCTCGCGGCCATGGACCGGTCGAACAGGTCGGCGAGGCCGGGGTCGCGGGCGAAGTGGTCGAAGTGGTTCTCGCCGAAGAGGTGGTCGAAGGCGGGCAGCCCGGTCGTCACGGCGTGGTCGAGGCCTCCGAAGGAGCGGTAGAACGGGCCGCCGTACATCAGGGCGAGGGGGCGCATCGATTCGGGCTCGTCCGTGCGGAGCAGGGCTCCGAGCCCCGTGAGGCGGAAACCTTCCTGCCCGCCAGGACCGGTGTCCGGGGCGACGGCGCCCAGCATCGCGAGGTACCGCAGGAGGGTGCCGAGGCCCTCGGGATGGGTGCCGGTCAGACGGGCGAGGTCCTCGGTACGGGACGCGGTGCGGGTGTCCATGGCATCGGGCAGGCGCAGCCGGGCGAAGGAGGCGAGGGCCTGGGTGGTCCACGCACCGGTGAGCAGGTGAAGGAGCGTTTCGGCGGGCGGCCGTCCGCCCTGGTGGCCGAGGTGGTCGGCGAGGACGCCGCGGTGGTCGCCGTGGGCGTAGAGCTCCAGTCGCCGGTAGCCGCAGGCGGTGTCGGTGGGGGTGGTGAAGTAGAGGACCGTGCCGTTCTCGTGCGGGTTGTAGCCGCCTCCGTCGGGCCGGGCTCCGTGGCGGGCCAGGGTCGCGCACAGGCCGCGCAGGACCAGCGGGTCGGGGCGCTCGATCTCGAAGGCGAGGTGGGCCTCGTGCCGGCGGGGCCGTTCGTAGGCGGCGATGTGCTCCAGGGCGGAGTGCGGGGGCACGATCAGGGCGAACACCTCGACCGCACGGGGCTCTCCGGAGGTTCCGGACACCCGCGGGCGCAGGATCCTCACGTCGAGCTCGGCCGGGTCGCGCCGGTGGCGCCGGGCGAGCCGCTCGCGGACGACCACGCTGGGGTGGGAGGGGGTGTCCGCGTCCAGCCCGCACGCGTCGAGCTGGGCCCGCAGGCTCGGCGCATCGGAGGGGAAGAGCAGCGTCCCCGCATGGGCGAAGCGGCAGCGCTCGGCCAGGGTCCGCAGCTCCGGGCCGTCGATGCCGGGCAGCAGGAGCGGCAGCAGGGTGGTGCTGTCGTGCTCGCGGACGAACGCGGCGGCCGCGCGCAGGCGGGCCGTGTCGTCCGGGAGCATCGTTTCGTCGGGGAGCGTCGATGCGCGGGGCAGCATCGTTTCGCCGGCGAGCGTCGTCGTCATCGTGGAAATGTCCTCGGGCCGGTGCGGAGCGGGGCATGGCAGGGCGGGGCATGGCAGGGCGGAGCGGGGCCTGGCGGGGGTGATCCGGGGAAGGGGGCGCGGGGCGCGGCAGGTTCAGACGCCGACGTAGTTGTCGGCGAACCAGTCCTGGTGGCTGCGCGAGGTGCGGAGCGAGGCGATGCGGGAGCGTCGCCGGGCGGCCTGGAAGAACGATCCGGCACCCGGGTCGCCGTCGGGTGGCGCGTGCAGCAGCCGGGTCATCCAACCGGTGAACTCCTGCGCCCTCCAGATGTGTTCCAGGCTCCGGTCCGAGTACGTGTCGAGTCCCCCGGTGTCGCCCCGGGTGAGGGCGTCAACGAGGGCCTCGGCCAGCATCTCGGCCTCCAGGACCGCCAGGTTGGCGCCCTTCGCCGCGGCGGGGGCGAGCACGCTCGCGGCGTCGCCGGCCAGGAACAGCGAGCCGTGGCGCAGCGGTTCGGCCACGTCGCAGGACAGGTCGAAGAGCCCGCGCTCCAGGAGGGCACCGCGGTTCAGCGGGCCGTACTCCGGGGCGCGCATCCGGATGTCGAGCTCGTCCCAGATCCGCTGCTCGGGCCAGGCGTCGGCGGCCGTGCCGCGCTGCCACTGGAGGTAGTAGCGGGTCACCTCCGGGGTGCGGGCCATGTGTCCGGCGAAGCCGCGGTCGTGGACCGCGTAGCCGACGGCGTCGAGGCTCGGCGGGGCCTGGGCGAGCAGGCCGAGCCAGGTGACGCCGTGGTCGTGGTGGTGGACGGCGTCCGCGGGCAGGGAGCGGCGGGCCGCGCCCCGGCGCCCGTCGCAGCCGGCGACGTAGCGTGCGGTCCACCGGACGGTGCGGCCGTCGGGCCCGCGCGCCGTGACGGAGGGCCGGGTGCCGTCGGTGTCGTGGACGGCGAGCACCTCGGTCCGGAAGCGGATGCGCCCGCCGCGGCCGAGGTAGTGCCGCAGGAGGTCCGTGACGAGGTCCTGCTGCGGGTAGACGTGGTGCCGTCCGCCCTGGCCGAGGGCCCCGTAGTCGAGGCGGAACCGCCCGTCCTGCGTGCGGAACTCGCAGGCGGCGTGCGGGTGGCCGTACCGGTGCAGGCCGTCGGCGAGGCCGTGGCCGTCCAGGATCCGCACGGTGTTCGGGGCGAGGAAACCGGCACGGGCGCGGGTCCGGACGCGGGAGGGGGAGGCCCGTTCCAGGATGACGCAGTCGGTCCCGGCGGCGAGCAGGAGGTTTCCGAGCACGAGCCCGGCCGGACCTGCACCGAGGATGACCACGTCGGCTGAGGCGCGTAAAGCGCGGGATGTCTGGCTGTCCGTCATAGCGGTTGAAGCATAAACACCTGAAGCTCAACGAACCTACGTGAGCCATCCCTTAGCGGGAATAGAGTGACAATCTCCCTTTTCCGGTGCGGCCCTTGTTGACGGGTCGGAAGCACCCTCAGCCGGCCCCGTCGGTAGTGTGCGCCGGGCGTGCGGGGGCGTACGCGTGCGCTCGCGTGCGCCTGCCGGAGGCCTCGCGGGGGAAGTCGGTGGAGCCCTCACGGCCCGCTCTGTTACGGTCCTTCCGCCGGCCGCGGGACTCCGGTGCGACTTCCGGAACCTGCCTCTGAAGCAATGATTCGCAGCTCGTGCCCCCATTCCCCGGCCGGCATCCACCACGGGGGAGGAAGAGCATGGACACGTACGCGGACCTCATCGCGGCCGACGACGTACTGCTCTTCGTCAACGCGGCGATCACCTCCACCGGCCAGCGCGAGTTCCACGACGGCGCGGACGAACAGCGCCTGTCCCTCGACTTCCTCCACGCGTACATGCTGGGCAACTACCGCGACCTGTACGCCGGGGTCCTCGCGCTCGACATCAACGACCACAACGCGGTCCTCATCGTGCGCCGGCTGCTGGAGACCGCCGGGGAGGCCACCACGGACCAGCGCCGCAGCGAGGGCCGGCTGATCGCCGCCCGTCTGACGGCCCTGCCGCCGCAGCGCGTGTACGGGCTGTTCGACGCCCTGCGCCGGGCCGGGGTCAACAACCGCCGCACCCGCGCGATCGCGCGTGACTGGCTGGCCGCCCGCAAGGACCTGGCCTTCGACGCCGTGAAGTACCGCCGCGGCCTCAAGGGCCTCCTGCGCCACACCCACCTCAGCCCGGCCAACGCCCCCGAAGAACTCGGCGCGTTCCTGTTCGCGCCGCGCGGCCGCCCGCACTACGCGACGCCCCTGCTGGAGGCGTGGCGCCGGGCGCACCACGAGCAGGCGGCGCTGTACGAGCTCCCGTACACGGCCGCCGAGGGGTTCGCCGCCCGGCACGGCATACCCCGGGACGTCTTCCTGGAGCGCATGGCCCCGCGGCTGACCCGCCTGGAGACCCTGCGGCTGCAGGGCTCCGCGCAGGCGCGCGGGGCCACGGGAGTGCGGGCCGACCTGGCCGGGATGCCGCTGACCCGGCTGGCCGCCTACGTGCTGTCGCTCCCGGTCGACGAGCGGCTGGGCCGGCGTGCCGAGCTGACCGGTGCCCTGGAGACCGCCGCCGGCCGGGTGGCCGGTCGGCACCGGGGAAGCTGGGGCAGGGTCACCGGCGTCCTCGACGACAGCTTCTCCTCCTACGGGTCGGGGCACAAGCGCCGCCGGCCGCTGGCCGTGGCCCTGGCCTGCCACCATCTGCTCGCGGCCCTCGCCGCCGAGTACACCGTGCTGTGGACGTCCGGGCGCACCGACTCCCTCCTGGCGCACCCGTCGGGCCCGACGCCGCTGGGCCGGCGGATCCTCGATGCGCTGGAGACCGCCCCGGCCAGGCTGGTGATCGTCTCCGACGGCTGGGACAACGCGCCTCCCGGCCTGGCCGGCGAAGTGCTGCGCGTCTGGCGCACCCGGCTCGATCCCGGGCGCCGCACCGGCATCGTGCACCTCAACCCCGTCTACGACGCGGCCGACTTCGACGTCCGCCGGCTGTCGCCGACGGTGCCCACGGCGGGAATCCGGGACGCCGAGGACCTGCCGGCCCTGGTGGAGCTCGCCCAGTTCGCGGAAGGCCGGACCGGGCTCGCCGAACTGACCGCGTACCTGGACGGCCGGGCGGCCCGCATGACGGCCGCACACGCTCCGGAGCGGGTGCGATGAGCGCCGCACCGGACCTGACCGGTCTCACCGCCCGCCCCTCCCAGGTCTGGGGTGCCGTCCGCCTGGTCCCGCTGGTGCGCGACGAGCCGATCGCCGACCTCCGACTGCACGCGGAGCTCTACGGGGAAGGGGCCGGCCTGGTCGAGACCGGCCCGGGCCGCGCCTACCTGTCCTACGTCCCGCACGGGTTCGTCGCCGCGTGGACCGGTGACGGCACGCCGGCCGCCGCCTACGGCACCCAGCTCTCCACCGGCCGCGACACGGCACCCGCCGCCACGATGGGCCTGCGCTACCACCGCCGGATGGCCCGCCGCCAGGCCAAGGACCGGCTGCGCTTCCTCCCCCTGCACCTGTCGCTGGAGGGCTATCTGGCCCTGCACTTCGGCGGTCCCACGATCGCCTGGGAGGAGTGGTCGCAGCGCGCGGTCCGCCAGGGCCTCTCGCCCCGGGTGGAGGAGGCCTACGTGGGTGCCGAGGTGCGGGGGCTCGCCGACGCGCTGCGCGCTTTCGAGATCCACCCCGGCCAGTGCGGTGTGGTCGTGTACGTCGCCGACGCCCTCGCCGCCGCGTTCGCGGTCCCGCATCCCGACGACTACCGCGCCCTGCACGCGACGCTCCTCCAGGACCTGTACGGCGAACTGATCCACCACTACGCCACGCTGATGCTCCCGGTGCCGGACTTCCGCGCCCGCATCGCCGACCGGCGGATCGGGTCGCTGGACGACCTGCGTGCGGCGGCGGCCGGACAGGAGGAGGCCTGGACGCGGTTCCACGACACGACGATGGCGGCCGGGCTGCTGGGGCACGCGTACACCTGGCAGTCCGTCCACCGCATGGGGCGCTTCACGCTCTCGCGCTTCCGGCCGCGCTTCCGCCCCAAGGAGGAGAACCACATCGGCGAGGCCATCACCGACGACAGCGGCCGGATCGCCTACCTCAAGACGTTCCGGCTGTCGGAGGGCCAGGTCCGGCGCGGCCACCTGCTCGACAGGCTCGCCGCCCACGACTGGCACCTGCCGGCCGCGGCGGCCGGTCTCGGCATCGACACGGCGCAGTTGGGGCTGCGGCTGGAGTCCGCCGGCTTCGGCTTCCTGCTCCGCCAGGACGTCCTGGACGGGTACCGGAAGCGGGCCCGCACAGGAATACGGTGAGCGGGACGCGGGCCCCGGCCCCCCGGGCGTTCCGCGGTGCGGCGCCGTTCGGGAGCGTCCTCCGCGGGGCCGCTCAGTCGTCGGCGAGCTGGAGGGCCAGTGCGTAGTGCTCGCCGTCCGTCCCGGCGAGCAGGCTGTCGCAGACCGGGGTGAGGCCGTTGACCGCGCCGCACGCCGCGTCGTGGTTGGTCCACCAGCTGCCCTCCGGTCCGAGCAGGGACACGGCCCGGGACGCCGCACGCACCGCGGCCTCCGCGGGCAGGTGGAGGTGCGACGGCCAGAGCAGGTCGACGCCGGCCAGCCGGGCCAGGAAGCCGGCGGCCTCGTGGGGCTCCAGCGGTTCCAGGGCGGCGCAGAGGCCCGGGACGGGCGGGGGGACGTACCCGGGGCAGTAGCGCCGCCAGGCCTCGTCGGCCACGGCCCCGGCCAGCAGGACACGGATCCTGGCGGCCAGTTCCGGCAGGTCGGGGTCCGGTTCGGTGAACCGCCCGGCCGCCACGAACACCCGCGCCGGCGTGCAGAGCTCGGCCATCCGCGCTTCCAACTCCGCGAGGATCCCGGTGGACTTCATGACGGGATCCTGCCGGGGTGGTCTTCGAAGTCGACCGAGGCCGCGCCGCGGTCGCGCTGGCGGAGGTCGAGCAGGACCACGGAGCTGATACCCCGGCCCTCCGGCAGGCCGTCGTGCGCGAGGCGCGCCAACAGCTGCGCGAGGCCGCGCCGGTGGACTCCGAAGACCCGGGGGGAGGCCAGCCTCCGCCGGGCGCGCTGGCCGGACAGCGCCTCCCGGGGGCCGACGTCGAGCACGACCATGTGCAGGGGGCGCCTGCCGCGGCGGGCCGTGTACGCGAGCCAGCGGCGCATCCACGCCCTGGAGCCGCAGTCGTGTATCAGGAGGGGGTGGCCGAGGCGCATCTGGGAACGCGTCCACCGCATGTGGCCCAGTCGCGCCCACGGCCGGTACACCGCGTAGGGGAGCCAGGCGGGCATGCGCGCCTCGTAGGCCGTGCGGGTGGCGCGGGGGTCGACGACCGCGGCCGCGGGCGACCATGCGCGCAGCAGGGTGCTCTTGCCGCTGCCGGGGAGTCCGGCGACGACGACGGCCGCGTTGGGCGGGTAGGAGAGCCGGACGTGCCCGTCGTCCCGGCCGCGGAGGTCGACGACCCCCTGAGGGGGTATGCGGCGGCTCCGGCCCGCGCCGCCCCGGTGCCCGGTGACCGCTCCGGGCTCCCGGGCCCGTTCCGTCGGGTCTTCGGTGCTGAGGGGTGCGCTCACGGGTGATGTGCCGTTCGGAGGGGTCCGGGGAGAACCCGAGGCTACCCGAGTCCGCGGCGGGGCCTTCCGGGGCGGGGCGCGCACCCCGCACCCGGGGTTGACTTACTGGACAGGTGTCCAGATATTCTGGACATCTGTCCAGGTGATGTCGAGGAGAGGCTGGGGACACGGATGGGTACGACCGCGACGGTGCTGGTGGGCCTGGTGGCCGCGCTGCACGTGTACTTCCTGGTGCTGGAGATGTTCCTGTGGGAGCGCCCGCCCGGGCGGAAGCTCTCCGGGTTCGACGCGGAGCTCGCCCGCGCCACCGCGCCCCTCGCCGCGAACCAGGGGCTCTACAACGGCTTCCTGGCGGCGGGCCTGGTCTGGGGCCTGGTCGCCGCGGACCCGACGGGCTTCCGGGTCCGGGTCTTCTTCCTGGCGTGCGTGGTGGTGGCCGGGGTCTACGGCGCCGTCACCGCCAACCGGCGGATCCTCCTCGCCCAGGCCCTGCCCGGTGCGCTGGCCCTCGGCGCCGTCCTGCTGGCCGGGTGACGGGCGTGCCGGAGGACCCGCGTACCGAGCGGACCCGGGCCAGGCTCCGCGAGGCCCTGCTGGAGGAGTGCGCGAACGGCCCGCTGGACAAGGTCGGTGTCGCCGCCCTGGCCCGCCGGGCCGGGGTCGGCCGGGCCACGTTCTACCTCCACTACGCCGACCTGGAGGCCCTCGCCGTGGACGCCTGCGCCGGGATCGTCCGCGAGGCGGTGGACGCCCTGCACGCCTGGCGCGGCGTCCCCGATCCGGCGAGCCCGCCGCCCGCCCTGCTCGGATTCTTCGAGGGCCTCCCCCGGCACGGCCCGCTCTACCGCGAGCTGCTCCGGCCGGGCGGTGGCGGGCCGCTGGGCCTGGTCCTCCACCGGGACCTGCGGGAGCGCAGCCGCAGCGAGCGGGCACTGGCCGGGGGCCCGGAGCCGGAGCTGGTCGCCTCGGCGGTTGCCGCGACCTTCACCGGGGTCCTCGCCGACTGGCTCCACGGCACCATCGAGGCGACGCCCGCCGAGATCGCCGGGCGGGTCTGGCGGCTGCTGATCGGCCTGCACCGCACGCCCCTGTCCTGAGCCGGCGTCACCGCCCGGGCAGGCGTGCGCCGGTCGGGGATACTGGCACGATGCCGCCGTCCCCGCCCGCTGCCGCCCCGGAGCCGATATCGGCCGACCCGCCGCACACGGCCGACCGCCCCCTCCTCACCCAGTCCTGGCTGGACCTGGCCTTCCTGCACTGGGCCGCGGACCCCGCCGACGTCGCCCTGCTGCTGCCGCCCGGCACCGTGCCGGACACCCTCGACGGGGTCACGTACGTCGGCCTGGTGGCGTTCCGGATGCACGAGGTCGGCTGGTTCCGCCTTCCCGGCGTCCCCTACCTCGGCTCCTTCCCGGAGACCAACGTCCGCCTCTACTCGGTCGACCGGCACGGCCGCCGCGGGGTGGTGTTCCGCTCCCTCGACGCCTCCCGGCTGATCCCGGTGGTCCTCGGGCGGGCCCTGTTCCGCCTCCCGTACGTCTGGTCGCGCATGACGGTCCGCCACGGCAGTGCGGGCACCGTCACGTACACCAGCCGCCGGCGCCTGCCCGGACCGCGCGGCGCGCACAGCCGGATCAGCGTGCGGATCGGCGGGCAGGTCGCGGAGCCGACCGCCCTGGAGCACTTCCTGACCGCCCGCTGGGGCATGCACACCGCCTTCTTCGGCCGGTCGCTGTACCTCCCGAACAGCCATCCGCGTTGGCCGCTGCACCGCGCCGAGCTCCTCCACTGCGACGAGGCGCTGGTCGCCGCCGCGGGCCTGCCCGCCCCGGCCGGGCCGCCCGCCAGCGTGCTCTACTCCCCCGGCGTCCCGGTACGGTTCGGGCCGCCACCGCGGGCGGGACGACGCCCCGTGACGCCCTTGTAGGGCATCTCGTATCAAACCATCCTGATCTAGGGTGCCCCCATGGATCACGACAGCGCTGCCGGGGCCGACCACGGGGCCGCGTCGGGCGACCCGCGCTTCGAGGCCGCCCGGCTCAAGGAACGCATCTACGCGACGATCACGATCATCTCGGTGGTCATCGGACTGCGGACCGCCGGGCACGTGACCCCGGCGGGCGCGGCCGCGGCGCTGGGCACCACCGCGGTCGGGCTGTGGCTGGCGGCGATCGTGGCCGACCAGCAGGCGCACCGGGTGGTGCACGGCCGGCTCGCGACGGGGCGCGAGCTGCGCGGGATGCTGTCGGTGAGCAGCCCGCTGCTGCTGTCCGCCGTCGGCCCGCTGGTGCTGGTCGGCTCCGCCGCGCTGGGCGTGATGAGCGTCGACACGGCCCTGCTCGCGGCGGCGGCCGTGAGCGTGACCGGCCTCTTCGCCTGGGGCTGGTACGGCGGCGTGCGGATGGGCGGCGGCGCCGTCGCCGCCCTGCTGGCCGGGGCCCTGGACGCCGCGATCGGGCTGGCCGTGGCCCTGGTGAAGGCCTCCGCCGGGCACTGAGGCACCGCCGGCCGCGCGCCGCCCGCCCCGTGTCACCGGCCGCCGTTTCCCGCGGCGCGCGGCGGGTCCGGCAGAGTGGGCGCGTACGTCCCCCGTCCGGGACGGCACGAGGAGGAGACCACCTGCCATGAGCACCAAGTCCACGCCCTTCGACGAACTCGACCGGCGGATCGTCGCGACCCTGATGGACAACGCCCGGGCGAGTTTCGCGGAGATCGGGGCGGCCGTCGGCCTGTCGGCCACCGCCGTCAAGCGGCGCGTGGACCGGCTGCGCAAGGCCGATGTGATCACGGGGTTCCGGGCCACGGTCCGGCCGGCCGCGCTGGGCTGGCGCACCGAGGCGTACATCGAGGTGTACTGCGACAGCGCGGCACCTCCCCGGCGCCTCGCCGAAGTCGCGCGCAAGTACCCGGAGATCGCGGCGGCGATGACGGTGACCGGCGCGGCCGACGCGCTGCTGCACGTCAGGGCGACGGACGTGGAGCACTTCGAGGAGGTGCTGGAGCGGATCCGCAGCGAGCCGTTCATCCGCAAGACGATCAGCTACATGGTGCTGTCGCACCTGCTGCCGGAGAGCCCCGAGGCGGGGGCCAGCGCGTCCGCGCCGGCCGGACCGGCGGCACGGGCCGCGGACGGCGCAGCAAACCTGCTCTGAGGAGCCTCGACGCGCAGGATTCCTGCGTGGACGCGCAGCGGTTCGTTCTTGTCGCGCTGACCTGCCGCTTCCTACGGTGGGGGCACTCCCCAGTCGTCACCGCAGGAAACGGAGGAACCTCTGTGCCCGCAGGACACAGCCCGCTCGGCCGTCGTGGGCGCCCCAGGCGCTATCTGATGTGCGAGCCCCGGTACTTCGACGTGCGCTACGCCATCAACCCGTGGATGGACGTCGACGCACCGGTCGATCCGGAGCTGGCCCGTACCCAGTGGCGGGCCCTGGTCGAGGCGTACCGCGGCCACGGCCACACGGTCGAGACGGTCGCCCCCGTGGAGGGCCTGCCGGACATGGTGTTCGCGGCGAACGCGGCCCTGGTGTCGGACGGCCTGGTCTTCGGGTCGTCCTTCCACGCGCCCGAACGCCGCCCGGAGGCCGCCGAGTACGAGGCCTGGTTCAAGGCGGCCGGGTACGAGGTCCAGCGCGCCGGGGCGGTCTGCGAGGGCGAGGGGGACCTCGTACCCGCGGGCCGGTTCGTGCTCGCGGGCACCGGCTTCCGCACCGAGCGGGCCGCGCACCGCGAGGTGCAGGAGTTCCTGGGCAGGCCGGTGATCGGCCTCGAACTGGTCGACCCCCGCTTCTACCACCTGGACACCGCGCTCTTCTTCCTCGGCGAGGAGGACGGCGAGGCCGACGGGAGCGGCGGGGGGAACGTCGCGTACTACCCGGCGGCGTTCTCCCCCGGCAGCCGCGAGGTGCTGCGGCGGCTCTACCCGCGGGCGGTGATCGCCACCGAGGAGGACGCCCTGTCCTTCGGCCTCAACTCCGTGTCCGACGGCCGCAACGTCTTCGTCGCCCCGCAGGCCCACGGCCTCGTCGACCAGCTCGCCGGCCGCGGCTACGTCCCCGTCCCCGTCGACCTGTCGGAGTTCCGCAAGTCCGGCGGGGGAATCAAGTGCTGCACCCTGGAGATCCGCTCATGACCACCACCGTTCCCGCCTCCTCCGTCGAGGCCCGCTCCTCGGCCCAGCTGATCGGTGCCGAGGCACCGGTGCTCGCGCACAACTACCACCCGCTGCCCGTGGTCGTGGCACGTGCGGAGGGCAGCTGGGTGGAGGACGTCGAGGGCCGCCGCTACCTCGACCTGCTGGCCGGCTACTCGGCCCTGAACTTCGGGCACCGCCACCCCGCCCTGATCGATGCCGCACACCGCCAGCTCGACCGGGTCACGCTCACCTCGCGCGCCTTCCACAGCGACCGGCTGGCCGGCTTCGCCGAGCGCCTCGCCGAGCTGACCGGCCTCGACATGGTGCTGCCGATGAACACGGGCGCCGAGGCCGTGGAGAGCGCCGTCAAGGTGGCCCGCAAGTGGGCGTACGAGGTCAAGGGCGTCCCGGCCGACCGGGCGACGATCGTCGTGGCGGACGGCAACTTCCACGGCCGTACGACGACGATCGTGAGCTTCTCCACCGATGCGACGGCGCGCGACGGCTTCGGCCCCTTCACCCCCGGCTTCCGCGTCGTGCCCTACAACGACCTGGCCGCGCTGGAGGCGGCCGTGGACGAGACGACGGCGGCCGTGCTGATCGAGCCGATCCAGGGCGAGGCCGGGGTCGTCATCCCCGACGACGGATACCTCACCGGGGTCCGGGAACTGACCCGGCGGGCGGGGTGCCTCTTCATCGCCGACGAGATCCAGTCGGGCCTGGGGCGGACGGGCCGCACCCTGGCCGTCGACCACGAATCGGTCGTGCCGGACGTCGTCCTCCTGGGCAAGGCCCTGGGCGGCGGGATCGTCCCGGTCTCCGCCGTCGTCGCGCGCCGCGAGGTGCTCGGCGTGCTGCGGCCGGGTGAGCACGGGTCGACGTTCGGCGGCAATCCCCTGTCGGCGGCCGTCGGTTCGGCGGTCGTGGACCTGCTGGCCACCGGTGAGTACCAGCGGCGCGCCGCAGAGCTGGGAGCCGTGCTCGACCGGGAGCTCGCCGAGATCGGCCGGGCCGGCGCCGTCACGGCCTACCGGGCCCGCGGCCTGTGGGCGGGGGTGGACATCGACCCGGCGCTCGGCACGGGCCGGCAGATCAGCGAACGGCTGCTCGCCGAAGGCGTACTGGTCAAGGACACCCACGGCTCCACGATCCGGCTGGCTCCGCCGCTGACCATCACGGAGGACGAACTGGGCACCGCGCTCGCCGCCCTGCGGAAGGTCCTGGCCTAGGGGGTGTCCGCAAAGTCCCGCCTGCCCCGCGGCGCCCGGCACGCACTCTCGCCGCACCGGGCGAAAGCCCAAGTACGTCCAGTA
>NZ_JBIVEG010000024.1:0-117323 GCF_044747545.1 Streptomyces sp. NPDC090077
GGAAGTGCGCTCCGCGCACTCCAGCCCCGGCCGGCAACTCCAGCCTCGCCGGCGTTTGAGGCGCGGGGGTCTGGGGGCGGAGCCCCCAGGAGGGGTCCGGGGCAACGCCCCGGGGAACGGGCGAAGGGCGGGTAGGGGACCGCCCCGCGCAGCGGCCAAGCACCCGCACCCGGCACCCGGCACCCGGCACCGGCCAACCACCCCCGCCCGGCAGGCCCTACGTCGGGGGAAGGCCGGTCCAGGCCGGGTGGTGGGGGTCGTCGGCGCGGACCAGGACGTCGGCCGCCGCGGCCGGCTCCGTGTCCCGGGCGTAGCGGGCGAACGCCGGCAGGGTCCACCGCTCACCCGACGGCGTCCGCCGCGCCAGCGCCCCCGCGGAGAGGCTGACGTGCACGCTCAGGTCGAACGGGAACCAGTGCCCC
This sequence comes from Streptomyces sp. NPDC090077, assembly GCF_044747545.1. Lineage (NCBI taxonomy): Bacteria > Bacillati > Actinomycetota > Actinomycetes > Kitasatosporales > Streptomycetaceae > Streptomyces > Streptomyces sp. NPDC090077. The sequence continues at coordinate 423 of NZ_JBIVEG010000024.1, forward strand.
AGCAGCAGCGGCCCGTGGACGATCACCACCCCGCCCGGCGGGAGTTCGACGTAGGGGCTGCGGGTGGCCCGGTCGGTGACCGGGTCCCACAGGTCGGGCAGCACCCGCCCGGTGCCGCCGGGGTCCGTCGGGCCGAACACCTCCCGCCACAGCGCGCCCGTGTCGTACCAGCCCCCGAGGTACGCGTCCACGTCCTCGCGCCCGTACTCGAACCGCAGCGACGCGGGCCGCAGGAACCCCCCGGCGGCCACGACGAGCACCGGCCGCCCGCGCGGGCGCAGCGCCCCGGCCAGTTCCTCCGCCAGGACCCCGGTGTCGGCCGCAGGGGCCCCGTCGATGCCCACCCGCTGCCAGGCGGTGCCGTCGTCCGCGGGCCCGTCGAGGTGGGCGGCGAGCCGCTCGGCCATGCGCTGCCAGGTGATCGCTTCCAGCTTCACCAGCCCATTGTCAGTGGTGCGCCCTAACGTTTTTCACGAGGGATCACCGGTGGAAAGGAGCCGGCGGCCCTGTTCTTGGGGAGGGGTCTGTCATGGCTCGGGAGACGACGTATCTGGAGCTGTCGCAGGAGGACGGCGCGGCGCACAAGTTCTACGAGGTGACCGTGGACGGCACCGCCGTCTCGGTGCGCTACGGCCGCATCGGCGCGGCCGGCCAGCTGCAGAGCTCGTCGTTCCCGACGGCCGAGAAGGCCCGCGCGGCCGCCGCCAAGAAGATCGGCGAGAAGGTCCGCAAGGGGTACGCGCCGGCGGTGCAGGGCGCGCGCGCCGCCCGCTCGGTGACCCGGCGGCAGGTGGCGTCGGCGCCGTCCACGGCCCGCGCGGTGGCACCGGTGCTGTGGCGGTTCCGCACCGGCTCCTCGGCCTTCGGCATCCACGTGGACGAGGACCGCTGCTGGGTGGGCAACCAGGCGGGGGACGTCTACACGGTGAGCCACGGCGGCGAGGTGCTGGCCCGCTACTCCCTGCCGGACGGGGTGAAGTGCCTGGTGGCGGACGAGTTCTGGATCTACGCGGGCTGTGACGACGGCACGGTGTACGACCTGTCCTCGAAGGTGCCGTTCGCGGCGTACGGGATAGCCGCGGACGTGGACATCTACTGGCTCGACATCCACGAGGGCGTGCTGAACGTCTCCGACGCCAACGGTGGTCTGACGGTCATCGACCACGAGGACGAGCACCAGTGGTCGCGGAAGTCCTCCGGTACCGGCGCCTGGATGGTCCGGGCGGACGAGCGGGCCGTGTACCACGGGCACGCCGCGGGCGTGACGGCCTACGCGGCCGACGGCACGGGCCAGTTGTGGCACACGTCGACGCCCGGCGGGGTGCTGTTCGGCTGGCAGGAGGAGCACGCCGTGTACGCGGGGACGGTGCGCAACACCGTGCAGCGCCTGTCGAAGGCGACGGGCCGGGTCGAGGCCTCGTACCCGTGCGACGCGGCGGTGTACTCGTGCGCGACCTCTCCGGACGGCCGTCACGTCTTCGCCGGTGACTCCTCCTCCTCGGTGTACTGCTTCGACGCGGACGGGCGCCGGCTGTGGAAGCTGGGCACCGGTGGGGGTTCCGCCCTGTCGATGCAGTACCTGGACGAGCGGCTGTACCTCGTCACGACGGACGGTTCGCTGGTGTGCGTGGACGCGAGCGAGGCGGCGATCGCCGCGGCGCAGCAGGGGTCCGTGCCGACCGCGGTGGACGTGAAGTCGGCGGCTGCGCTGCCGGTGTTCACCCCGGCGGCCTCCGCTTCGGCGGTGGCGACGGTCTCGGTGGCGGCGGCGCCGGCGGGCGGTGTGGTGGTGGAGTGCGTCCAGCAGGGCGGGCGGATGCGGGTGCAGGTGGTGTCGGACGGCTTCGAGCACGGCTGGAACGTGCAGTTCCCGCGCGGGATCCGGGAGGTGGGCGCCCGGTACGTGGTGGACGGGCTGCACGCGGCGAGCGGGGGCTTCTACCGGGTGCGCGGGGAGATACGCCGGCTGGTCTGAGCGGCGCACCGGGGGTCCTCGGGACAGTTGCAGGGTACGGCGCCGGGCGGGGCCGGGGCGGCCACGGACCAGGGGTCGTCCTCGGCGAGGGCGCAGGTGATCTGGAGGACGACGGGCCGGGTCCCGAGGTTGCGGCCGAGGTGGACGTGGCCGGCGCCGGCCGGTTCGACGAAGGTGGCCCCGGCGGGGTGCACCTCCACGGTGCCGTCGGACAGGAAGCGGGTCAGGGTCCCGGACTTGACCACCGCCATCAGCGGGACGTGGTGGTAGTGCCATCCCGTGCAGCCGCCGGGGGGTATGACGACCTCCCGGCCCGCGAGGCCCGAGGGTGCGGTCCGCCTCGGCGCTCCCGCGGGTCTGGGGCGCCGTACCGTCGCCTGTCGTCCACCCATGTGCTCCTCCTTGCCGGGGGCTCACGCTAGACGGACCTGATGACATCCAGTCGGATTTTATGAAAGACCAACAACCCTTCCGCCTCAGGTGATAGAGGGGCCCGCGGGCGGTATCACAACGGCATGAGTCTCGTCGTCTTCGAGTCGCAGAAGCCGATCCACTGCGCCGCCTGCCGGCGGGGGCCGCTGCGTCACCTCGTCCGCGAATCCGGTGTGCCCCGCTGCCTGGACTGCGCCGACCTCGGCCATCTCGTCTACCTGCCGCGCGGCGACGCGGCGCTCACCCGCCGCGCCCGGGAAGGCAGTTCGCTGCACGCCGTCGTGGTGCGCCGGCACCGGGGACGCCGCCGCTACGAACGCCAGGGGCTGCTGGTGGAGGACGCCGCGCTGGCCCGCGCCGAGCGCGCCTGCCTCGCCGACGCCGATGCCCGGGCCCGCCGCCGGGATCGGGACCGGCTGCGCCGCGCGGCCGAGGACGTCCGGTTCACCGCTGCCTTCGCGGCCGAGATACGGCGGCTGTTCCCGGGGATCCCGCCCGACCGCGCCCGGGCGATCGCCGCCCACGCCTCGGTGCGCGGCAGCGGCAGGGTCGGGCGTACCGCCGCCGGCCGGGCGCTCGACGAGCAGGCGGTGTCGGTCGCGGTACGGGCCGCGGTGCGACACACCGACACCGAGTACGACGCGCTGCTGATGGCGGGTGTGCCCCGGTTCGCGGCCCGGGCCCGGCTGGCGGCGCGGATCGACGCGATCCTCGACGGCTGGCGTACGGGGTCCGTCAGCTGAGGCGGAAGCGGCGGTAGAGGAGCGCCCCGCCGAGGAGCAGGGCTCCGCTGCCGGGCACCAGGTAGCCGAGCCCGTCGGAGCCGGTACGGGCCAGGGCCGAGGGGTCCCGCGGCGGGGTCCCCGGGGCGGGCGGGGTCACCGGCCGCTGGGTGACCGGCGGCTGCACGGCGGGCGGCTGCGCGGGCTTGCCCCCGGTCGGGGTCTCGCCGTTCACGGAGGTGTTCCCGTGGGAGCCGTTGCCGACGCCGACGACGTTGACCGAGTTGCCGCTGACGTTCAGCGGGAGGTCCACGGGGAGCTGGACGCCGTTGCCGGACAGCAGCCCGGGGGAATCCTTTCCGCTCCCCGCGGCGCTCGCCCCTCCCCCGTGGCCGGACCCCGGTTTCGAGGGATGGGAGGGCCCGCCGTCCGGATTGCCCCGGTCGGCAGTGGTGTTGGTACAGCGGTTGCCCGCCGCAGAGTTGAGCACCCCGACCACGCTCACCGTGTTCCCGCACACGTTCACCGGGGCGTGCACCGGCAGCTGGACCAGATTCCCGGACAGCAGTCCCGGGGAGCGCTCGGTCTGCCCGCCCGCTTCGGCGTCGGCGTACGCGAAGCCGCCCACCCCCGCGACCGCCAGTCCGCCACCCGCGACCATCGCCGCGATCAAGCCGTTCCGACGAGTGTGACGCATGAGATTTCCTGCCTTCCGGAGGGTTTCACGGGCATCGAGCCCGTACCGGAAACAACGCGGTAAACCCGTTCGGGTTATAGAGCCGGTAGGCATTTCACTCCATCGTGTACTGGGTAGTGCCTACTTCATGACTGAACGACCGCTCCTGCTGCTCGACGTGGACGGCCCGCTCAACCCGTTCCGGTCCCTCTTCGCAGGTCTGCGCGGCTACACGAGCCACCGGATGCGCCCGGACGTCTGGCTCTCCTACCGCGACCCGGAGTCCCGCAAGGCCCGGCGCGGCGTCCGGGTGCGCCTCCACCCCTCGCACGGCGCCCGGTTGCAGGCCCTGCCCTTCGAACTGGCCTGGGCCACGGCCTGGACGCACCAGGCCAACACCCTGATCTCCCCGCACATCGGGCTCCCCGGCGACCTGCCCGTGGTGGAGTGGCCGGAGCTCTTCGCCCGCGACCCGGACGGCCTCTCCTGGAAGACCCGCCCGCTGCTCGACTGGGCGGCCGGCCGGCCCTTCGCCTGGGTCGACGACATGATCACCCCGCAGGACCGGGCCTGGGTCGGCGCCCACCACCCGGCACCGAGCCTCCTGCTGCGCATCCACCCCCGCCACGGCCTGCGCGACCGGGACTTCGCGGCCCTGTCCTCCTGGGCGGGCGAGGTCAGCGCAGCAGGGCGGTGACCGGATCCGGGGACGGGGTGGCGGTGGGCCACCAGTCGTCGGCGTCCGGGCGGGACTCGTAGGCGTACCAGAGGCCCTCGCGGCTCAGCCGGAGCTGGCGGGTGCGGGCGGTGAGCCGGTTCCGCTCGGGACGGAAGGCGCCCTGGCCCGCGGCGAGCAGCGCGGGCCGGGCCCGGTCGAAGGGCCCGGCCGGGGGGTCCCAGGGCTCGTCGAGCACGGTGAGCGCGGGCAGGCCCCCCTGGCGCCAGGCCGCCGCGGCGCGCGCCAGGTCCGTGGTGCTGCGGCCCGTGGCGCGGGCCAGGTCCCGGTAGAGGGTCCGCGCGGTGCCGGTGAGGCCCGAGGTGGGGTGCGCCGACGCCAGCCGGACGGCGTCCTGCCAGAGGGTGAGGCCCCCGACGGGGTCCTCGCCCGTGCCCAGCAGGGCCAGCGCGCGGGCGGCCGCGTCGGTGGCGAGCTGCTCCAGCGCCAGCGGGTCGGGAGCGGCCGGATCGGCGGGGTAGGCGGGCGGCGGGCCCGCGGCGGCGGGTGCGGCGAGCAGGGCCGGCAGCGGCGGCAGGACGGTCCGGGCGAGCGCCGCCCGGGCCGGCACTCCGGGGAAGTCCGGTGCGGTACCGGGCTGTTCGCGGGCCGCGTGCGCGGCGTTGCGCCGGCCCAGCTCGTCGAGGAGCTCGCGCTCGCCACGGCCGCGCAGGAGCAGCAGGACGAAGGGGTCGGTGTCCAGGAGCCGGGCCGCCCGGTAGCAGAGGGCCGCCGCGTGCTTGCAGGGCGGCCGCACCGTGTCCGGGCAGGAGCAGCGGGCCTCCAGCTCGCCCGCGCCGGGCAGCACGGTCTCCGCGAGGGACTGCGGGACCTCCCGCTCCAGCAGCGCGGCGAGGGCCGCGGGGTCGGCGGCCAGCGCCTCCAGCAGGGCGGACCACTCGGCGTCCGCGAAGGCGGGCAGGGTGAGCTCGGTGCGGTAGGGGCGGGCCCGACCGCCCCGGACGTAGGCGACGATCCGGCCGGGGGTGACCGTGACCGCGTCGACGTGGCCTTCGGCGGCGTACGCCTGCCCGCGCCGCAGCCGGGCCGGGTCCTGCGCGCGCTCCTCCAGCGCGGCCACCCAGGCCCGGCCCCACCAGGTCGCGGCCTCCACCCCGGCGGGCACGGTCTCGAAGGTGCGGCGGCGGTCGTCCCGGGCGGTGATCACGCAGGCCTCCGCAGGGAGACGAGATCGGCCAGCTCGCGGTCCGTCAGCTCGGTCAGCGCGGCCTCGCCGGAGCCGAGCACGGCATCGGCCAGCGCCCGCTTGGCCTCCAGCAGTTCGGCGATGCGGTCCTCGACGGTGCCCTCGGCGATGATGCGGTGGACCTGGACGGGCTGGGTCTGGCCGATGCGGTAGGCGCGGTCGGTGGCCTGCTCCTCGACGGCCGGGTTCCACCAGCGGTCGTAGTGGACCACGTGTCCGGCGCGGGTGAGGTTGAGGCCCGTCCCCGCGGCCTTGAGGGACAGCAGGAAGACGGGGACCTCACCGGACTGGAAGCGGTCGACGAGCTCCTCGCGGCGGGGCACCGGGGTGCCCCCGTGCAGGAGCTGCGAGCGGATGCCCCGGGCGTCGAGGTGCCGCTCCAGGAGCCGGGCCATGGTCACGTACTGGGTGAAGACCAGGACCGAGCCGTCCTCGGCCAGGATCGTGTCCAGCAGCTCGTCCAGCAGGGCGAGCTTGCCCGAGCGGTGCGCGAGGCGGGGCTCCGCCTCCTTCAGGAACTGCGCCGGGTGGTTGCAGATCTGCTTGAGCGAGGCCAGCAGCTTCATGATCATGCCGCGCCGCTCGATGCCCTCGCTGCCCTCGATCACGGCCATCGCCTCGTCCACCGCGGCCTGGTAGAGGGAGACCTGCTCCCTGGTCAGGGACACCGGATGGTCCGTCTCCGTCTTCGGGGGCAGCTCGGGGGCGATGCCGGGGTCGGACTTCTTGCGGCGCAGCAGGAACGGCCGGACGAGCGCGGCCAGCCGGGCCACCGCCGCCTCGTTGCCCCCGTCCTCCTCCTGCTGGTGCTCGACCGGGCGGGCGTGCCGGGCGCGGAAGGTGGTGAGCGGGCCCAGCAGTCCCGGCGTCGTCCAGTCGAGGAGCGCCCACAGCTCGGAGAGGTTGTTCTCGACGGGGGTCCCGGTGAGGGCCACCCTGGCCGGGGACGGGATGGTGCGCAGCGCCTTCGCCGTCGCCGAGTGCGGGTTCTTGACGTGCTGGGCCTCGTCCGCGACGACCAGGCCCCAGCTCTGCCCGGCCAGCCGGGCGGCCGCCGCGCGCATGGTCCCGTACGTGGTGAGGACGAAGCCGCCGGCCAGCCCGTCGAGGCTGCGGCCGGCGCCGTGGAAGCGGCGCACGGGGGTGCCGGGGGCGAACTTCTCGATCTCCCGCTGCCAGTTGCCCAGCAGCGACGCCGGGCAGACCACGAGGGTGGGCTCGGGCCGGTCCCGGTGCAGGTGCAGGGCGATCAGGGTGACGGTCTTGCCCAGGCCCATGTCGTCGGCGAGGCAGCCGCCCAGTCCGAGCGAGGTCATCAGGTCGAGCCAGGCCAGCCCGCGCAGCTGGTAGTCCCGCAGGGTCGCCTTCAGGGCGGCGGGCGCCGCGACCGGGGGCAGGTCCCCGGTGAGCCGGTCCCGCAGGGCGGCCAGCGCCCCCACCGGAACCGCCGGCACCGCCTCCCCGCCGACCTCGGCCTCGCCCGTGAGTACGGTGGCCAGCGCGTCCACCGGGTCCAGCAGGCCCAGCTCCCGCTTGCGCGCCTTGCGCACCAGCTCGGGATCGACCCGCACCCACTGGTCGCGCAGCCGCACCACGGGCCGGTGGGCCTGGGCGAGCGCGTCCATCTCGCCCGGGGTGAGCCGGTCCCCTCCGAGGGCCAGTTCCCAGGAGAAGGAGAACAGGGAGGCCGCGTCGAAGAAGGCGGTGCCGTCGGTCGCGGAACCGGGGGCGGCCGGCCGTACGACCGCGGTCGCCGAGAGCGTACGGGCCAGCTCGCGCGGCCAGTGCACGAGGACTCCGGCCGCCGCCAGCCGGGTCGCGGCGGTGCCCAGCAGGTCCTCCAGCTCCGGGTCCGACAGGGCGAGGGCGTCGGGCACCGGCTGGTCGAGCAGGCGCAGCAGCGGCGGCCAGACCCGCGCCGCGCGGCGCAGCGCGAGCACGGCGTCGATCCGGGCGCGCGGGCCGAACCCGGCGGCCGCCGCCCCGGCCCACAGCAGCCCCGCGTCGGTGACCAGGGTGGGATCGGCCAGGCTGTGCACCTGGACCACGGCGGCCCCGGCGCGGCGGACGTCCTCCGGCTCGGCCTCGTCGAACAGGCGGAAGGAGGACAGGTCGAGCCGGAGCGAGATCCCCACCCCGGCATCGGCGCCGGCCGCGACCTGCGCCGCCCACTCCCGTATCCCCGGCACCCGCTGCGGCTCCGGGGCAGCGAACGGCCGCCCGGAGGCGAAGGGCGCCGCCGGAGTCCGCGGCAGCACGTCGGCGACGGCGTCGAGGAAGGCCCGGACCAGGACCTCGGGCTCGGGCAGGGCCGTCGGGCGGCGTCCGGCGAGCGGGGTGGCGTACCCCTCGTGCGGCAGGGCGGCCGCGACGGCGCGCAGGTACCCGACGTCCTCGGCGTCCAGCGGACCGGCACGCCAGGCGTCGACCCCGTCGGCGGTGAGCCCCGGCAGCAGGCGGCCCCGCGCGGCGAGGGACAGCGCCTGCGCGGCGGCGGTGCCCCAGGCGCGGGTGGCGGGATGCGCGGCCGGGCTGCGGGCGGCCCGCAGCAGCACGGGCAGGGCGGCGGCCACCGGCAGCGCCACGGCGGGCACCGTACGCGTGCGGACGCCGGCCCCGTGCGGCCGGACCACCTTCAGCGGGTGCGGGGTCCCCAGCTCGGGCAGCGGGTCCCCCTCGGGGCACCAGAACGCCACCCGCCCCTCCCGGGGTACGGCGGCCGGGAGGAACACGGCGGCGCGGCGCAGCAACGACGGCTGCGGCGGCTGCGGCTGCGCGCTCACGGGGTCCCCCCTTCCCTGCTGCCCGGCTCCGCCCGGTCATGGCGGATCCACTGCCGCCGAGTCTAGGCGGGCCCACTGACAACCGGCGCTGACCTGCGGATACGCCGGGCTGCCGAGGGGGGCGGTCAGCGCGCCCAGCGGCCCAGCTCCCCCGCGAAGCCGTACTCGGGCCGGCCCGTGGCGGCGCTGGTGCGCCAGGGCACCCCGTCGTCGTCCAGGCGCAGGGTTCCGGAGCCGGCGGGCCCGCTCCAGCGCAGTTCGAGGTACCAGTCGCAGTCGCAGCCCGTCGCGGCCGCCGTCACCCGGAGCACGACCGGGTCGGCCGCCGAGACGCGCAGCGGGAAGGCCGGCGCGGGGAGCCGGGTGCCGGAGTCGTTGCCCGCGACGGGCCGGGCCAGGGGCCTCGGCGCGTCCAGGTTCACGGCGAAGCCGGCCGGGGTGAGGCCCCCGCCGCAGCCCGGGGACATCTGGTAGACGTTCCAGGCGGGCGGGGTCCGCCGGCCGGCCACCCGCACCTCCAGCCCCTGGAGCACCACGGCCTGGTCCCCGGTGCCGTGCAGGGTGACCTCGACGGTCTGGGTCCCCGCGTGCACGGCCCGCTGCGCCCGCGCCCAGGCGGGCGCGTCCGCTTCCACGGGCGGCGCGGGGACGGTCTCCGGGGCCCGCTCGGAGAGGTAGGCATGGTCGCAGCCGGCGGCCCACACGTGGGACCGGACCGCCGCCTTGAGCGGTGTCGCCACCGGCCCCGCGGAGGGCGCCGGCGGAGGCGCGGACACCGCGGTACTCGCGCTCCCGGAGGGGGTCGGGGCGGAGGCAGCCGGAGACTCCGGCGGCGCGGTCGCCGAGCCGGTGGGGCCGCCCGGTACGGCCGCCGGTGCCGGGCCGGACGGACGCCCGGCGGGCGGCCCCGCCTGCGGGGACCGCGTCTCGGGCCCGGCCGCCGCGAGCACGGCGGCGGCCACGGCGGCCGCCACCACCCCGGCCACCCCCGCCCCGACCACCCTCCGCCGCTGCCACACCCCGCCGGGCCGCCGCACCACCCGCCCGGCTCCGCCCCCGGAAGCCGGTGCCGCGGGAACGCCCCCGGCCGAACCCCCGGAAGGGACCCCCGCGCCGGACCCGGACGCGGAGCCGCCCCCGGCCCCCGAGCCGACGCCGGCCCCGGACCCTGCCGAAGCCCCGGACCCACTTCCGGCACCCGCAACCGCACCCCGCTCGAACCCAACCCCAGGCCCAGCCCCGCCCCCGATGCCGCACTCAACCCCGGACCCGGCCGAAGCCCCGGACGGGGACCCCGACCCGGCTCCGGCTCCGGACCCGGCCGCAGGGCCGCCCACGGCCCCGGAGTCGACGCCGGGCACGAACCCGGGCCCGGCCGGAGCCCCGTCCCCAGCCCCGTACCCCGTGCCCTCACCCGGCTCGACCCCGGTACCGACGCCGGGCGCAGCCCCGGCCCCGGCCGAAGCCGCGAGCCCGCTCCCGCCCCGGGTCCCCGCACCCTGCCCCGGCTCGGCCCCAGCCCCGTTCCCGGTGCCGGCCCCGACCGCAGGACCGGACCCCGTTCCGCCCCCGGCGTCGGCGCCGGAGCCGGGCGCAGCCCCCGCCCCGGCCCCCGCCCCGGCACCCGGCACCGCGCCCGGGGCGGGGGGCGGCACCGACGGGCCGCGGGAGGACGCACGGCGGCGGGCGTCCGCCAGGAGCCAGGCGCGGTGCAGGTCCACCGCCTCCTCGCGCGCGGCCCCGCAGGCCCGGGCGAAGCGGTCCACCACGGCGAACTCGGCCGGCACCGCCTCCCCCGCGCAGTACCGGTGCAGCGTCGAGGTGCTCGTGTGCAGCCGCCGCGCGAGCACCCCGTAACTCAACCCCGCGCGCTCCTTCAGCTCCCGCATCAGACGCGCGAATTCCTCGGTCTCCGGCTCGGCCACGCCGCTCCCCCGTCCCGTGACGCCGTTCCACCCCGGGGGCGTTCCCCCAGGTGACAGTGCATACGGCCGTTCCAGTGTCCCGGTTCCGCGGCGATCCGTTCCCCAACGCACCGGACCGGGGCAGGCTGTTGGAGCGGTCACCCGACGACCGCACCGCAACCACGACCGCAAGCGCACCTGTTACGGGGAGACACCGTGTTCCGACGCACCGCCCACCGCACCTCGGCCCTCGCCGCCACCGCCCTGGCGGCGGCCGCCGCCCTCGCCCTGACCGCCTCCGGCACCGCCACCGCCGCGGCCACCGCCCCCGGTTTCCTGAACGGCACCGACCTGCCCCCGCACCCGTCCTCCCCCTGGTTCGCCGGCAAGGTCACCAAGGGGCTGCCCGAGGACGCCCCGTTCTGCCTGGACGGGGTGCTCCCGGCGGCCGGCAGCTGGCACCGCACCTTCGGCACCGAGCTCGACACCGGCGCCGTCCAGATCTCCGTGCGCGCCGCCTCCGACGCCGCCGCCGCGAAGCTCGCCTCCGCCCTGGAGCGCAAGGTCGCCGGCTGCGCCGCGGACTGGCTGCGCGCGAACCCGGGCGGCACCGCCTCCTGGCAGGACTACGGGAAGCTGGCCGTCGAGGAGGGCGCGCACGTCTACGGCGTCGGCGCCTCCATCCCGGAGTCCGAGCCGGGCGTGCACCTGTACGGGATCGGACGCGACGGCTCCACCGTGACCGTCGTGAAGTGGGGCCAGATGGGCAACCTGCCCGACGCCCCGGTGCCCGCCTTCAAGAAGACGACCACGACGGCCGTGAACAAGCTCAACCCCTGAGTCCCGGCCCCCGCGGCGGGCCCTCCGGTGGGACCATGGAACCGAGGCCTCCGAACAGGGTGAGGCGATGGCCATGCGTACCGGAAACGAGCCGGTGACCGCCCGCAGTCCGCTGCGGCTGCGGTTCTGGCTGAGTCTGTGGGGGCTGCTCTGGGCCGCCGCCGGGGCGGCCGCGTTCTCGCTGGCCGGCCGTCCCGGCTGGGCGGCCGCCTGCGCGGCGCTCGCGCTGGTGGCCGCCGTGGACCTGGCCGTCGTCGTACGGCACATCCACCAGGGCCCGCACTACCAGCCGGGCCCCGGCGTCCCCCCGTACGAGCCCCCGCACCGTGCCCGCTAGGCCGTCTCTTCAGAGACGGCCTAGCTCTCGAAGCGGGCCGCCTGCACGTACTCGGGCTGCGGGTCGAGGGCGGCGGCGAGGCGGAAGTGGCGGCGGGCCTGTTCCGGGCGGCCGGCCCGCTCGTGGGTGCGGGCGAGCGCGAAGTGGGCGAAGGCGTTGTCCGGTTCCCGCTCCAGCACCAGCTCGAACTCCAGCTGGGCGGGACGCAGCTGGGCCGCCGCGAAGAAGGCGCGGGCGCGCAGCAGCCGGGCCGCGGTGTTCTCGGGGTGCGCCGCTATGACGGAGTCCAGCAGGCGGACCGCGCCGCGCGGGTCCCGGGCGGCGAGGAGCTGCTCGGCGGCGCGGTAGTCGATGACGTGCGTCTCGGGGCTCGCGGAACCCGACGGCCCGGTGGGCCCGGATCCCGGTCCGGTGGACGGCGGCGGCGGGGGCGTGGTTTCGGACACGTTGTCTTTCCTTCCCTCTACGGGCGCGTTCAACGCCCTTGCCCGCCGCGCCTATTCCGCGCCCCTGACGGGTCTACCCGGCGGCCGTGCCCGCACCGGCCCGGGTCTTCAGTTCCTCCCAGACCTTGCGCACCTGGGGCTCCAGCGCCTCCAGCGGCCCGTCGTTGTCGATCACGAGCGTGGCCACGGCCAGCCGCTGCTCGCGCGTGGCCTGGGCGGCCATCCGGGCGCGGGCCTCCTCCTCGGCCATCCCGCGCCGTGCGGTCAGCCGGGCCAGCTGCGTCTCGGGGGCCGCGTCCACGACCACGACGAGGTCGTACAGGGGCGCGAGGCCGTTCTCGGTGAGGAGCGGTACGTCGTGCACCACGATCGCGTCGGGTCCCGCCGCGCCCTCCAGCTCGGCGGACCGGGCCCCGACGAGCGGGTGCACGATGGCGTTGAGGGTCCGGAGCTTCGCCGGGTCGCCGAAGACGATCGCCCCGAGCCCGGGGCGGTCCAGCCGCCCGTCGGCGGTGAGCACGGCCTCCCCGAAGGCCTCCACCACGGCCGCGAGTCCGGGCGTGCCCGGCTCCACGACCTCCCGCGCGATCCGGTCGGCGTCGACGACGACCGCCCCGTACCCCGCCAGCAGCCGCGAGACCTCGCTCTTGCCGGCACCGATTCCGCCTGTCAGGCCCACTTTCAGCATGGTCAGCACCCTAGGCGGTGTCCCCCTCCCGAGGAACACCGCCCGCTGGACGCCGTGGACCTAGCCCTCGCCCTCGCGCTCCGCCAGGAACCGCTCGAACTCGCGGCCGATCTCGTCCGCCGACGGGATCTCGGCCGGCTCGGCGATCATGTTGCCCCGGGTCTCGGCCCCGGCCGCGGCGTCGTACTGGTGCTCCAGACCCTGGACGAGGGCGACGAGCTCCTCGTCGCCCTCGCGGATCTGCCGGTCGATCTCCGTCTGGGTGCGGTGCGCCTCGGTGCGCAGGGCGTGCGCGACGGCCGGCAGGACCAGCCCGGTGGCGGCCGTGATGGCCTCCAGGGCGGTCAGTGCCGCGTCCGGGTACGGGGAGCGGGCGACGTAGTGCGGGACGTGCGCGGCGACGCCGAGCACGTCGTGTCCGGCCTGGGCGAGGCGGAACTCGACCAGGGATTCGGCGCTGCCGGGCACCTGGGCCTCGTCGAAGGGGCTGCGGTGGCCGGGCATCAGGTCGGTGCGGTTGCCGTGCGGGGTGATGCCGACGGGCCGGGTGTGCGGTACGCCCATGGGGATGCCGTGGAAGTTGACCGAGAGGCGGACCCCGAGCCGCTCCACGATCTGCCGGACGGCGACGGCGAAGCGCTCCCATTCCACGTCCGGCTCGGGGCCGGAGAGCAGCAGGAACGGCGCGCCGGTGGCGTCCTGGACCAGGAGCACCTCCAGGCGGGGCTCCTCGAACTCGGTCCAGTGGTCGCGCTGGAACGTCAGCAGCGGGCGGCGTGCCCGGTAGTCCACCAGCCGGTCCGCGTCGAAGCGGGCCACCACCTGGTGGGGCAGGGTGTCGAGGAGGCGCTCGACGATCTGCTCGCCGGTCTCGCCGGCGTCGATGTAGCCCTCGAAGTGGTACAGCATGACCAGTCCGGCCGAGTCCTGGGTCAGCGCCAGGTCCGCCACCGCCAGACCCTTGGCGTCCCATTCGTACAGACCCTGTGGATCAAGCACCGTCACCACTCCTCCCTCGCGCCGTGTTCCCTGCGAAGAACGTCCGGGACCGCGCGGCCATTCCCAGCCGGGCGGCTTTGACACAAACGCAATGCGACGGCGGACGGACCCACGGTGCCGGACGCGGCCGGCGCCGCGCGCCCCCGCACGGTCCGGGAACGCGGCGAGGCCCGCCCCCCGAAGGGGACGGGCCTCGTCGTTCAGCTCAGCTCAGCTCACACCGGGGTGTGATGCGCTGCGATCAGCTCTGGCCGCCGGCCAGCTTCTCGCGGAGCGCGGCCAGGGCCTCGTCCGACGCCAGGGCGCCGGAGGTCTCGTCCGCACCCTCGGAGGAGTACGAACCACCGGAGACGCCCGCACCGGCGTTGCCACCGGCGGCCGGGGCGGCAGCGCCCTCGGCGGCAGCGGCCTCGTCGGCCTCGCGGCTCTTGATGACCTGGGCCTGGTGCTGCTCGAAGCGGACCTGCGCCTCGGCGTACTGGCGCTCCCACGTCTCGCGCTGGGTCTCGTAGCCCTCGAGCCAGTCGTTGGTCTCGGGGTCGAAGCCCTCGGGGTAGATGTAGTTGCCCTGGTCGTCGTAGGACGCGGCCATGCCGTACAGGGTCGGGTCGAACTCGACCGACGCCGGGTCGGCACCGAAGGACTCGTTGGCCTGCTTGAGGGACAGCGAGATCCGGCGACGCTCGAGGTCGATGTCGATGACCTTGACGAAGATCTCGTCGTTGACCTGGACGACCTGCTCCGGGATCTCCACGTGGCGCTCGGCCAGCTCGGAGATGTGGACCAGACCCTCGATGCCCTCGTCCACGCGGACGAACGCACCGAACGGAACCAGCTTCGTGACCTTACCCGGGACGACCTGGCCGATCTGGTGGGTACGGGCGAACTGCTGCCACGGGTCTTCCTGCGTCGCCTTCAGCGACAGGGAGACGCGCTCGCGGTCCATGTCGACGTCGAGGACCTCGACGGTGACTTCCTGACCGACCTCGACGACCTCGGACGGGTGGTCGATGTGCTTCCAGGACAGCTCGGAGACGTGGACGAGACCGTCGACGCCGCCCAGGTCCACGAACGCACCGAAGTTGACGATCGAGGAGACGACGCCGGAGCGGACCTGACCCTTCTGCAGGGTGGTGAGGAACGTCTGGCGAACCTCGGACTGGGTCTGCTCGAGCCAGGCGCGGCGGGACAGGACCACGTTGTTGCGGTTCTTGTCCAGCTCGATGATCTTCGCCTCGAGCTCCTTGCCCACGTAGGGCTGGAGGTCGCGGACGCGACGCATCTCGACGAGGGAGGCCGGCAGGAAGCCACGGAGGCCGATGTCGAGGATGAGACCACCCTTGACGACCTCGATGACGGTACCGGTGACGATGCCGTCTTCTTCCTTGATCTTCTCGATCGTGCCCCAGGCACGCTCGTACTGAGCGCGCTTCTTGGACAGGATCAGGCGGCCTTCCTTGTCCTCCTTCTGGAGAACCAGGGCCTCGATCTCGTCGCCGACCTTGACGACCTCGTTCGGGTCGACGTCGTGCTTGATCGAGAGCTCGCGGCTCGGGATCACGCCTTCGGTCTTGTAACCGATGTCGAGCAGGACCTCGTCCCGGTCGACCTTCACGATGACGCCGTCGACGATGTCGCCGTCGTTGAAGTACTTGATCGTCTCGTCGATCGCGGCCAGGAAGGCTTCCGCGTTACCGATGTCGTTGACCGCTACCTGCGGAGGGGTGGTGGCGGTGGTCTCGGTGCTGCTCGTCATGTGGGAAAGGGCTCCGGTTACGGACAGAAAGTCGTAGGTACTGCTACGCCGGGAGCCCTTATCGGCACCTGCCGAAGAAGCCGGACAGCCAAAGAAGCCCCAAGATCCCCTGAAAGGGGGAAGGGCCTCGAAAACCGAGGGGACATTCAACAGATGCAAGCGCAGCCTGCTAGGTCTGAGGAGCACAGGCTCGCAGCGCAACTTGTAGCATACGGGGGCAGCCGGACAGGGTCAATGCGCGAAGGCGCACACCGCGGGCAGATCACCGCATAACCGGCACAATTCGTGGGCGGGAACGCGGTGATGAGCGCTCCGCACGAGTTTTCCCGGCCCCCGGACCACCGAGCCATCCGCAGACTACGACGACGGGCCCCATGAACCAAGAGGACTACGCCCCCGAAGACGCCTCCGAGGACGAGGACGGCGCCGAGGCCACCCGGCGGGACGCCGGGGAGGCGGAGAGCAGCCGGGCCAGCCGCGGCTGGTGGGACCGCAACGCCGACGAGTACCAGAGCGAGCACGGCGCCTTCCTCGGCGACGACCGCTTCGTCTGGGGCCCCGAGGGCCTCGACGAGGCCGAGGCCGCGCTGCTGGGCCCCGCCGCCTCCCTCAAGGGCAAGGACGTCCTGGAGATCGGCGCCGGCGCCGCCCAGTGCTCGCGCTGGCTCGCCGCGCAGGGCGCCCGCCCGGTGGCCCTGGACCTCTCCCACCGCCAGCTCCAGCACGCCCTGCGCATCGGCGGGGAGGTGCCGCTCGTCGAGGCCGACGCCGGCCGGCTGCCGTTCCGGGACGGGTCCTTCGACCTCGCCTGCTCCGCGTACGGGGCCGTCCCCTTCGTCGCCGACCCGGTCAACGTCATGCGGGAGGTGCACCGCGTGCTGCGCCCCGGCGGCCGCTGGGTCTTCTCCGTGACCCACCCGATCCGCTGGGCCTTCCCCGACGAGCCGGGCGCCGAGGGGCTCTCGGTCTCCGCGTCCTACTTCGACCGGACCCCGTACGTCGAGCAGGACGAGCAGGGCCGGGCCGTGTACGTCGAGCACCACCGCACGGTCGGCGACCGGGTCCGCGACGTGGTCGCGGGCGGCTTCCGGCTGCTGGACCTGGTGGAGCCGGAGTGGCCGGAGTGGAACGGCCAGGAGTGGGGCGGCTGGTCCCCGCTGCGCGGCAACCTGATCCCGGGCACCGCGGTCTTCGTGTGCGAGAGGGACTGATCCCTTGATCCGCCAGGCCGCCCTCGACTCCCTCCCCGTGCGGGAGGCCGTGCCCGCGCTCGTCTCGGCGCTGGACGGCCGCGGCACCGCCGTGCTGTGCGCACCGCCCGGGACCGGCAAGACCACGCTCGTGCCGCTCGTGCTCGCCGGACTGGTGGGCGGGGGCCCGCGGCGGCGGGTGGTCGTCGCCGAGCCCCGGCGGATCGCCGCCAGGGCGGCGGCGCGGCGCATGGCGTGGCTGCTGGGCGAGGCCGTCGGCGGCTCGGTGGGCTTCACGGTGCGCGGGGAGCGCGTCGCGGGCCGGGACACGGCCGTGGAGGTGGTGACCACCGGGGTGCTGCTCCAGCGGCTCCAGCGGGACCAGGAGCTGGCCGGCGTGGACGTGGTGGTGCTGGACGAGTGCCACGAGCGGCACCTGGACGCCGACACCGTCGCCGCGTTCCTGCTGGACGTACGGGAGAACCTGCGCCCGGAGCTGCGGCTGGTGGCCGCCTCGGCGACGACCGACGCGGCGGGCTGGGCCCGGCTGCTGGGGGACGCCCCGGTGGTGGAGGCCGCCGGGGTCGCGTACCCGGTGGAGACGGTGTGGGCGCCGCCGGCCCGGCCGGTGCGGCCGCCGCACGGCATGAGGGTGGATCCGGCGCAGCTGGCGCACGTGGCGGCGGTGGTCCGCCGGGCCCTGGCGGAACGTTCCGGCGACGTGCTGTGCTTCCTGCCCGGCGTCGGCGAGATCGCCCGGGTCGCCGGGCAGCTGGCCGGCGTGGACGCGGAGGTGCTCCAGGTACACGGGCGGGCGCCGGCCGCGGTGCAGGACGCGGCGCTGACCGCCGCGGAGCACCGCCGGGTGATCCTGTCGACCGCCGTCGCGGAGTCGAGCCTGACCGTGCCGGGGGTGCGGGTGGTCGTGGATTCGGGGCTGGCCCGCGAGCCCCGGGTGGACCACGCCCGGGGGCTGGGCGCGCTGACGACGGTACGGGCGTCCCGTGCGGCGGGCCGCCAGCGGGCGGGCCGGGCCGGGCGGGAGGCGCCGGGCGCGGTCTACCGGTGCTGGGCCGAGGCGGAGGACGGGCGGCTGCCGGCGTTCCCCTCGCCCGAGATCCGGATCGCGGACCTGGCGCCGTTCGCGCTCCAGGCGGCTTGCTGGGGCGACCCGGACGCGGCCGGGCTGGCGCTGCTGGACCCGCCGCCGGCCGGGGCGATGGCCGCGGCGCGGGAGGTGCTGGTGGCGGTGGGCGCCGTGGACGTGGCCGGGCGGCCGACCCCGCGCGGGCTGCGGATGGCCCGGCTGGGGCTGCACCCGCGGCTGGCGCGGGCCCTGCTGGACGGTTCCGCCGCGCTGGGCGGGCGGCGGGCGGCGGAGGTGGTGGCGCTGCTGAGCGAGGAGCCTCCGCGGGAGTACGGGGACGACCTGGCCGGGGCGTGGCGCGCGGCCCGGCGGGGCGGTGACGCCTATGCGTCCCGCTGGCGTGCGGAGGTCGCCCGCCTGGAGCGCGCGCTGGGCTCCGCCGGTGCGTCGGGTACCGGGTCCGACGCCGCCGGTGCGTCCGCGGCTGGAGCGGGTGCCGGGGCTGGGGCCGCTGCGCGGGGGTCTGGGGGCGGAGCCCCCAGGGGGTCCGGGGCGCAGCCCCGGGGAACGGGCGAAGGGCGGGGCGGGGACGACGACCGTGCCGCAGCGCTGGTCGCGGCCCTGGCGTTCCCCGAGCGGGTGGCACGGGCCAAGGGCTCGGGGGCCTTCCTCATGGCCTCCGGGACCGCGGCCGAGGTCGGGGAGGGGTCGGCGCTGCGCAACGCGCCCTGGCTGGCGGTGGCCGTCGCCGACCGGGCCCCGCACGCGGCGTCCGCGCGGGTCCGGCTGGCGGCGGTCCTCGACGAGGACACCGCCCAGGCCGCGGCCGCGCACCTGTTCGCCGCCGGGGAGGAGGTCCGCTGGGACGGCGGGGACGTGGTCGCCCGTGCCGTCGAGCGGCTCGGGGCGGTCGAGCTGGTCGCGCGTCCGCTGCGCGACCCGGCGCCGGAGCCGGTGCGGGCCGCCCTGCTGGAGGGGCTGCTCGCGGAGGGGCTGGGGCTGCTGCGCTGGACCCCGGACGCGCTGGCGCTGCGGGACCGGCTCGGGTTCCTGCACCGGACGCTCGGCGGCGGCTGGCCGGACGTGTCGGACGACGCGGCGCTGCTGGAGCGGGCCGGGGAGTGGCTGGAGCCCGAGCTGTCGCGCGCCCGGCGCCGCGCCGACCTGGGGCGGATCGACGCGGGGCGGGCCCTGGAGCGGCTGCTGCCGTGGGCCACCGGGGAGGCGGCCCGGCTCGACGAGCTGGCGCCGGAGCGGATCGAGGTGCCGAGCGGGTCCCGGATCCGGGTGGACTACTCGGCCGGGCAGCCGGTGCTGGCCGTGAAGCTCCAGGAGCTGTTCGGGCTGGCCGAGACGCCCCGGGTGGCGGGGGTTCCCGTACTCGTGCACCTGCTGTCGCCGGCGGGCCGGCCGGCCGCCGTCACGGCCGACCTGGCCTCCTTCTGGCAGGGCGGCTACCGGGCGGTGCGGGCGGAGCTGCGCGGCCGGTACCCGAAGCACCCGTGGCCGGAGGACCCGGCGACCGCCGAGCCCACCCGGCACACGAACGCGCGGCTCAGGGGGCGTTGACGGGCGGGGTGCGGCGCCCCCGGGCCTCCAGCCAGAGCGCGGCGGCGAGCAGCGCCAGGCCGGTCAGGGCGAGGCCGGCCGGGGCGTAGGTGTGGAGCGCGAGGACCTTCGTGCGGTTGGCGGAGACCAGGTCGAGGGTGTGCTTCGCGTAGTCCTCGCGCAGGGTGACGTGCCCGGCGAAGGCGGTCAGCCTGCCGTCGGGGGCTCCGGCCGCGATGCCGCCGCGCATCTCCTGCTGGATGTCCTGTTCGGCGTTGACGGGCGCGCCGGTGACGGGGTCGACCCAGAAGCGGGCCTTGACCGTGTACCAGAGGGTGGTGCCGGTGGTCTGTTCGATGGTGGCGGGGTCGATGCCCTCGATCGGCATCTTCTTCGGCATGGGGACCTTGGTCCAGGGGACGGTCTGCTCGAAGTAGTAGACGTCCATGCCCCGGTAGGTGCGCGGGCCGACGTAGTGGATCGGCGAGGAGGTGCGGGTCTGCGCGTCGAAGTAGAGGTAGTCGCGCGGCTCGGTGAAGAAGGGCCACTTGAACTCGATGCCCTCGCGCTTGACCGGGTCGCCGTCGACCATCTCGCCGGTGGCGTGCACCGGGTCCTGGGTGTGGGCGTCGAAGATGTAGCGCTCGGGGATCTGCGAGACCATCTTGCCGTCCGGCCCGATGATGTAGGAGAGCGTGTCCCAGACGACGACGTCCTTGCCGGCGTCGGCCTCGATCTCCCTGGACGCCTCGACGTTGCCCTTGAGGGTCTGGACGATGGTGACCTTGTCGACCTTCTTGGGCTGCATGCCGCCCGCGTAGTCGAGGAGTGTGGCGTCCTTGGCCTCCAGGACCATCTCCTGGTACTGGCCGGCCGGGATCTTGGCGAGCCGGGGGTACGCGTACCAGCGCAGCAGTGGTGCGAGGGCTGCGCAGAACACGGCCAGGGCAAGCAGTACGAGGCTCGCTCTGCGTCGCACGGCCGGGCCTCCTCTACTTTCCGGGCGCGGCGGGCGCGGTGGTGAGCAGCGGTCTGGGCGAGGTCTCGCCCTCCGGTACCCCGGCGGCCGTCACGGCGAGGACGAGGGCGAGCGCGGCGGCCAGCCCGACGGCGGCGGCGGCGAGTGCGCGCACGGCGGAGCCTCCGTAATCTGATGGGTCGTCAGGGAGGCGTACCGTAGCAACGCGGGGGTGAGATGAGAACCGTCCGGGCGGCGGCTCGACGGCCGGCCGCCCTCGGGGAACGCGGAAGCCCGCGCCGACCGGCACGTCGACGCGGGCTGAGGGTGCAAGTGCACTCAGGTGTACTGGACGGGGGACTCGTGGAGGAAGGGGGTACCGCCGTCGACTATCACCATCACAATGGTCACGTACTCGGCCCCGGAGCGCTTGCCCGCGGCGACCTTGCCCACGTATCCGCTGGAGCAGGAGTACTGGCTGTTGATGACCTGGCGACGAAGGCCCGACCAGAGCTCGTAGATGCTCACGCTGACACTGCAGCTGGAGCCCGCCGAGCCCGCGCTCTTGCGGTAGGCGTCGGCGTACAGCTTTCCCCCGCCGCTGCTGATGCAGACGTCGTACGACCAGCCGTACGACGAGTGTCCGGAGCAGCCCCCGCCGGAGTCCGCACTGGCCGGCGAGGACAGGCCGAAGAGCGCGAGCGGGACGACCCCCGCGGCGATGGCGAGCCTGCCGAGCCGACGCTTGGCAGATGTGGTGAATCGTGACATGCGTACTACCTCCCCCGTCATGCCGAGCACCTCCCGGACGGGTGTGCGAACGGCGACGATCACGCTAGGGCGGGGCATATGCCCCGGCAACGGTTTCGTCGGGAACCGGCCAAAAGGGTGCCGGAAGCGGACCCTGCGATCAGGGCTGCCGGCTCGCCGTGGCGGAAGGGGCGGGGCTCGGCATCCGGCTCGGCGTCGGCGACTGGGTCACCGGAGGACTCGACTGCGGCGTCGGGGTGGCCGTGGGCACCGGCGTCCCGGTGGGGCTCGGCGTCGACGACGGCGTCGGGGTGGGCGTCGTCGGAGTGGTCGGCCTCGGCGTGGGGGTGGGGCTCGGCTTCGGCGTCGGCGTCGTGGACGGACTCGGCGTCGGGGTGGGCGTCGGGGTGGGGGTGGGCGTGGGCGTCGGGGTCGGTGCCGGAGTGGGGGTCGGGGTCGGCTTCGGGTCCGAGGGGCGGGGGCCCGCCGGGACGCCCGCGCCGCTGCCGCCCGCGTCCGGGACCTCGTGCGCGCCCTGGAGGTAGTACGCGAACCAGGACCGCACCGTGCGCAGGTACTCCCCGGACTGGTTGTACGACAGCACGGCCCGGTCCAGGCCCGCCCCCGTCCGCAGGTCGCGGTTGCCCGCGCACAGGTAGCGCCCGGCCGCCAGCGCGGCGTCGTGGACGTTGTTCGGATCGCGCCGCCCGTCGCCGTTCGCGTCCTGGCCCCAGGCCGCCCAGGTGGACGGGATGAACTGCATCGGCCCGACGGCCCGGTCGTAGCGGGCGTCGCCGTCGAAGGCCCCGCCGTCGGTGTCGGAGATGTTGGCGAAGCCGTTCCCGTCGAGCACGGGGCCGAGGATGGGCCGCAGGGTCGTGCCGGCGGCGTCCACCTGCCCGCCGCGCGCCTGGCCCGACTCGACCTTGCCGATCGCCGCGAGGAGCTGCCAGCGCAGTCCGCAGCCCGGGTCGTCCGCCGCGACCCGCTGCTCGGCCGCGCGGTACGCCGCGAACACGCTCGCCGGTATCCCCTGCGTGGCCTCGGCCGCCGGCCGGTCCGCCGCCGGCACCACGGCCGCCGTGGGCGTGGGCGCCGGCGCGGCCTCCGGCTGCACCGGGGCGCCCGACTGCCCGTCCGGCAGGACCACCGCGGGTGGCTGGGGGCTTATGAGGGGCGGCAGTTCGGTGAAGTAGGAGGAGTCCCCGCCGGATCCACCGGCCGGCTGCGCCGCCGCCTCCTCGCCGGCCGCCACCAGCCGCTCCTCGTCGGCGCCCGCCGGTGCCTGTGACGCCGTCATGGCGGCGGCCACCAGGGCCGAGACCAGAGCCGCGGCCGCGCCCCTGCGCAGGCCGCGTCCGAATATCCGTGCCGACATGACGGTTCCCCTCCCCTTGGACGTCCGCGTGACCCTACGTCAGCTCCCTGCACAGGGCACGCGTCGTGCCACGGACATTCACCGGATCCCCACGTTCCCTCGCAGCTCACGCATACTGTCCGGATCCCGAGCACCCCAGGAGGCCCCGTGCCGTTCACTCTCAGCCACGCGGCCGCCGTACTTCCGGCCATGCGCCGGACCGGGCGCGCCCGGGGGCCGCTGGTCGCCTCGGCGCTCGTCCTCGGGTCGTTCGCCCCGGACACCTTCTACTTCGCGGACGCGGTCGTGAACGGCGTGATGGGCTACGGCCACTTCGCGCACTCCCTGCCCGGGGTGGCCACCGTGGACGCCGTGCTGACCGCGCTCCTCGCGGCCTGCTGGCTGCTGCTGCGCGAGCCGCTGGTCGCCCTCCTGCCGCGCGGCCGGCGGGGCCGGGTGCACGCCTTCGTGCGCGGGGAGCGCTGGCGGGGACGCCCGGCGGCCCCGCTCGCCCTGTGGTTCTACCTCTCGGCGGTGGCCGGCTCCCTCACCCACGTGGGGTGGGACAGCTTCACCCACCTGGACCGCTGGGGGACGAACGCGCTGCCGTGGCTGGGCGACCCGCTCGCCTTCGGCCTGCCCGCCTACTCCTACCTCCAGTACGGCTCCTCGGCGCTGGCCGCCTGCGCGCTGCTCTGGTTCGCCGTGAGCGGCCTGCGACGGCTGCCCGACGGGCCCGCGCCCGCCTCCGTGCCGGTCCTCGGCCGCGCGGAGCTGTGGGGCGCCGCCGCCCTGATCGCCGGGTGCGCGGCCGTCGGGATCACCCTGCGGGTGGTCCGCTTCTACACCTTCTACGACCGGATCCGCAGCCCGCTCGACATCATCCCGACCGTCTGCTTCGGCGCGGGCGGCGGGCTCGCCGTCGGGCTGCTGCTGTACGGGGCCCTCGTACGGCTCCGGCAGCGCCGCGACCGGGACCGGGACCGGCCCGGCCGTCCGGACGCGGAAACGCGGACGCCCGTCCCCACCGCCTGAGGCGGGGACGGGCGTGCGGGCACTGCGCCGCGGCGGCGCGTACGGGGATCAGTGCGCGGCGGACTCCCAGTCGCCGCCGACGCCCACCGACACGTCCAGCGGGGCCCGCAGCTCGACGGCCGCGCCCATCTCCCGGCGCACCAGCTCCTCGACCCGCTCCCGCTCGCCGGGGGCGATCTCCAGGACGATTTCGTCGTGGACCTGGAGCAGCATCCGCGAGCTCAGCCCGGCCTCGGCGAGGGCCTTGTCCACGCGCAGCATGGCCACCTTGACGATGTCGGCGGCGGTGCCCTGGATCGGGGCGTTCAGCGCCATCCGCTCGGCGGCCTCGCGGCGCTGGCGGTTGTCGCTGTTGAGGTCCGGCAGGTAGCGGCGGCGGCCGAACACCGTCGCGGTGTAGCCGGTCGCCCGGGCCTCGTCCACCACGCGCTGGAGGTAGTCGCGGACCCCGCCGAACCGCTCGAAGAACGTCTCCATCAGGCCGCGCGCCTCGGCCGGCTCGATGTTCAGCTGCTGTGCCAGGCCGAAGGCGGACAGCCCGTACGCCAGGCCGTACGACATCGCCTTGATCTTGCGGCGCATCTCGGCGTCGACCTGGGAGCGCTCCACGCCGAACACCTGGGAGGCGACGGTGGTGTGCAGGTCCTCGCCGGAGGCGAAGGCCTCGATCAGGCCCTCGTCCTCGGAGAGGTGTGCCATCACGCGCAGCTCGATCTGGCTGTAGTCGGCCGTCATCAGGGACTCGTAGCCCTCGCCGACGACGAAGCCGCGGCGGATGGCGCGGCCCTCGTCGGTGCGCACCGGCACGTTCTGCAGGTTGGGGTCGGTGGAGGAGAGCCGGCCCGTGGCCGCGGTGGTCTGGCTGAAGCTGGTGTGCACCCGGCCGTCCGCGGCGATCGACTTGACCAGGCCCTCGACGGTCACCCGCAGCTTGGCCTGCTCCCGGTGCCGCAGCATGATCACCGGCAGTTCGTGGTCGGTCTGGGTGGCCAGCCAGGCCAGCGCGTCCGCGTCCGTGGTGTAGCCGGTCTTGGTCTTCTTCGTCTTCGGCAGGTCCAGCTCGCCGAAGAAGACCTCCTGGAGCTGCTTGGGCGAGCCGAGGTTGAACTCGTGGCCGACCGCCGCGTGCGCCTCCTTCACCGCCTGCTGCACGGCGCCCGCGAACTGCTGCTCCATGCCCTCCATGTGGTCGCGGTCGGCGGCGATGCCCGCGCGCTCCAGCCGGGCCAGCAGCTCGGAGGTGGGCAGCTCCATCTCGTGGAGGAGTTCGACCGCACCGACCTCGGGGAGCTTGGCGGTGAAGGCGTCGCCCAGGTCCAGGACCGCGCGGGCCTGCGCCATCAGCGCGTCGGCCTCGGCGGTGTCGTCGGCGCCGAAGGCGAGCTGGCCGTCGGCGGCCGGCGGCTGGAGCTCGCGGCCCAGGTACTCCACGGACAGCACGTCCAGCGCGAAGGACCGCCGGCCGGGCTTGACCAGGTAGGCGGCGAGCGCGGTGTCCATGGTGACGCCGGCCAGGGTCCAGCCGAGCTCGGGGAAGACCCGCATCAGGGCCTTGGCGTTGTGCACCACCTTGGGGCGCGCCGCGTCGGCGGCCCAGGCGGCGAAGGCCCGCTCGTCGGCCTCGTCGAGCGCGGAGGGCTCGAACCAGGCGGCCGCGCCGCCGGCCGCGGCCAGGGCGATCTCGCTGACGTCGCCCGTGCCCAGCGACCAGCTGTCCACGGTGGACACGCCCAGCGGGCCGTCCGCGTGCGCCTGGAGCCAGGGCGCGAGCTCGCCCGCGCCCAGCACCGAGCCGTCCAGCTCGACGCCGGCCGCCGGCGCGGGGGCCTCGGCCTCGGCCGAGCCCGGGTCCACGGCCAGCAGCCGCTCGCGCAGCGAGGCGTTGCGGATCTCCAGCACGTCCAGCACGCCGAGCATCGCGGTCCGGTCGTAGGGGGCGCGCACCAGGTCGGCCGGGTTCTTGGGCAGCTCCACGTCCTTGACCATCTCGGTCAGGACCCGGTTGAGCTTCACGGCCTCCAGGTGGTCCCGGAAGTTCTGCCCGGCCTTGCCCTTGACCTCGTCGGCCCGCTCCACCAGCTCCGCGAACGACCCGAACTGGGTGATCCACTTGGCGGCGGTCTTCTCGCCGACGCCGGGGATGCCCGGCAGGTTGTCCGACGGGTCGCCGCGCAGCGCCGCGAAGTCCGGGTACTGCTGCGGGGTCAGCCCGTACTTCTCCTCGACCTTCTCCGGCGTGAACCGGGTCAGCTCGGAGACGCCCTTCGTCGGGTACAGCACCGTGGTGTGCTCGGAGACCAGCTGGAAGGAGTCCCGGTCGCCGGTGACGATCAGCACGTCGAAGCCGAGGGCCTCCGCCTGCGTCGCCAGCGTCGCGATCACGTCGTCGGCCTCGAAGCCGTCGACCGCGAAGCGGGGCACCTTCATCGTGTCGAGCAGCTCGCCGATCAGCTCGACCTGCCCCTTGAACTCGTCCGGGGTCTTCGAACGGTTCGCCTTGTACTCGGGGAACTCCGTCGTGCGCCACGTCTTGCGGGACACGTCGAACGCCACCGCGAAGTGCGTCGGCGCCTCGTCACGCAGGGTGTTCGCCAGCATCGACGCGAAGCCGTAGACGGCATTGGTCGGCTGGCCCGTGGCCGTCGTGAAGTTCTCCGCGGGCAGCGCGAAGAACGCCCGGTAGGCCAGGGAGTGCCCGTCCATGAGCATCAGGCGGGGGCGGTCCGCTGCGGTCGGCTGGTCGGTCTTCTTCGATGCTGTCTCTGCCACGCCCCCGATCCTAGGCGCCCCCACCGACAATCCCGGCCCGCCTCCCCCGGCGCACCCGCCCCGCCGGACGCCCCCGGCGCACCCGTCCCGGGGGCCGTGAGCGCCGGGACCGCCCTCCCCCGTTCCCGTGGTCCGTGCAAGGATCGGAGGATGCGGCCACACGTGCTGCACACGTACGTACGCTCGAAGGGGAGCGCGATGGCGACCAACCCGCCCACAGGTGACCCGGTGCAGGACGCGCCGCAGATCACGCCGCCCAAGCACGCGGCCGCGGGACTCCCCGCCATCGGCCACACCCTGAAGATCGCGACCGAGCAGATGGGCCTGGCCCGCACCGCGCGGACCCTCCTCAAGGTCAACCAGAAGGACGGCTTCGACTGCCCCGGCTGCGCCTGGCCGGAGGGCGACAAGCGGCACACCGCCGAGTTCTGCGAGAACGGCGCCAAGGCCGTCGCCGAGGAGGCCACGCTGCGCCGGGTCACCCCGGACTTCTTCGCCGCCCACCCGATCGCCGAGCTCGCCGCCCGCAGCGGCTACTGGCTCGGCCAGCAGGGCCGCATCACCCAGCCGATGTACCTGCCCGAGGGCGCCGACCGGTACGAGCCCGTCAGCTGGAAGAAGGCCTTCGCGGTCATCGCGGAGGAGCTGGGGGCCCTGTCCTCCCCCGACGAGGCCCTCTTCTACACCTCGGGCCGCACCAGCAACGAGGCCGCGTTCCTCTTCCAGCTCTTCGCCCGCGAATTCGGCACCAACAACCTGCCGGACTGCTCGAACATGTGCCACGAGTCCTCCGGCTCCGCGCTGAACGAGACCATCGGCATCGGCAAGGGCAGCGTCTCCCTCGAAGACCTCCACCGCGCCGACCTGATCATCGTGGCCGGTCAGAACCCGGGCACCAACCACCCCCGCATGCTCTCCGCGCTGGAGAAGGCCAAGGAGGCCGGCGCGAAGATCATCTCGGTGAACCCGCTGCCCGAGGCCGGCATGGAGCGGTTCAAGAACCCCCAGACCCCGCTCGGCATGCTCAAGGGCACCGCCCTCAACGACCTCTTCCTGCAGATCCGCATCGGCGGCGACCAGGCCCTCTTCCGCCTCCTCAACAAGCTCGTCATCGAAACGGACGGCGCCCTGGACGAGGACTTCATCCGCGAGCACACCCACGGCTACGAGGAGCTGGCCGCCGCCGCGAAGGACGCGGACTGGGACGAGACCCTCACCGCGACCGGCCTCACCCGCCCCGAGATCGAACGCGCCCTGGCCATGGTCCTGGCCTCGGAGCGGACCATCGTCTGCTGGGCCATGGGCCTGACCCAGCACAAGCACTCCGTCGCCACCATCCGCGAGGTCGTCAACCTCCTCCTGCTGCGCGGCAACATCGGCCGCCCCGGCGCCGGCGTCTGCCCCGTGCGCGGCCACTCCAACGTCCAGGGCGACCGCACCATGGGCATCTTCGAACGGCCCGCGCCCGCCTTCCTCGACGCCCTCGACAAGGAATTCGGCATCACCTCGCCGCGCGCGCACGGCTACGACGTGGTCCGCTCCATCGAGGCCCTCCGCGACGGCAGGGCCAAGGTCCTCTTCGCCATGGGCGGCAACTTCGTCGGCGCCACCCCCGACACCGACGTCACCGAGGCCGCGATCCGCCGGGCCTCGCTCACCGTCCACGTCTCCACCAAGCTCAACCGCTCGCACGTGGTCACCGGCCGGCGCGCCCTGATCCTGCCCACCCTCGGCCGCACCGACAAGGACGTCCAGAAGGGCGGCCGCCAGTTCGTCACCGTCGAGGACTCCATGGGCATGGTCCACGCCTCCCGCGGCAACCTCCCCCCGGCCTCCCCGCACCTGCTCTCCGAGCCCGCCATCGTCGCCCGCATGGCCCGCGCCGTCCTCGGGACCGCCTCCAGGACCCCCTGGGAGGAGTTCGAGGACGACTACGCGGCCATCCGCGACCGCATCGCCCGCGTGGTCCCCGGCTTCGAGGACTTCAACGCCCGCGCCGCCCGGCCCGCCGGCTTCCGGCTGCCCCACGGCCCCCGCGACGAACGCCGCTTCCCCACGAAGACCGGCAAGGCCAACTTCACCGCCGCCCCCGTCGAGTACCCGCACCTGCCGCCGGGCCGGCTGCTCCTGCAGACCCTGCGCAGCCACGACCAGTACAACACCACCATCTACGGCCTCGACGACCGCTACCGCGGCATCACCGGCGGCCGCCGCGTCGTCATGGTCAACCCCGAGGACGCCGCCGAGCTCGGCCTCGCCGACGGCTCCTACACCGACCTCGTCGGCGAGTGGAAGGACGGCGTCGAGCGCCGCGCCCCCGGCTTCCGCGTCGTCCACTACCCCACCGCGCGCGGCTGCGCCGCCGCCTACTACCCGGAGACCAACGTCCTGGTCCCCCTCGACTCCACCGCGGACACCAGCAACACCCCCGCCAGCAAGTCCGTCGTCGTGCGCTTCGAACCGGCCTGATAGAACGAGTACCGGACACCGGTTAACGATCGTTGACGAACGGAGCAGGCCCATGGCCGACGAGCAGCAGCACGGCGTGAAGTTCCCCCAGGAAGTCCTCGACGAGTACGCGGCCCTGGGCATAGACCTGCCCGCCCTCTTCTCGGCGGGCGCCCTCGGCGAGCGCATGGAGATCCGGATCCTGGAGGCCTCCGCCGAACGCGTGGTCGCCACCATGCCGGTCAAGGGCAACACCCAGCCCTACGGACTCCTGCACGGCGGCGCCTCCGCCGTCCTCGCCGAGACCCTCGGCTCCGTCGGCGCCATGATGCACGGCGGCAGCAAGAAGATCGCCGTGGGCGTCGACCTCAACTGCACCCACCACCGGGGCGTGCGCGAGGGGCAGGTCACCGGCACCGCCACCCCCGTCCACCGCGGCCGCTCCACCGCCACCTACGAGATCGTCGTCACCGACGACCAGGACCGCCGCGTCTGCACCGCCCGCCTCACCTGCCTGCTGCGCGACACGGAGTCTTAACACCCCGTCCGGTACGAGCCGTTGTGCCGCTCCCGGCGCCGGTCTAGCGTTCCCGCATGGGATCCGGACCGGCGCCGCGCGGCGTCACGGCCGCACGCGGGACGACGGCGCTCCTCGCCGCCGCCCTGACCACCACCCTCCTGTCGGGCTGCGCCGGACCCACCCGCGCGCCCCACACCGCCCCCGCGCCCCGCACCACCCCGCCGCAGGCCCTGTGCGCCGCCCTCGTCACCCGCTGGGCCGCGGTGGTCCTCGACGCGGAGGGGGGCGGGGACGCCGTCGGACTCGACTACCAGTCCATGGGACTGTCCGGCGACCAGTACGAGATCCTGCGCGCCGCCCTCGCAGCCGCCCGGGACGCAGCGCGCGCCGGGGGCCCCGCGGCCGCCCGCGAGAGCGCCGCCCGCGCAGCGGAGGCCCGCTGCGCCGAGCGATACCGCTCGGGCACCCCGACCGGCGGGCCCTGGCAGTGAGCGCCGGCATCGGCCCGGTGGAGCCCGGGGAGGGCACCGAGGGCGGGCCGGGGTCGCTCAGGGGGCCCCGTACGCCGCCCCGCGCGGAGTGGATCCGCTCGCGCTACGCCCGCCACCGCAGGGCGGTGCTGACCGTCGCGTCGGTCTCCGTACTGGCCGCGGCGGCCGTCCGCATATACGCCACGCGGCCCGAGCCGCCCCCGCCCGAGGTGCCGCCCGCCCCCTCGCAGGCGCTGTCGCTCTCGTACGGGAGCCCGGTGGAGCCGGCTCCGGACGGCGCCGCCTTCGCCTTCACTGTGCGTGTGCGGACGGCGGTCGGGCCCGCGGTGACGGTCGAGCGCATCGGGCAGCCCTCGCAGGCACTGGACGTGACGATCCGGCCACCCCTGCCGGCCACGGTCGGTGCGGGAGAAGTGCGCGAGCTCCTCGTTCTCATTCGGGCAAAAGACTGCGTGCATGTAGCACGGAATTCCGGGCTGCCATTCCTGGAAGTGACCCTGAGTAATGGATTCCAGAAAGAGGATCACAGTTACATCCCCGGTGACCGATATGCCAGGGATCTTTCCGTCGCGCTGACCAGGGCCTGTCCCGAAGCCCGAGACACGGCCCCCACCGGGCCGTCATGAGCAAAAAGCCCCACAGTCCTGGCCCGTCAGGACTGAAACCGCCCGATGGTCCTGCCGCGTCTCAGGATGCGGACAAGACGAACCGGCCTGAATTCCCCCGTTCCACCCGCCGTGAACCGCTATGTATTACGCCGTGGCATAACAAGAGAGTCACATCATTGGCCTCAGCCCTCCATAACCGCCGATGAGCCGCCTAGAGTCACGGCCAGTTACCGCGACCGCCGGATTTCTTCAGTTCGGTTCCCCGCGTTCGACTCGACGCGTCCCACGGGGGACGCGGCGCCAGGAAAGGACTGATCGTGCGTTCTCGTCAGCTCATCGCCGTGACCGCCGCCCTCGCCGCGGGCGCTCTCACTCTCACCGCCTGCGGCTCGCGCGACGACAAGGGCGGATCCTCCGGCGACGGTGGCACCACCGTCGTCATCGGCGTCGACGCCCCGCTGACGGGCGACCTCTCCGCCCTCGGCATCGGCATCAAGAACTCCGCGGACCTCGCCGCCAAGCAGGCCAACGAGAAGAAGTACGTCAAGGGCGTCACCTTCAAGATCGAGGCCCTCGACGACCAGGCGCAGGCCTCCTCCGGCCAGCAGAACGCCACGAAGCTCACGGCCAACAAGGACGTCCTCGGCGTCGTCGGCCCGCTCAACTCCTCGGTCTCCGAGGCCATGCAGAAGGTCTTCGACGACGCCAAGCTGGCCCAGGTCTCCCCGGCCAACACCAGCCCCTCCCTGACCCAGGGCCCCAAGTGGAACGAGGGCGTCAAGAACCGCACCTACAAGAGCTACTTCCGCACCGCCACCACGGACGCCATCCAGGGCCCGTTCGCGGCGCAGTACCTCTTCAACAAGGCGGGCAAGAAGAAGGTCTTCATCATCGATGACAAGAAGACCTACGGCTCCGGCCTCGCCGGCACCTTCAAGGGCGAGTTCACCAAGCTCGGCGGCCAGGTCGCGGGCGAGGGCCACATCGACCCCGAGTCCAAGGACTTCTCGGCCATCGTCACCCAGGTGAAGTCCTCGGGCGCCGACGTCGTCTACTACGGCGGCGAGTACCCCGCGGCCGGCCCGCTCAGCAAGCAGATCAAGGCCTCCGGCACCAACATCCCGCTCGTCGGCGGCGACGGCATCTACGACAAGAAGTACGTCGAGCTGGCCGGTGAAGGCGCCACCGGCGACCTCGCCACCTCCGTCGGCGCCCCCGTCGAGAGCCTGCCGTCCGCCAAGGAGTTCGTCGAGAACTACAAGAAGGCCGGCTACAAGGACCCGTTCGCGGCCTACGGCGGCTACTCCTACGACTCCGCCTGGTCGATCATCGAGGCCGTCAAGAAGGTCGTCGACGAGAACGGCGGCAAGCTGCCGGCCGACGCCCGCGCCAAGGTCCTCGCCGCCGTCCAGAACGTCTCCTTCGAGGGCGTGACCGGCAAGGTCTCCTTCGACGAGTTCGGCGACGCCACCAACAAGCAGCTCACCGTCTACAAGGTCGAAGGCGGCGACTGGAAGTCCGTCGAGTCCGGCACCTACGGCGGCTGACCTCCACCGGCTAGCCCGCTGATCCGCTAGCCCCTCACCCCTCACCTGCCGCGCGGGGCGCGCAACAATGCGCCCCGCGCGGTGTCACATCCGTCGAAAGACTCGGAGGACCTGCGGTGCACGAACTGCCGCAACAGCTGGTCAACGGCCTGCTACTGGGATCCATGTACGGGCTCGTCGCCATCGGCTACACGATGGTCTATGGCATCGTCCAGCTCATCAACTTCGCCCACGGCGAGATCTTCATGATCGGAGGGTTCGGCGCCTTCTGGGTCTGGA
Organism: Streptomyces sp. NPDC090077; assembly: GCF_044747545.1. NCBI lineage: Bacteria > Bacillati > Actinomycetota > Actinomycetes > Kitasatosporales > Streptomycetaceae > Streptomyces > Streptomyces sp. NPDC090077. Next base: position 32,490 of record NZ_JBIVEG010000024.1, read on the forward strand.
CGGCTCTCCCCGGCGGCACCACCATGTGGGTCGCCCTCCCCCTCATGATCATAGGCGCGATCATCGTCGCCACCCTCGTCGCCGTCGGCGCGGAACGCTTCGCCTACCGGCCCCTGCGCAACGCCCCACGGCTCGCGCCGCTCATCACCGCCATCGGCCTCTCCATCGTCCTCCAGCAGGCGGTCTGGGCCTGGTACCCCTCCTCCGTGGTGTTCCCCGAGATCGACGGCGGACCCTTCCACCTCGGCAGCATCACCATCCAGACCGGCGACATCTTCCTCCTGATCGCCGCCCCGCTCTCGATGGCCTTCCTCGGCTTCTTCGTCAAGAAGACCCGCAGCGGCCGCGGCATGCAGGCGACCGCCCAGGACCCCGACACCGCCAAGCTCATGGGCGTCAACACCGACCGCATCATCATGATGGCCTTCGCCCTCGGTGCCGCCTTCGCCGCCATCGGCGCCGTCGCCTACGGCCTCAAGTACGGCGAAGTCAACTTCAAGATGGGCTTCCTCCTCGGCCTCAAGGCGTTCACCGCGGCCGTCCTCGGCGGCATCGGCAACATCTACGGCGCCATGATCGGCGGCATCGTCCTCGGCCTCGCCGAAACCCTGACCACCGCCTACATCGCCGACGTACCGGGCATGCAGCAGCTCGGCGGCCAGTCCTGGGGCAACACCTGGGCGTTCGTACTCCTCATCCTCGTGCTCCTCTTCCGGCCCCAGGGCCTGATGGGTGAGCGCGTGGCGGACAGGGCGTGAGAACCATGACGACCACCACCACAGACACCACGCCGCAGGCCGAGCCCGCCGGCCGCCGGGGAATCGCCTTCCCCGAGAAGACCGCCCGTGCCCTGGCCACCGCCGGCGGCGCCCTCACGGTCATCTCCTGCTTCCTCGCCTGGACCTGGACCTCCAACTTCCCCGGCGACCTCACCGTCTACGGGTACCCCGGCGGCCTCCAGTGGCTCGTCCTCACCGGCGGCGCCCTCACCACCGTCTTCGGCCTCAGCTCCTACGGCGTCAAGGGCCTCCAGTGGCTCGCCCCCGCCGGAACCGACGCCGCCATCAAGCTCTGCGCCCTCGGCACCCTGCTCACCATGGCCTACACGGTCTGGGCGATCAGCAGCACCCTCGGCGGCATCGTCAACCTGGAGCCCGGCGGCTTCGTCGCCCTCGTCACCGCGCTCGTCGCCTGGCTCGGCGCCCGCGCCCTCCCCTTCGAGCGCCCCGTGACCGAGCTCGCGGACCCCGAAGACACCTGGTGGGAGCAGACCAAGCACAACATCTCCAACAGCTGGGCCGTCACCAAGGCCGCCCACGCCAGCGGCACCCCCAAGCCGGCCCGCGAACTCCCGGCCTACGCCGAGATCCTGCTCATCACCGCGGTCCTCGCCGTTGCCCTCGGCGTCTTCACCTACGGCGTGACCACCCCGTACCAGGAACTCTTCATCGGCTTCCTGATCACCGCCGGCTTCGGCTTCACCGCCCTCAACAAGGCCGGCCTGGTCACCCGCTTCACCGCGCTCACCGCCAAGCACCGCAACGTCGCCCTCGTCGGCGCCTTCGTCGCGGCCGCCGCCTTCCCCCTCACCCAGTCCGACGACCAGTACGCGACCCTCGGCGTCAACATCCTCATCTTCGCCACCGTCGCCCTCGGCCTGAACATCGTCGTCGGCCTCACCGGCCTCCTCGACCTCGGCTACGTCGCCTTCCTCGGCGTCGGCGCCTACACCGCGGCCCTGGTCTCCGGCAGCCCCAACTCCCCCTTCGGCGTGCACCTCCCCTTCTGGGCCGCACTCCTGGTCGGCGCCCTCGCCTCCATGGTCTTCGGCGTCCTCATCGGCGCCCCGACCCTGCGGCTGCGCGGCGACTACCTCGCCATCGTCACCCTCGGCTTCGGTGAGATCTTCCGCATCACCATGAACAACCTCGACGGCGTCTCGGGCCCCGACATCACCAACGGCCCGAACGGCATCGCCGGCGTCCCCAACGTCGTCCTCTTCGGATTCGACTTCGGCGCCTCCCACAGCATCGCGGGAATCACGGTCGGCCGCTTCGCCAACTACTTCTTCCTGATGCTCCTGATCACCCTCATCGTGGTCATGGTCTTCCGCCGCAGCGCCGAATCCCGCATCGGCCGCGCCTGGGTCGCCATCCGCGAGGACGAGACCGCCGCCGAGGCCATGGGCATCAACGGCTTCCGCGTCAAGCTCATCGCCTTCGCCCTCGGCGCCACCCTCGCCGGCCTCGCCGGCGCCGTACAGGCCCACGTGAACTACACCGTCACCCCGGACCAGTACGTCTTCGCCAACGCCGTCCCCCCGAACTCCGCCTTCCTCCTCGCGGCGGTCGTCCTCGGCGGCATGGGCACCATCGCCGGCCCCCTCGTCGGCGGCGCCCTCCTCTTCCTCATCCCCAACAAGCTCCAGGGCATGGAGGACCTCCAGCTCCTCGCCTTCGGCGTCGCACTCGTCATCCTCATGCGCCTGCGCCCCGAAGGCCTCATCCCCAACCGGCGCAACCAGCTCGAACTCCACAAGGACCTCGAAGCGCCCGCAGTCCTCGGCAAGGCAGGGGCCTGATCCATGACCACCACCACGACCGAAACGGCCACCGCCGAGACCGTCCTCGACGCCCGCGGTGTGACGATGCGCTTCGGCGGCCTCACCGCCGTCAAGAACGTCGACCTCACCGTCCGCAGCGGCGAGATCGTCGGCCTCATCGGCCCCAACGGCGCCGGCAAGACCACCTTCTTCAACTGCCTCACCGGCCTCTACGTCCCCACCGAGGGCGAAGTCCGGTACAAGGGCACGGTCCTGCCCCCCAAGTCCTTCAAGGTCACCGCGGCCGGCATCGCCCGCACCTTCCAGAACATCCGTCTCTTCAACAACATGACGGTCCTGGAGAACGTCCTCGTCGGACGCCACACCCGCACCAAGGAAGGGCTCTGGTCCGCCCTCCTGCGCCTGCCCAGCTTCGGCCGGGAGGAGCAGGCCAGCCGCGAGCGCGCGATGGAACTCCTGGAGTTCATCGGCCTGGAGCACAAGGCCGACCACCTCGCCCGCAACCTCCCCTACGGCGAGCAGCGCAAGCTGGAGATCGCCCGCGCCCTCGCCAGCGACCCCGGCCTCATCCTCCTGGACGAGCCCACCGCCGGCATGAACCCGCAGGAGACCCGGGCCGCCGAAGAGCTCATCTTCGCCATCCGGGACAAGGGCATCGCCGTCCTCGTCATCGAGCACGACATGCGCTTCATCTTCAACCTCTGCGACCGCGTCGCCTGCCTCGTCCAGGGCGAGAAGCTCATCGAAGGCACCGCGGGCGAGGTCCAGAGCGACGAGCGCGTCGTCGCCGCCTACCTCGGCGAACCCTTCGAAGGCGCCCCCGGCGCCGAGGAGGCGGCCGAGGTCGAGGCCGCGGAGGCCGCGGCGGAGGCCGAGGTCGTCGCCGAGGCCGAGGCCGCCGTCGAGGCGGCCGAGGAAGAGGCCGCCGCCGCCGGCGAGACCGGCGCGGCGGACAGCACCACCAGCACGGACGGAGAAGCCAAGTGACCGCACTCCTGGAGGTCGAGGACCTCAGCGTCGCCTACGGCAAGATCGAAGCCGTCAAGGGCATCTCCTTCAGCGTCAACGAGGGCGAGATCGTCACCCTCATCGGCACCAACGGCGCCGGCAAGACGACCACCCTGCGGACCCTGTCCGGCCTGATCAAGCCCAAGGGCGGCCAGATCAAGTTCCAGGGCAAGTCGCTGAAGAAGGTCCCCGCGCACGACATCGTCGCGCTCGGGCTCGCCCACTCCCCCGAGGGGCGGCACATCTTCCCGCGCATGTCGATCGAGGACAACCTCCTCCTCGGCGCCTTCCTGCGCAACGACAAGGAAGGCATCCAGAAGGACGTCCAGCGCGCCTACGACCTCTTCCCCATCCTGGGAGAGCGCCGCAAGCAGGCCGCCGGCACCCTCTCGGGCGGTGAGCAGCAGATGCTCGCCATGGGCCGCGCGCTCATGTCGCAGCCGAAGCTGCTCATGCTGGACGAGCCCTCGATGGGCCTCTCCCCGCTGATGATGCAGAAGATCATGGCGACCATCGCCGAGCTCAAGGCGGCCGGCACCACGATCCTGCTCGTCGAGCAGAACGCCCAGGCCGCGCTGTCGCTGGCCGACCAGGGCCACGTCATGGAGATCGGCAAGATCGTCCTGTCGGGCCCGGGCCGCGAGCTCCTCGTCAACGAGGACGTCCGCAAGGCCTACCTCGGCGAGGACTGACCCCCGCCGGCTCCGCCGCACAGCCGTGAGGCCCGTCTCCCCTCGGGGGGAGACGGGCCTCACGCGTTCCCGCGCCTTGCGACGTGCTACTTGCCGGCGTTCTGCTTCTTCTCCTCGGCGTCCTCGATGACCGCCTCGGCGACCTGCTGCATGGACATGCGGCGGTCCATGGAGGTCTTCTGGATCCACCGGAACGCGGCCGGCTCGGACAGCTTGTACTCGGTCTGCAGGATGCTCTTGGCCCGGTCGACGAGCTTGCGGGTCTCCAGGCGCGCGGAGAGGTCCGCGACCTCCTTCTCCAGCGCCTTCAGCTCGGCGAACCGGGAGACGGCCATCTCGATGGCCGGGACGACGTCGCTCTTGCTGAAGGGCTTGACCAGGTACGCCATGGCCCCGGCGTCCCGCGCCCGCTCGACGAGGTCGCGCTGCGAGAACGCGGTGAGCATGAGCACGGGGGCGATGGACTCCTCCGCGATCTTCTCGGCGGCGGAGATCCCGTCGAGGACGGGCATCTTCACGTCGAGGATCACCAGGTCGGGCCGGTGCTCCCGGGCGAGCTCCACGGCCGCCTGCCCGTCCCCGGCCTCGCCGACGACGGAGTAGCCCTCCTCTTCGAGCATCTCTTTCAGGTCGAGACGGATGAGCGCCTCGTCCTCGGCGATGACGACGCGGGTCGTCAGCGGCGGAACGTGCGACTGGTCGGCGTCGGGCGTGGGCGTCGACTCGTGCTCGGCGGTCACGGGGGCTCCTCTTTGCGGGGCATAACAAGCTCCCCCGAGCCTACCTAGCTCCTGTAAGGTGGTGCCACGCAGGGATCCTGTTTCCCTTCGTTTCTTAGGCCCCAGTACTCCAACTGGTCAGAGAGGCCGCTCTCAAACAGCGGACAGTGTGGGTTCGAATCCCACCTGGGGCACCTTTCCTTTAATTCCAAGGTCACGATAAATCGACAGGCCTTACCCCCTTCAGGGAATTCCGGCAGAAACGCACTCACGGCCGCGGAATTCTCCCCAACGTCGCCCGTATGTACGATCCGGCGGCTCTCCGCGCCCGGCGAACCCGCATCGACCCGCCAGGCCCTCACGGACGCCCACGTCGGCCCGAAGTACTGAGCCCCGTCCAGGTCCGGGACGCGTGGAGCTAGGTTGAGGGGGTCAACGGTGGACGTGGTTGGAGGGACGTTTCGGTGAGCGAGAAGGCTCGGAAGCTGTTCGATGCGCTGGATCTGAACCATGACGGTGAGCTGACCCGGGCCGAGGTGATCTCGGCACTGCGCGACAAGGGGCCGACGCTGGCGGCGCGCGGGGACCTGCCGTTCTGGGGGCTGGGGGACGGGGACGCGTCGTCGGCGTTGTTCGACGCGGCCGACAAGAACGGTGACGCGGTGTTGTCGTTCGAGGAGTTCGAGGCCGAGGTGGACCGCCGGTTCGGCTGGTCGTAGGGGGTCGGTCTCACTCGCGGCGTTCGAGGCCCTGCAGGACGGTTCTGACGTGGGCTTCGGCGTCGGCGGGGTCGAGGGGGGCGTGTTCGACGAGGAGGCGGTACCAGAAGGGGCCGAAGACCAGGTCCGTGGCGTGGGTCAGGTCGGTGCCGGCGGGGATTTCCCGGCGGGCGAGGGCGCGGGTGAGGAGACGTCCGACGAGTTCGCGGCGGGTCCGTACCCATGCGCGGAAGGCTTCGGCGAAGGCGGAGTCTAGTTGGGCTTCGGCCATGAGGCCGGTGAGGGCCTTGGCGCGGACGGGGTCGCGGCCGATGGCGTAGAGGTCGGCGGCGAAGGCGGTGAGGTCGCCTTCGAGGGTGCCGGTGTCGGGTTCGGGGACGCGGGTGGCGGTTTCGTGGGCGTAGGCGTCCATGACGAGGGCGGGCTTGGACTTCCACCAGCGGTAGACGGTGCTCTTGGCGACGTTGGCGCGTTTGGCGACCCCTTCGATGGTGAGGGCGCCGTAGCCGTTCTCGACGAGTAGGGCTGCGGTGGCTTCGAGGACGGAGTGGTGGGCGTCTTCGTTGCGGATGCGTCCGCCGGTGCGGGGCGGCTGCGGGTTCTGGGGAGTGGTTGACACGGCATCACGATAGCCCTACCGTTTATCGAAACGCTGCGTAGCGTTTCGATAAGTCGCCCGGCCATCGGGCGGGACTTCAGGGGGATGGGCATGAGCAGGATCGTGATCGTGCACGGGTACGGGATGGGCAGCGGCGAGCACTGGTACCCGTCGGTGGCGCGGGAGCTGTCGGGTGAGGGGCACGAGGTGCGGGTGCCGGACTTCCCGGAGCCCTTCGCGCCGGATGCCGGCTCGTGGCTGAAGGAGCTGGCGGGGCAGGTGGAGGGCGTGCCGGCGGGTGAGGCGGTGCTGGTGGGGCACAGCCTGGGAGGGGTGAACGTGCTGCGTCTGCTTCAGGAGCACGACACCGCGGCCGAGGGGCCGTTCGCGGGGGTGGTGTTCGTGGCGTCGATGGCCGGCGAGGTGGGGTACGACGCGTTGGCGCCGTTCTTCTCTCCGGAGTTCGACTGGGCGCGGATCCGTGGGGCGGCTCGGGAGTTCCGGGTGCTGCACGCGGCGGATGATCCGGTGACGGGTGCGGCGACCTCTGAGCATGTGATGCGGTTCGTGACGGAGTTGGGGGCGACGGCGACCGTGACCGCGTCGGGCGGGCATTTTCCCAGTACGGGTGAGAGCCGGTTGGAGCTGCCCGACGCGGTGCGGTTGATACGCGAGGTGCTGTAGCGGCCGTGGTGGCCGGGGTCAGCGGACCGGGTCGCCGATGTGGTGGATGCGGACGAGGTTGGTCTTGCCGGTGACGCCGGGGGGCGAGCCGGCGGTGATGACGACGACGTCGCCGGGGACGCAGCGTCCGATGCGCAGGAGTTCCTCTTCGACCTGGGCGACCATGGCGTCGGTGGAGTCGACGTGGGGGCCGAGGAAGGTTTCGACGCCCCAGGTGAGGTTGAGCTGGGAACGGGTGGCCGGGTCGGGGGTGAAGGCGAGGAGGGGGATGGGGCTGCGGTAGCGGGAGAGGCGGCGGACGGTGTCGCCGCTCTGGGTGAAGGCGACGAGGAACTTGGCGTCGAGGAAGTCGCCCATCTCGGCGGCCGCGCGGGCGACGGCGCCGCCCTGGGTGCGGGGCTTGTTGCGGTCGGTGAGGGGCGGGAGGCCCTTGGCGAGGATGTCCTCTTCGGCCGCTTCGACGATGCGGGACATGGTGCGGACGGTCTCGACGGGGTATTTGCCGACGCTGGTCTCGCCGGAGAGCATGACGGCGTCGGTGCCGTCGATGACGGCGTTGGCGACGTCGGAGGCCTCGGCGCGGGTGGGGCGGCTGTTGTCGATCATCGAGTCGAGCATCTGGGTGGCGACGATGACCGGCTTGGCGTTGCGCTTGGCGAGCTTGATGGCGCGCTTCTGGACGATCGGGACCTGTTCCAGGGGCATTTCGACGCCGAGGTCGCCGCGGGCGACCATGATGCCGTCGAAGGCGGCGACGATGTCGTCGATGCTCTCGACCGCCTGGGGCTTCTCGATCTTCGCGATGACGGGGAGGCGCCGGCCTTCCTCGTCCATGATGCGGTGGACGTCCTCGATGTCGCGGCCGGTGCGGACGAAGGAGAGGGCGATGACGTCGGCACCGGTGCGCAGGGCCCAGCGGAGGTCTTCGATGTCCTTCTCGGAGAGCGCGGGGACGGAGACGGCGACGCCGGGGAGGTTGAGGCCCTTGTGGTCGGAGACCATGCCGCCTTCGATGACGCGGGTGCGGACCCGGGGGCCGTCGACGGCGGTGACCTCCAGGGTGACGCGGCCGTCGTCGACGAGGATGCGTTCGCCGGTCGTGACGTCGGCGGCGAGGCCCTTGTAGGTGGTGCCGCAGGTGTGGCGGTCGCCCTGGTGCTCGTCGACGGTGATGGTGAACTCGTCGCCGCGTTCAAGGAGTACGGGGCCTTCGCGGAAGCGGCCGAGGCGGATCTTCGGGCCTTGAAGGTCGGCGAGGATGCCGACGCTGCGGCCCGTCTCGTCGGCGGCCTTCCGTACGCGCTGGTAGCGCTCCTCGTGTTCGGCGTAGGTGCCGTGGCTGAGGTTGAGGCGGGCGATGTCCATTCCGGCTTCGACCAGGGCTTTGATCTGGTCGTACGAGTCGGTGGCGGGGCCCAGGGTACATACGATTTTCGCTCGGCGCATGGGGCGAGCGTATGCCCTACCGGGGGGTAGGAAATGAGGTCCGGGCGTCTCCTCAACAACCTTTGGGCAAAAGCTTGTTGACATTATTTGAATGTGCGTGGGGGTGCTCCGATGAGCACCCCCCGTGGGGGTGCTCAGAGTCGGGGCGGGGTCATCGTGAAGCGGGCGTTGACCTGGGCGAAGACGGTCTGGCGCTGGGGTTCGAGGTCGAGGGGCGGGGCGCCGGCGTCCTCGGCGGGTGCGGCGAAGGCCATGGCGCGCATGCCGCCGCCGGGGTGGGGGTAGGGGGCGGCTTCCTCGGCGCCGAGGTCGGCGAGTTCGACGAGTGCGGCGAGTTCGGAGCCGAGGGCGCGGGCGTATTCGCGGGCGCGCTGGACGGCTTCGAGCACGGCCTGGCGGCGGGCTTCGCCGTGGGCGGGCGAGCTGGGGCGCAGGGCCCACCAGGGGCCGTCGACCTGGGTGAGTTCGAGGTCGGCGAGGCGGGTGGTGAGTTCGCCGAGGGTGGTGAAGTCGCTCAGTTCGGCGTTGATGTGGACGCGGCCGTGGTAGGCGCGGACGCGCTCGCCGCGGCCGTGGCGGGTGAGTTCGGGGGTGATGGAGAAGGAACCGGTCTCGATCTTCTCGACGGGTTCGCCGTAGCTCTTGAGGAGTTCGAGGACGGCGTTGTTGCGGCGGGTGAGGTCGTCGAGGGCGGTGCGGCGGTCGGTGCCGCGGGCGCCGACGGTGATGCCGATGCGGGCGATTTCGGGGTCGACTTCGAGGCGGGCTTCTCCGCGGACGGCGACGCGGGGGACCTCGGGGGTTCCGTAGGGCTGGTGGGCGGCGTTCGGTGCGTCCTGGGTCATGGTTTCACTCTCGCACCGCCGCCCGTACGGGTGTGGTCATCGGATCGAAACCTGAGGGGGGTGTTGCTGCTTGTTACCGGTGAGTCAGAATCTACGCGCGTCGTTCACGCTTCGTAACACGCCTCACAAGGGGAGATGGCAATGGCGTTTGACCGTAGGACGTTCATGGGGGCTTCGGCCGCCACGGGTGCGGCTGTGGCGATGGCGGGGGCCACGAGCTCTCCGGCCGCCGCCGCGGCCGCGCCCTCGAAGGGGTCCAAGACCTACGCGTTCACCGTGATGGGCACGACCGACCTGCACGGGAACGTCTTCAACTGGGACTACTTCACGGACAAGGAGTTCGACGACAAGGCCCACAACGACGTCGGCCTGGCGAAGATCTCGACGCTGGTGGAGCAGGTCCGCAAGGAGAAGGGGCGCTGCAACACGCTGCTGATCGACGCGGGTGACACGATCCAGGGGACGCAGCTCTCGTACTACTACGCGAAGGTGGACCCGATCACCGCGCGGCGGGGTCCGGTGCACCCGATGGCGCAGGCGATGAACGCGATCGGGTACGACGCGGCGGCGCTGGGCAACCACGAGTTCAACTACGGCATCCCGGTGCTGCGCAAGTTCGAGGAGCAGTGCCGCTTCCCGCTGCTGGGGGCGAACGCGCTGGACGCGAAGACGCTGAAGCCGGCGTTCCCTCCGTACAGCATGCACCGGCTGCGGACCCCGCACGGGCGGGACGTAAAGGTGGCGGTGCTGGGGCTGACGAACCCGGGGATCGCGATCTGGGACAAGGCCAACGTGCAGGGGAAGATGACGTTCCCGGGCCTGGAGGAGCAGGCGGCGAAGTACGTGCCGAAGCTGCGGTCGATGGGCGCGGACGTGGTGATCGTGTCGGCGCACTCGGGGTCGAGCGGTACGTCCTCGTACGGTGACCAGCTGCCGTACGTCGAGAACGCGGCGGGTCTGGTGGCCGAGCAGGTGGCGGGGATCGACGCGATCCTGGTGGGGCACGCGCACACGGAGATCCCCGAGTACCGGGTGAAGAACAAGGCGACCGGCAAGGACGTGGTGCTGTCGGAGCCGCTGAAGTGGGGCCAGCGGCTGACGCTGTTCGACTTCGAGCTGACCTGGGACAAGGGCCGCTGGTCGGTGGCGAAGGTGTCGGCGAAGGTGCTGAACTCGAACACGGCCGCCGAGGACCCGAAGATCACGCGCCTGCTGTCGGACGAGCACGCCAAGGTGGTGGCGTACGTCAACCAGGTGATCGGGACCTCGACGCAGGCGATGTCCTCGGCCGAGGGGCCGGTGAAGGACGTGCCGATCATCGACCTGATCAACCACGTGCAGGCGGAGACGGTGAAGGCGGCGCTGGCCGGTACCGAGTGGGGCTCGCTGCCGGTGCTGTCGCAGGCGTCCTGCTTCTCCCGGACGGCGGCGATACCGGCGGGCCGGGTGACGATCCGGGACGCGGCGGGACTGTACCCGTTCGAGAACACCCTGGAGGCGCGTCTGCTGACGGGTGCGCAGCTGAAGGACTACCTGGAGTACTCGGCGCGGTACTACGTGCAGACGGCTCCGGGCGGTGCGGTGGATCCGGCGAAGCTGACGAACGCGGAGAGCATCCCGGACTACAACTACGACGCGGTGTACGGGCTGACGTACGACATCGACATCGCGCAGCCGGTGGGTTCGCGGATCACGGGGCTGTCGTTCGCGGGCAAGCCGGTGGATCCGGCCGGGCAGTTCGTGTTCGCGGTGAACAACTACCGGGCTTCGGGCGGCGGGGCGTTCCCGCACGTGCCGAAGGCGAAGCAGCTGTGGGCGAACTCGGACGAGATCCGCAACACGATCATCCAGTGGGTGAAGGCGAAGGGCACGGTGGATCCGACGCAGTTCGCCTCGGTCGACTGGAGGCTGACGCGGGCGGGCGTGCCGGTGTTCTAGTCCCCTTCGTGGTGCGTGCGGCCGGGTCCTGCTGTGGCGGGGCCCGGCCGTTCGTGTCAGGGGTGGTCGACGAGCGGGCGGAGTTCGACCGGGGGGCGGGGCCGGGCGGGGGCGCGCTGTTCGAGGCCGAAGGTGGTGAAGGCGGTGCGGTGGGGCTGGGGGTAGGGCTCCTTGCCGGTGAGGGTGTTGAGGATGGCGGCGCTGCGCCAGGCGGCGAGGCCGAGGTCGGGGGTGCCGACGCCGTGGGTGTGGCGTTCGCCGTTCTGGACGAAGACGGTGCCGCTGACGGAGGGGTCGAGGACCATGCGGTAGCGGTCGTCGATGCGGGGGCGGCCGGAGGAGTCCTTGCGCATGTAGGGGTCGAGGCCGGCGAAGAGGCTGGTGAGGGGGCGGTCCCGGTAGCCGGTGGCGAGGACGACGGCGTCGGTGGTGAGGCGGGAGCGGGTGCCCTGCTGGGTGTGTTCGAGGTGGAGTTCGACCTTGGTGGTGGCGACGCGGCCGGCGGTGCGGACGGTGACTCCGGGGGTGAGGACGGTGTCGGGCCAGCCGCCGTGGAGGGTGCGCCGGTAGAGCTCCTCGTGGATGGCGGCGATGGTGGCGGTGTCGATGCCCTTGTGGAGCTGCCACTGGGCGGGGACGAGCCGGTCGCGGACGGGTTCGGGGAGGTCGTGGAAGTAGCGGGTGTAGTCGGGGGTGAAGTGTTCCAGGCCGAGCTTGGAGTACTCCATGGGGGCGAAGGAGGGGGTGCGGGCGAGCCAGGAGAGGCGTTCGCGGCCGGCCGGGCGGCTGCGGAGCAGGTCGAGGAAGACTTCGGCGCCCGACTGGCCCGAGCCGATGACGGTGACGTGTTCGGCGCCGAGGATGCGCTGCCGGTTGTCGAGGTAGTCGGCGGAGTGGATGACGGGGACGGTGGGGGCGTCGGCGAGGGGCCGCAGGGGTTCGGGGACGTAGGGGGCGGTGCCGATGCCGAGGACGAGGTTGCGGGTGTAGGTGCGGCCGAGGGCTTCGGCTTCCCCGTCGGGGTCGAGCTGGGTGTAGTCGACTTCGAAGAGGTCGCGTTCGGGGTTCCAGCGGACGGCGTCGACCTGGTGGCCGAAGTGGAGTCCGGGGAGGCGTCCGGCGACCCAGCGGCAGTAGGCGTCGTATTCGGCGCGCTGGATGTGGAACTGCTCGGCGAAGTAGAAGGGGAAGAGCCGTTCCTTGTGCTTGAGGTAGCTGAGGAAGGTCCAGGGGCTGGCCGGGTCGGCGAGGGTGACGAGGTCGGCGAGGAAGGGGACCTGGAGGGTGGCTCCGTCGAGGAGGAGTCCGGGGTGCCAGCGGAAGTCGCGGCGCTGGTCGTAGAAGACGGTGGCGAGCCGGTCGGCGCCCTGGGCGGGGAGGCCGTGGGCGAGGGCGGCGAGGGAGAGGTTGAAGGGTCCGATGCCGATTCCGACGAGGTCGTGGGGTGCATCGAGCTGGGCGGTCATCGGTGGGTGCTGCCTTCCAGGAGGGCGACGAGGGTGTCCAGGTCCCGCGCGGTGGTGTGGGGGTTGAGCAGGGTCGCCTTGAGCCAGAGCCGGCCGTCGGCGGTGGCGCGGCCGAGGACGGCGGTGCCGTCGTGGAGGAGGGTGCGGCGCAGGGCGGCGATGCGGTCGTCGTCGGCGGGGGTGGGCCGGAAGAGGACCGTGGTGAGGGTGGGGTGCGCGTGGAGTTCGAAGCCGGGGTGTGCGTCGAGGAGTTCGGCGAGCCGGTGGGCGGTGGCGCAGGTGTGGTCGATGAGCCGGGCGAGGCCGTCGCGGCCGAGTGAGCGGAGGGTGGCGGCGATCTTGAAGGCGTCGGGGCGGCGGGTGGTGCGCAGGGAGCGGCCGAGGAGGTCGGGCAGGCCCGCTTCGGTGTCGTCGGCGGCGTTGAGGTAGTCGGCCTGGTGGGCGAGGGGGGCCAGGAGGTCGCTGTCGGGGACGGCGAGGAGGCCGGCGGCGACGGGCTGCCAGCCGAGCTTGTGGAGGTCGACGGTGACCGAGCGGGCGCGGTGCAGGCCGGTCAGCTTGGCGCGGTGGCGGGGGCTGAATACGAGGGCTCCGCCGTAGGCGGCGTCGACGTGGAGTTCGGCGCGGTGGCGGGCGCAGACGTCGGCGAGGGCGTCGAGGGGGTCGATGAGCCCCGCGTCGGTGGTGCCTGCGGTGGCGGTGACGAGGGCGGGGCCGGGGGTGTGGGCGAGGGCCGCGTCGAGGGTGGCGGGGTCGAGGGTGCCGGTGGGGGTGGGGAGGGCGGTGGCGGGCGGGAGGCCGAGGAGCCAGGCGGCGCGGGGGACGGAGTGGTGGGCGTTCGCCCCGTGCAGGACGGTGAGGCGGGGGCCGTGGCGTTCGCGGGCGAGGAGCAGGGCCAGCTGGTTGGCTTCGGTGCCGCCGGTGGTGAGGAGGGCGTCCGCGCGGGGGCCGGCGTAGAACTCGGCGGCCAGGGCGCGGGTGAGGAGCGCCTCGACGGCGGAGGCGGCGGGGGCCTGGTCCCAGGAGTCGAGGGAGGGGTTCAGCGCGCTGACGGCGAGGTCGGCGGCGACCGCGACGGCGAGCGGGGGGCAGTGCAGGTGGGCCGCGCAGAGCGGGTCGGCGGGGTCTGCGGCGCCGGCGGCGAGGGTGTGCACGAGGGTGGCCAGGGCTTCGTGGTCGCCGGTGCCGTGGGCGGGGAGTACGTCGCCCAGTGCGGCCCGGACGCGGGCCGTGACGGTGTCGGGGCCGCCGGCGGGGAGGGGGCCCTTGCGTTCCTCGGCGCCGGTGCGGAGGGCGGTGAGGACGGTGTCGAGGAGGGGGCGGAGGGCGTCTGCCGCGTGGGGGCCGCCGGCCAGGGGCGCTGGCGCTGGCTCGGTCATCGGTCCTCCTGCTGTCACCGGGGTGGGCGGGACACCCGGCCGGTACAACGATCAGACCCGAATGGGGTAACCGGTGGGGGACGACGAGTTGCCGGTGCGGTGTGCCGGTGCCGTGTGCCGGTGCGCGGGGCGAGGTCCCCTGCCCTCCCCCGGACCCCGTGCCTCAAAGGCCGGCGGGGCCGGATTCGGACATGGCTGAGCGCCGCAGTTGCCAGGTCAGTACCAACTGCGGCGCTCGGTATGGGGGGGGGCTGGGGTCAGCCGGCGAGGAGGGTGAGGGTGTCGATCACGCGGTTCGAGAAGCCCCACTCGTTGTCGTACCAGGCGACGACCTTGACGTGGCGGCCCTCGACGCGGGTGAGCTCGGAGTCGAAGATCGAGGAGGCCGGGTTGCCCGTGATGTCGGAGGACACCAGCGGGTCGTCCGAGTACTCCAGTACGCCGGCCAGCGGGCCCGCGGCGGCGGTGCGGTAGGCCTCCAGGACCTGCTCGCGGGTCACGTCGCGGGAGACGGTGGTGTTGAGCTCGACGATGGAGCCCACCGGTACGGGTACGCGGATGGAGTCGCCGGACAGCTTGCCGTCGAGCTGCGGCAGGACCAGGCCGATGGCCTTCGCGGCGCCCGTCGAGGTCGGGACGATGTTGACGCCGGCGGCGCGGGCGCGGCGCGGGTCGCGGTGCGGGCCGTCCTGGAGGTTCTGCTCCTGGGTGTAGGCGTGCACCGTGGTCATGAAGCCGTGCTCGATGCCGGCGAGGTCGTCCAGGACGGCGGCCAGCGGCGCGAGGGCGTTGGTCGTGCAGGAGGCGTTCGAGACGACCGTGTGCAGTTCCGCGTCGTAGGCGTCGGTGTTGACGCCGTAGGCGAGGGTGACGTCGGCGCCGTCGGAGGGGGCGCTGACGAGGACCTTGCGGGCGCCGGCCTTGATGTGGGCGCGGGCGGCCTCGGCGGAGGTGAAGCGGCCGGTGGCTTCCAGGACGAGGTCGACCTCGAGGTCGGCCCACGGCAGCTGGGCGGGCTCGCGCTCGGCGAGGACCTTGATGCGGTGGCCGTCGACGACGAGGACGTCGCCTTCGACGGTGACCGGGCGGCCGAGGCGGCCGGAGGTGGTGTCGTAGGCGAGCAGGCGGGCCAGGGTCTTCGGCTCGGTGAGGTCGTTGATGGCGACGACCTGGAGGTCCGTGTCGCGTTCGAGGAGCGCACGCAGCACGTTGCGTCCGATGCGGCCGAATCCGTTGATGGCGATGCGAGTCATGTGAGCGTGTCCCTTCCGTTCGCACCATCAGGTTCGCCGGTGGGGAGCGCACGTGACAGGGGCGAGATCGCCATGGTTCGCAAGGATCCCGCCAGGGGGCGTCAGTCGCCCTGCGTGAAGGTGCGGCGGTACTCGGTGGGGGTGGTGTCGAGGATGCGCTGGAAGTGGAGGCGCAGGTTGGCGCCGGTACCGAGGCCGACGTCGGCGGCGATCTGCTCGACTCCGCGTTCGGAGCGTTCGAGGAGTTCGCGGGCGAGGTCGATGCGGGCGCGCATGACCCATTGCATGGGGGTGTAGCCGGTGTCCTCGACGAAGCGGCGGGAGAAGGTGCGGGCGGAGACGGCGGCGTGCTGGGCGAGGGTTTCGAGGGTGAGGGGTTCGGCGAGGCGGTGCAGGGCCCATTCGCGGGTGGCGGCGAAGCGTTCGCCGAGCGGTTCGGGGACGCTGCGCGGTACGTACTGGGCCTGGCCGCCGCTGCGGTAGGGGGCGGCGACGAGCCGGCGGGCGGCGTGGTTGGAGGCGGCGATGCCGAGGTCGCGGCGCAGGATGTGCAGGCAGAGGTCGATGCCGGAGGCGGCGCCGGCGGAGGTGAGGACGCTGCCTTCGTCGACGAAGAGGACGTTCTCGTCGACGTGCACGAGGGGGTGTTTGGCGGCGAGGGCACGCGCGTAATGCCAGTGGGTGGTGGCGCGCTTGCCGTCGAGGAGGCCGGTGGCGGCGAGGGCGAAGGCGCCGGTGGAGATCGCGGCGAGGCGGGCGCCGCGCCGGTGGGCGGCGGTGAGGGCGTCGAGGACGGCCGGGGGCGGGTCGTCGCGGTCGGGGAAGCGGTAGCCGGGGACGAAGACGATGTCGGCCCAGGCGAGGGCGTCGAGTCCGTGGGTGACGTAGTAGGAGAGTCCGTCGCCGCCGGTGACGAGGCCGGGTGCGGCGCCGCAGACGCGGACCTCGTACGGCATGCTCGCGCGGGTCGTGAAGACCTGTGCGGGGATGCCGACGTCGAGCGGTTTGGCCCCTTCGAGGACGAGAACGGCGACGCGGTGCAGGGGGGAGGGCGGCACAGGACGAAGCGTACGCGGGCGGGCGGGGCCCGTCGGGCGGCCGGGGCGGTGGCGCGGCCGCCCGACGGGCGGGGTGCGTACGGGGTCAGGCGCCGCGGACGCGCAGGGCGCGGGCGAGGTCGTCGAGCTGGTCGACGAGGACGCGGCGCATCATCGGGATGATCTCGGGGTCTTCGAGGCAGGTGTGGCCGGCCTCCAGGTTGGCGGGGTCGATGGCGTGGGCGGGGAAGGCCCAGCGGCCGGCGGCGTCCGCGATGGCGGGGCCGCGGCGGGTGGCGAGGGCGACGGCCTCGGGGTAGTAGCGGGGTACGTACTCGCTGAGGAGGCCGGCCTGTTCGGGCTGCCAGAAGCCGTGGGCGGTGGCGGTGAAGAGGTAGTTGGACAGGGTGTCGTCGTGGAAGAGGCGCTGCCAGGCGGCGGCCTTGGCCTCGGGGGTGGGCAGGGAGGCGTGGCAGCGGGCGGCGCCCTGCGCTCCGGTGGCGCTGGGGTCCTCGGCGAGGGCGGCGTCGATGGCGGCCGCGTCGACGGCGCCGAGGACGGAGAGGCGGGCGAGGATGCGCCAGCGGAGTTCGGGGTCGAGTGCGGGGCCGCCGGGGACGGTGCCGTCGGCGAGCCAGGCGGCGAGGGTGTCGGGCTGGGTGGCGCTGTCGATGAAGGTGCGTACGGCGGCGAGGCGCAGGCCGGGGTCGCTGCCGTCCTCGGTGCGGCGCAGCAGGTCGCGGGTGGCGGAGGTGATGAGGCCGAGGGCGGTGTCGCGGTCGGCGGGGGCGGCGTAGCGGTCGGCGACCTGGGTGCGGGCGAAGCCGAGGACGCCCTGGACGACGGCGAGGTCGGATTCCTCGGGGATGTGGGCGTCGAGGGTGTGGAGGAAGTCGAAGGGGTCGAGTTCGCCGTCGCGGACCATGTCGCGCAGGGAGCCCCAGACGACGGCGCGGGTGAGCGGGTCGGGGATGCGGGAGAGGCCGCGGAGGGCGGTTTCGAGGGAGGTCTCGTCGAGGCGGATCTTGGCGTAGGTGAGGTCGCCGTCGTTGAGGACGAGGAGGTCGGGGCGGGGGCCGGCGGCGGAGAGGACCTCGTCGGTGGGGACGTCGAGGTCGAGGAGTGCGGTGCGTTCGAGGGCGCCGTCGGCGGCGCCGGTGTAGGTGCCGGCCTGGATGCGGTGGGGGCGGCTGCCGTTGCGGTCGACGGTGAGGGTCCAGCCGTCGGCGCCGTCCTGGATGCGGGGGGTGAGGGTGTCGATGCCGGTGGTGCGCAGCCAGCTCCGGGCCCAGGTGTGGACGTCGCGGTCGGTGTGGGCGGCGAGGGAGTCCACGAAGTCGGCGAGGGAGGCGTTGGCGAACTTGTGGCGGGCGAAGTGGGTGTTGATGCCGGCGAGGAAGTCCTTCTCGCCGAGCCAGGCGACGAGCTGGCGCAGGGCGGAGGCGCCCTTGGCGTAGGAGATGCCGTCGAAGTTGAGGAGGGCGGAGGCGGTGTCGGGGACGTCGTCGGGGCCGGGGGCGACGGGGTGGGTGGAGGGGCGCTGGTCGGCGGCGTAGCCCCAGGGCTTGCGCTCCATGCCGAACTCGGTCCAGGTGCCGGTGAAGCGGGTGGCTTCGGTGAGGGTCTGGTAGCCCATGTACTCGGCGAAGGACTCGTTGAGCCAGATGTCGTCGAACCAGGCGAGGGTGACGAGGTCGCCGAACCACATGTGGGCCATCTCGTGGGCGATGACCATGGCGCGGCGCTGGCGTTCGGTGTCGGTGACGGCGGAGCGGAAGACGAACTCGTCGCGGAAGGTGACGAGGCCGGGGTTCTCCATGGCGCCGGCGTTGAACTCGGGGACGAACGCCTGGTCGTAGGAGTCGAAGGGGTAGGGCTCGGTGAACTTCTCGTGGTAGCGGTCGAAGCAGTCGGTGGTGACGGAGAGGATCTCGTCGGCGTCGGCGTCGAGGTGGGGGGCGAGGGACTTGCGGCAGTGGATGCCGAAGGGCAGTCCGGCGTGGGTGGTGGTGACGCTGTGCCAGGGGCCTGCGGCGACGGCGGCGAGGTAGGTGGAGATGACGGGGGTGGCGGCCGACTGCCAGAGGCCGGCGCCGTCGCCTTCGCGGTCGCCGGTGCGGGTGGTGATGCCGTTGGTGAGGACGGTCCAGTGTGCGGGGGCGGCGATGGTGAACGCGAAGACGGCCTTCAGGTCGGGCTGGTCGAAGGCGGGGAAGACGCGCTGGACGTCGTCCATGAACATCTGGGAGTAGACGTACGTCTCCCCGTCCGCGGGGTCGGTGAAGCGGTGCAGTCCCTCGCCGGTGCGGGAGTAGCGCATGGAGGCGTCGATGCGCAGCTCGTGGGGGCCGGGGGTGAGGCCGGTGAGCGGGAGGCGGTTGCCGTCGAGGGCGGCGGTGTCGAGGGGGGTGCCGTCGAGGGTGGCGGTGCGCAGCTCTTCCGGCTTGAGTTCGACGAAGGTGTCTCCGGCGGTGCGGGCGGTGAACCGGATGACGGTGGCGGAGTCGAAGGTCTCGTCGCCGGTGGTGAGGTCGAGGCTGACGACGTAGTCGTGGACGTCGAGGAGCTGGGCTCGGAGCTGCGCTTCGTTGCGCGTCAGTGCGGACATGCGGCCCATGCTGCCGGATGGCCGCGCCCGCTCCCAGGGGGTGTGGCGGGCGGGGCCGGGCGGGTTGCCCGGCCCGGGGGTCCGCTACTCCTCGCCGGCGGCGATGGTCTCGTGGTGGCGGATGACTTCGGCGATGATGAAGTTGAGGAGCTTCTCGGCGAAGGCCGGGTCGAGTTTGGCGCTTTCGGCGAGCTGGCGGAGGCGGGCGATCTGGCTGGCCTCGCGGCCCGGGTCGGCCGGGGGAAGCTGGTGCTTGGCCTTGAGGTGGCCGACCTGCTGGGTGCACTTGAAGCGCTCGGCGAGCATGTGGACCACGGCCGCGTCGATGTTGTCGATGCTGTCGCGCAGGCGGGACAGTTCGGCGGTGACGTTCTCGTCGATCTCGTCGATGTCGCTGTTGTTCATGGTTCCCGAGCTTACGTGGCGGGCGGCGTCGGCACCTCTGTCAGTCGGTCCGTGAGACGGGGGGCGGGGCGGCCGGTTCACAGGGGCAGGTGGGCGGTGACGAGCCAGCCGCCTTCGGGGGTGGGGCCGGCGGTGAGGGAGCCGCCGAGGGCTTCGGCGCGTTCGGCCATTCCGGCGAGGCCGTAGCCGCCGCCGCGGGCGTTCTCGGAGAGCCGGGCGGGGTGTCCGCCGTCGTCGGCGATGCGTACTTCGAGGCCGGTGGGGACGGTGCGGAGGCCGATGCGGACGGCGGTGGCGGTGGCGGCGTGTTTGGCGATGTTGGTGAGGGCTTCGAGGACGATGCGGTGGGCGGTCGCGGCGGCGGGGGCGGAGAGGCGGGTTTCGAGTCCCTGTTCGACGTAGAGGACGACGGGCGGGCCGGTGGCGGAGAAGCGTTCGGTGAGTGCGCGGATGTCGGCGAGGCCGGCGACGGGGGCGGTGGCGGGCCGGGCGGCGGGGGCTTCGTCCTCGCGGAGGATCTTGACGAGGCGGCGCATGGAGGCGAGGGCCGCGTCGCCGGCGGTTTCGATGCGGCCGAGGACCTCGGCGGCGCGGGCGGCGTCGACGCGGGTGAAGCGGGCGGCGCGGGCCTCGACGACGATGCCGGTGACGTGGTGGGCGACGAGGTCGTGGAGTTCGCGGGCGAGTTCCAGGCGTTCGGCGGTGCGTACGGCGTGCAGTTCGCGGACGCGCTGGACGGACTGGAGGCGCAGGAGGAGGGAGTAGGCGGTCACGACGACGGCGAGGACGGAGAAGAGGAGGGTGAACCGGCCGGGGGTGGTGTCGCGGACGGGGGCGGCCATGCAGCCGAGGCCGAGGAGGGGGCCGAGTACGGCGGCGGTGCGGGCGGGGGCGCGCAGCAGGACCTGGGAGAGCAGGACGAGCAGGGCGAGTGCTTCGCCGGCGCCCCAGACGACGACGGGGCGGTTGCCGAAGATCAGCAGGAGGGTGACGGTCCAGGTGGTGGCGGCGGCGAACCAGGCGCGGGCCAGGAGGGGGATGCCGGGCCAGGGGGCGGCGCTGAGGCAGACGAGGATCCCGGAGACCCAGACGGCGGCGTGCGGCGGGCTGGGCTGGCGGGCGAGGGCGATGCCTTCGAAGGTGACGAGGGCGAGCAGGAGCAGGCAGAGCAGCAGCCGGATCCAGCCGGCGGCGCGGGGGTGGCGGCGCGCCCAGGAGGCGAGGGGGCTCACGCCCGCTCCCGGGGTCCCGTCCTGTCGGCCGGGGGGCCGGGTGTCCGTGCCGGGTGGGCGCGGTGGTGGGGGCGGGTCACGCGGCCGTGGCGGCGAGGCCGCTCTCCCAGGCCCAGGCGGCGATCTCGACGCGGTTGCGGGCGTCGAGTTTGGCCTGGACGTTGGCGAGGTGGGTCTTGACGGTGGAGAGGGAGACGTACAGTTCGGCGGCGATCTCGGCGTTGGTGAGTCCGCGGGCGAGGCAGCGCACGACGTCCCGTTCGCGTTCGGTGAGGGGCTCGGCGGGGCGGCGGGCGCTCTGGGCGGCGGGGGTGCGGGGGGCCATCTCGCGCAGCAGGCGCACGGTGATGGCGGGTGAGACGAGGGCGTCGCCGACGGCCGCGGCGCGGACGGCTTCGACGAGCATGGCCGGGCTGGCGTCCTTGAGGAGGAAGCCGGAGGCTCCGCCGTGCAGGGCCGCGTGGACGTACTCGTCGAGGTCGAAGGTGGTGACGATGACGATGCGGGGGGCGTCCTGGCCGGCGAGGCGGCGGGTGACTTCGAGTCCGTCGAGCCGGGGCATGCGGATGTCGAGGAGGAGGACGTCGGGCCGGTGCTCGGCGACGGCCGCGAGGGCCGCTTCGCCGTCGACGACGTCGGCGACGACCTCGATGTCGGGCACGCTTTCGAGGATCATGCGGAATCCGGTCCTGACCATCTCCTGGTCGTCCGCGATGACCACTCTGATCGTCATGCGCCGCCTGCCCCACTGTCGCCCGCCGATGCCGCTGGATTCCTCCCATGGGACCCGCGCGCGCCGGGGCCCGCAACCCGGGGGCGGCGGACGGCGCGGATGTCGACCTTAGGGGCGTCCGGGGCGTTGCGCCTCGTCCTTCCGGCCGGTTCGGGTCCGGCCGGAAGGACGAGGGCGGTGGTGCGGGAGGGGTTACAGGGTGGCGGCCGCCGACTTGATGGCGGAGGCGAAGGTGGAGACCTCGGTGTAGACGCCGGGGTAGTTCGGGCGGGCGCAGCCCTGGCCCCAGCTGACGATGCCGACCTGGATCCAGGCGTTGTTGTTGTCGCGGCGGAACATGGGGCCGCCGGAGTCGCCCTGGCAGGTGTCGACGCCGCCCTGGGGGAGGCCGGCGCAGATCTCCTCGGACGGGACGAGGTCGCTGCCGTAGGAGCTCTGGCAGGAGGCGTCCGAGACGAAGGGGACCTGGGCCTTGAGCAGGTAGCGCTGCTGGGCGCCGCCTTCGCGGGCGGCGCCCCAGCCCGCGACGGTGAAGGTGCCGTTGTCGTAGGCCTTGGTGTCGGCGATCTTGAGGGTGGGCAGGTTGATCGGCTGGGCGAGCTTGATCAGGGCCCAGTCCTTGCCCTGGCCGTTGTAGCCGGGGGCCTGGAGCACCTTGGTGGACTTGACCTTGATGGCGCTGCTGCTCTGGAGGTCGACGACGCCGGCGGTGGCGGTGATGGAGGTGTTGTTGCCGGAGCCGCTGACGCAGTGGGCGGCGGTGAGGACGATCTGCTGGGTGTAGAGGGCCCCGCCGCATCCCATGGAGAGGCGGACCATGAAGGGGAACTCGCCCTGCGCGGCGCGGGTTCCGCCGACGACGGGGGCGGGTGAGGCGCTGGCGCCCGAGGGCTGGAGGCTGACGGTCGCGAGGGCGACGGCTCCGACGGCGAGGGAACGCTTGACGATGCTGCCGAGGGTGGTCACGGTCAACACACTGCCTTTCGTGGGGGGTTGGGCCGTGCGCGTCATCGGGTGAATGACGCGTCCATGACACATCCCTCCCCGCGCCGCCATCAAGGGCGCCTTTTCGGACAGATTCCGCCCGCCACGGGAAGAATGAAGATCATTCACCAATCGGCCACGAAAAGTTCCCTACCGGCCAGTAGACATGGGTGGGGATCTGGCCAACTCTGGTCACGTACATGCCAAGCCATGCCCGCCCAGCCGTGACCGAGGAGCGCCCCCACATGCGCATCAGCCGCCGCACCCGCACGTCCCGCACCACCGCCGCCGGCGTGGCCGTCGCCGCCGCCGCGCTGGCCCTGCTCCCGGCCACCGCCGCCGGAGCCGCCCCCGCCGCCCCCGCGCCGGTCCCGGCGCCGGTCACCGCCGCCGCCATCACCTCCGCGCCCGGCGGCAACGCCGCGATCCTGGGCATCGACTACGCCACCTGGCAGCGCGACGTGGCCGCCGTCGTCGACGCCGCCCGCCCCGCCATCGAGCAGCGCATCGCCGCCTCCCCGGCCGGCGAGAAGCCCGCGATCGTGCTCGACATCGACAACTCGTCGCTGGAGACGGACTTCCACTGGTTCTGGACCTTCCCGACGCCCGCCATCGACAAGGTCCGCGCACTGACCCGGTACGCGGACCAGCGCGGCGTGGCAATCTTCTTCGTCACCGCCCGTCCCGGGATCGTGTACTCGATGACCGAACGGAACCTGAAGCAGGTCGGCTACCCCGTCAGCGGGCTGTACGTGCGTGACCTGCCTGCACTGTTCGAGCAGGTCAGCGCGTACAAGACGGCCAAGCGCGCCGAGATCGAGGCGCGCGGCTACACGATCATCGCCAACATCGGGAACAACGAGAGCGACCTGGTCGGCGGCCACGCCGAGCGCACCGTCAAGCTCCCGGACTACGGCGGCAAGCTGTCCTGACCGGCGCCCGTCAGAGGCCGCCGCCGCAGCCTCCGCCGCACCCGCCGCCGCAGCCCCCTCCGTCCCCGCAGCCGCCCGGCCCGGCACCGCCGTCACTGCCGCTGTAGCCGGAACCGCTGCTGTGTCCGCCGCCCTGGCCCTCGTGGAAGACCGCCGCGGCCAGGGCGGCGAGCAGGAGGGGCGCGGCGGCGATGGCGGCCGCCCACCAGCCGAGCCGCCCCTGCGTGTCCTGGAGGTCCGGATCCAGCAGGATCCAGCCCAGCACCCCCCACACCCCCGCGCACAGCACGGCCACGACCCAGCATCCGAACCGGCTCATCCCCCACCACCCCGTCCGTCGTATCCGGTGTTGTGGCGTGGTGCCCGGAATGCGGCAGCGGAACACCCGGCTCCGTCAGGAGTCGTCCCGCTCCGCCGCGATGGCGTTGGCCGCCGCCCAGGCGAAGGCCATCGCCGGGCCGATGGTCGCGCCCGGGCCGGGGTAGGTGTCCCCCATCACCGCCGCCGAGCAGTTCCCCGCGGCGTACAGGCCCGGGACCGGCGTGGAGTCCTCGCGCAGCACCCGGCCGTCCCCGTCGGTGACCAGGCCGCCCTTGGTACCGATGTCCCCCGGGTGCACGGGGACGGCGTAGAAGGGGCCCTTGTCGATCGGCGCCAGGTTCGGATGGGGCAGCGTGGGATCGCCGTAGTAGCGGTCGTAGACGCTCCGGCCCCGCCCGAAGTCCTCGTCGACGCCCCGCTCGGCGAAGCCGTTGAACCGGCGCACCGTCGCCGCCAGGGCGGGTGCGGAGATCTGCCGGGCCAGCTCCTCCACGGTCGCGGCCTTCCGCAGGAACCCGCTCTCCAGCCACCGCTTCGGGAAGGGCTGCCCGGGGAAGAGGCCCGCGAAGATGTACCGGGCCCGTGAGCGGGCGTCGAGGACCAGCCAGGACGGCACCGTGGTCGCCTCCGGCCGGTCGGCGGCGTACATCCGGTCCGTGAAGGCGTGGTACGGCAGGGCCTCGTTGGCGTAGCGCTCCCCCGCCTCGTCGACGATGACCATCCCCGGGATGCCCCGGTCGGCGACCAGGAAGAACGGCTTCTCCCCCGGCGGGCACACCGACGGCGCGCCCCACACCCGGTCCAGCAGGTCGGTGGCCGCACCCAGCTCCTCGCCGAGCCGCAGGGCGTCGCCGGTCTGGCCGGGCGAGGCGTGCGTCCAGGCGGTGGAGGTGGGCTTGGGCAGGTGCTTCTCGCGCAGCTCCTGGTCGTGCGAGAAGCCGCCGGAGGCCAGCACCACCCCGCCCCGGGCCCGTACGGCGACCTCGCGCCCCGACTGCGCGACGCGTACGCCGGCCACCCGGCCGGCCCCGTCCGTGACCAGCCCGGTCAGCGGGGCGGACAGCCACAGCTCCCCGCCCAGCCGGTCCAGCGACAGCCGCAGCCGGGCGACCAGCGCCTCGCCGAGGGAGACCGGCCGCCGCCCGGTGGCCAGCGCGCCCAGCGCCCGCGCCCCCACCTTCAGGGCGGTCAGCCGGCCGGCCCGGGTGCGGGTGACCATGTTCAGGAAGCGGAAGTCGTACGAGGTCATGGTCAGCCCGTACGTGGGCAGCCCGGCCCGGCGCATGTGGCGGGCCGCCTCCCCCAGCCGCCGCAGGTCCACGACGCAGGGCTCGACGGAACGCCCCTGGGCCATGCCCCCCTGCGCCTCGGGGAAGTAGTCGGGGTAGCCGGGGGTGTACATGAAGCGGACGTCGGTGCGCTCGTGGAACTCCCGCAGCATGCGCGGCCCGTGGCTGAGGTAGGCCTCCTTGCGGGCCTCGGGGACCCGGTCGCCGACGGTGGCGTCGAGGTAGGCGCGCGCCTTGTCCCGGGTGTCGGCGATGCCGGCCCGGTCGAGGTGGAGGTTGCCGGGGACCCAGACCGCGCCGCCGGACAGCGCGGTGGAGCCGCCGTACAGTTCGGTCTTCTCCACGACCAGGGCGCTCAGCCCGCGCAGCCGGGCGGTGACGGCCGCGGCAAGCCCGGCGGCGCCGGAGCCGACGACGACCACGTCGTACTCGTACGCGTACTCGTGCTGGTCTGTCATCCGAAGGCTCCGGTGGCGTAGTGGCTGCGGAAGTACAGCAGGGGCGATCCGTCCGCGCGGGCGGCGAGCCCGAGCACGCGGGCGGTGACGAGATGGTGGTCGCCGGCCTCGTGGACGGACTCCGGGACGCAGTCGAGGGTGGCGAGCGCGCCGGGGATGCGGACGGCCCCGTCCGGACCGGCCTCCCAGTCCAGGCCGGCGAACTTGTCGTCGCCGGGGCGGCCGAGGGCCTCGCACACGGCCCGCTGCTCCTCGGCGAGGACGCTGACCCCGAACCGGCCGGCGGCCCGGATCCGGGGCCAGCTGGTGGAGGACCGGCCGACGCACAGCAGGACGAGCGGCGGGTCGAGGGAGAGGGAGGCGAAGGACTGGCAGGCCAGTCCGGCGGGGCGGCCGTCCCCGTCGAGGGCGGCGACGACGGTGATGCCGGAGGCGAAGGCGCCGAGGACCTCGCGGAAGGCGGCGGGCCCGGTCAGCCGTTCCACTGGTGGCCCCAGAAGCTGTCGGCCGTGATCTCCTTGGCGGTCCAGGAGGCGGGGTCGACGAGGAGTCCGTCCCAGCCGTACTCGACCTGGAAGCCGCCGGGGGCCTGAGCGTAGAAGGACACCATGTGGTCGTTGGAGTGCCGGCCGAGGGTGGAGGCGATGGGGATGCCGGCCGCGTTCATCCGGTCGAGGCAGTAGCCGACGTCGTCGAGGCGCTCCAGTTCGACCATGAAGTGGACGATGCCGGGGGGCAGCGCGCCGGGGTAGAGGCCGAGGCTGTGGTGGCGGCGGTTGGGGCTGAGGAAGTGCATCCGGTGGAAGTCGGGGCCGGGGGCGGCGGTGGGGACGGCGGCCGGGGGCAGCTTCATCGAGTCGCGCAGCTGGAAGCCGAGGAGGTTCTCGTAGAAGTCGAGGGTGGCGTCGGTCTCGGGGGCGGGGAGCACGACGTGGCCGAGGCCGAGGTCCTGTCCGGCGGCGGCGGTGACGAAGCGGTTGCCGTAGCGGGCGGGGAGCGGGGTGTGGTCCTGGGCCTGGCCCCAGTAGAGCTCCAGGGGGTTGCCGCTGGGGTCCTCGGTGTGGACCAGTCCTTGGACGCGGCGGTCGGCGAGGGTGTGCGCGTCGGCGGGCTTGGCGGGGAAGCCGGCGGCTTCGAGTGCGGCGGCGGCCTCTGCGAGGGCGCGGGCGCCGGGGAGTTCGAAGCCGGCGGCGAGGAGCCGGTTCTGCGGCCCGGAGACGAACTGGAAGCGGTGGGCGCGGTCGTCGATGCGGACGTTCAGCAGCCCGTCCCCGCCGCCCTGTGCCTCGGCCATGCCGAGGACGTCCAGGACGTAGGTGCGCCAGGCGGCGAGGTCGGCGGTCTGGATGCGGAGGTAGCCGAGTGCGCGGATGTCCATGCGGGGTCCCTGTCCGGTTCAGTGGAGGAAGAAGTCGGTGGCGAGGCGGTTGAACTCGTCGGCGGCCTCGGTCTGCGCCCAGTGGCCGCAGCGGGGGAAGACGTGCAGGCGGGCGTCGGGGATGGTCTTGAGGGCGAGGAGGGCCCCGTCGACGGGGTTGACCCGGTCCTCGCGGCCCCAGGTCAGCAGGACGGGGCAGGTGATGCGGTGGGCCTCGCGCCAGAGCATCGTCTCCTCGGGCCACTTCGCGAACGAGGCGGCCATGCGGGCGTTGCCGAGCCGGGCCTCGGGGTCGGTGGCCTGGGCGTAGCGCTCCTCGACGAGGGCGTCGGTGACGACGGCCGGGTCGTGGGCGAGGGTGGTGAGGAACGTACGCATCTGCGCGCGCGTGGGCTCGGGCGAGGCGGCGAACTCGGTCAGGCGGCGGATGCCTTCGGTGGGGTCGGGCGAGAACAGGTTGAGGGAGATCCCGCCGGGGCCCATGAGCAGCAGCTTCGCCACCCGGTCGGGATGGTCGAGGGCGATCCGGGCGGCGGTGCCGCCGCCGAGGGAGTTGCCGATGAAGTGGGCGCTCGCGATGCCGAGTTCGTCCATGAGGGCCACGACCGCGCGGGCGCTGTGGGCGAAGTAGTGGCGGTCGGGTTCGGGCTTGTCGGAGCGGCCGTAGCAGGGCTGGTCGACGAGCAGGGTGCGGAAGCGCTCGGCGAAGTGGGGCAGGTTGGCGCCGAAGTTGGACCAGCCGGAGGCTCCGGGGCCGCCGCCGTGCAGCATGATCACGGCGGGCGCGTCGGACGGTCCGGCCTCGTGGAGGTGGAGGGTGAGTCCGCCGGCCTTCACGAAGCGGGAGGTGTTCTCGTGGGTGAGGTCTTCCCGGGGACTCACAGCATCGTGTCCTGGATGTCGAGGCCGAGGGCGCCCTGGCCGAAGAGGACCAGGGCCCGTTCGGGGTCGTTGGCGGCGTGGCCGCGGCCGGTGTGGACGTCGCGCCAGGCCCGCTGGAGGGGGTTCGGGCCGGTGCGCATGGCGCTGCCGCCCGCGTTCTCCACGAGCAGGTCGACGGCGGCGACGCAGCGTTCGGTGGCGAGGACCTGGTCGCGGCGGGCCCGGGTGCGCAGCCGCACGGGCAGGGGTTCGCCGCGTTCGGCGAGGGCGTACAGCTCGTCGATGTTGCGCCGCAGCTGGAGCCAGGAGGCGTCGATGTCGCTGGCGGCGCGGGCGATGCGGACCTGTGCGAAGGGGTCCTCGGCGACCTGCTGTCCGTAGGAGACGCGGAAGCGTGCGCGGGTGGCGGCCACGTACTCCTCGTAGGCGCCTTCGGCGATGCCGACGACGGGGGTGGAGATGGTGGTGGTGAAGACGGCCGCGTAGGGGAGGCGGTAGACGGGTTCGGGGTTGGCGGCGTGGCCGGGGACCTGGAGGGCGGTGACCGGGCCGAAGCTGAGGGCGCGGTGCTCGGGGACGAAGACCTGGTCGAGGACGATGTCGTTGGAGCCGGAGCCGCGCAGGCCCACGGTGTCCCAGACCTCGTCGATGCGGTACTGGGAGCGGGGGACGAGGAAGGTCCGCATGTCGACGGGCCGGCCGTCGGCGTCGGTGACCAGTCCGCCGAGCAGGGCCCAGTCGGCGTGGTCGCAGCCGGAGGAGAAGTGCCAGCGGCCGCTGAGGGTGAAGCCGCCGGTGGCGGGGGTGACCTCGCCGGTGGGGGCGTAGGAGGAGCAGATGCGGGTGTCGCGGTCCTCGCCCCACACCTCCTGCTGGGCGCGGGGGTCGTAGAGGGCCACGTGCCAGGGGTGGACCCCGACGACGGAGGCGACCCATCCGGTGGAGCCGCAGGCCTTGGCCACCTCCTTGACGGCGGAGTAGAAGACGCCGGGGTGGGCGGCGCGGCCGCCGTGGGCGCGGGGCTGGAGGAGCCGGAAGAAGCCGGTGTCCGTCAGCTCCTTGATGCTCGCGTCGGGGACCTTGCGCTGGGCCTCCGCCTCGGCGGCGCGTTCGCGCAGGGCCGGGGCGAGGGCGCGGACTGCGTCGAGGACGTCTTCGTCGCTCATGGTGTCCCTTCTCTGGGTCGTCGGACGGGCCGACGGCTTCGGGGTGCGGTGAACGTACGCCTGCGGCCGCGGGGGGTGGAACGCGGTGTTCCCGCTGAGTGGGAAGGCCCGGCGAAGGCCCTTCGCGGCCTCCCCCGACGCCCCCTCGCCGTCCCCTGACCGCCGCCCACCCCTCCGACCAGACGATCAGGAGTATTACTGAATGAAATACATGCCTCCCGGTGCTTCCCTGCGCGCCGGGGCCCGTGGCAGGGTCGCCCCAACGCCTCACGCAGGGGGTTTCCTCGTGCTCGACCAGGTCATGGACACCGAGCTGACGCCGCTGTCGCTGCTGGAGAAGGCCGCGAAGGTGCTGGGCGCCTTCGAGGGCGCGCAGCCGCGGCTCTCGCTCACCGAGGTGGTGCGCCGGTCCGGGATCCCGCGCTCCTCCGCCCACCGGATCCTGGACCAGCTGGTACGGCTGCGCTGGCTGGACCGCGACGGCCGGGACTACCGGATGGGCATGCGGATGCTGGAGCTGGGCGCCCTCGCCTCCCACCACAACCGGCTGCGCCGGGCCGCCCTGCCGCTGCTGCACGAGCTGCACGAGCGGACCGGCCAGCTGGTGCACCTCTCGGTGCTGGACGGGGCCGAGGTGGTCTGCCTGGAGCGGATCGGCGGCTCGGACGCCACCGCCGTGCCCTCCAGGGTCGGCGGCCGGATGCCGGCGCACGCCACGGCCGCCGGGAAGGCGGTGCTCGCGTTCAGCGATCCGGGCACCGTCGAGCACGTCCTCGCCCAGGGGCTGCGCCCGCGCACGGCCCGCACCCTGGTCCGGCCGCAGGCCCTGCGCGCCGAGCTGGCGGCGACCCGCGAACGGGGCGTCGCCTACGACCGGGAGGAGGGCTTCCGGGGCGTCTCGTGCGTGGCCGCGCCGCTGCGGGGCTCCGGGCGGGCGATCGCCGCCGTCTCGGTCTCCTCCTGCCGGGGCGAACGCGAACTCGCCCGGCTCGCACCGGCCGTGCTGGCGTGCGCGCGGGCGGTGTGGCGGGAGCTGTACGGGCCCGGCCGCGCGGGCCGTTCGGCGTCCGCGCCGCCCCCTGACCTGGAGCCGGCGGTGTCGGAGCGGGCGATGGACAACATGATGGGCTGGCTGCGGTTCAGCGAGTGGATGTAGCGGGTAGTCATATGGCAGCGCACGAGAAGGGCTCCGGACCCGACCCCTCGCCAGGGGGCCGGACCCGGAGCCCTTCTGCCGTTCCCGCTACCCGTCGTAGGTGATCCGGACCCGGTCGGTCAGCGGCAGCGCCTGGCAGGCCAGGACGTACCCCCCGGCCAGGTCCTCGCCGTCCAGGACCTCGTTGCGGGCCATCTTCACCCCGCCCTCCAGCACCCGGCAGCAGCAGGCGGCGCACGCCCCCTCCCGGCAGGAGTACGGGGCTTCGAGCCCGGCGGCGAGCAGGGCGTCGAGCAGGACCGTCCCCCGGTCCCAGGCGACGGTACGGGTCAGCCCGTCGAGCCCCACCTCGGCCACCACGGCACCCGGCCCGCCCGCGGAAGGCACGGACGCGGGCTCCGCGAAGACGTCGGCGCCCAGGGAGAAGTAGCGCTCGCGGTGGATCCGGCCCCCGGGCGCCCCCGCCGCGCGCAGGGCGGCGTCGGCGGCGTCCATCAGCGGACCCGGCCCGCACAGCCACGCCTCGCGCCCGGCGTACGGGGCCAGCAGGCCCCCGAGCAGGTCCGCGGTCGGCAGCCCCTGGAGCTCCTCCAGCCAGTGCACGACGGTGAGCCGCCCGGGGTGCGCCGCGGCCAGTTCCCGCAGCGCGTCCCGGAAGACCACCGACCCGGGACCGCGGTTGGCGTACACCAGGGCCACCCGTCCCCCGCCGGCCGCCAGGGCCGACGTGGCCAGGGAGAACACCGGGGTGATCCCGCTCCCGCCGGCCACGAGCAGCAGGTCGGCGTCCAGGCCGCCGGGGCCGGGGGTGAAGGTGCCGGCGGGCGGCAGCACCTCCAGTTCGTCCCCCGGGCGGACGCGGTCGCAGAGCCAGGCCGAGCCGGAGCCGCCGGGGACCCGTTTGACGGTGATGCGCATCGGCTCGCCGGTGTGCGGGGAGCTGGCCAGGGAGTAGCAGCGGGCCGCTCCGCCGGGGATCCGGACGGTGAGGAACTGCCCGGGACGGTAGGGCAGTTCGGGCTCCAGGACGAGGGAGACGGCCTCCGGGGTCTCCTGGACGCGGTCCGTGACGCGGACCCGCAGCGCGCCGCGGGCTCCGCCCCGGGCTGCGGGCGCGCCGGCCGGCGCGGGGCCTTCGGGGTCAGGCACCGGCGGGCACCTCCAGTCGGCCTTCGCGGACGGCGGCTTCGATGCTCGCGCGCAGCGCCGCGCAGGAGCGGACGCGGGCGCTGGGCCGGCCGTCGGCCTCGGCGGCGATGCGCGGGCAGACGGCGGCGGCTTCGGCGGTCCACTGCACCTGGGTGTGGGCGGGGCTGAACTTCTCGCACAGCACCTCGTTGCCGCACTCCCCGCACGCGACGGGGCGCATCAGCCGGCCTCGGCGCGGCGGGCGGCGAGGTTGGCGGCGACCTCGGCCTTCCAGGCGGCGGTGGCGCGGGTGGTGTCGATCTCGAACTCGAAGCGGCGGACCATCTCGTCCCCGACGTCGGCGGCGTCGACGTAGAACTGCTCGTACCAGCGGCGGAGCTGGTAGACGGGGCCGTCCTCCTCGGTGAGGAGGGGGTTGTCGATGCGGGTCTTGTTCTTCCAGATCTCCACGTCCTGCTCGAAGCCGACGGCGAGCCCCTCGGCGGTGAGGCGGGCGGCGTCGGCGGCCTGTTCGCCGCTCATGCCGGGGAGCCGCTTCACGATCGCCCCGTACATGAGCACGAAGCTGTTCTCGTCGACCGGGTAGTGGCAGTTGATCAGGACGGATTCCATCTCCAGCCCGCCGCCGACGTCGCTCCACAGCCGGTCGATCATGTAGGAGGGGCCGTAGTAGGAGGCGTCGGAGCGCAGGCCGCCGCCGGTGGACAGGGTGCCGAGGTCGACGTCGCCGCGCGGGGTGGACTCCATGTACTGGGTGGCGACGTGTCCGTCGAAGACGTTCTTGAAGTAGTGCGGGAAGGCGTAGTGCACGTAGTAGAAGTGCGCCATGTCCACGACGTTGTCGACGATCTCGCGGCAGTTGGCGTTCTCGACGAGCAGGGAGTTCCAGCTCCAGTCGCTCCACTCGTCGCTGCCGAAGCCCTCGATGGCGGGGATGGTGACGTCGGCGGGCGGCGGGTTGCCCTCGGGGTCGTGCCAGACGTAGAGCTGGCCGTTGCGTTCCAGGGTGGTCCAGGCGCGGGTGCGGGCGCGGGGCGGGACGCGGCGGGCGTAGGGGACGTCGGCGCAGCGGCCGTCGCCGGACCAGCGCCAGTCGTGGAAGGGGCAGGCGACGGTGTCGCCCTTGACGGTGCCGTGGGCGAGGTTGCCGCCCATGTGGGGGCAGAAGGCGTTCAGGACGTGCAGTGCGCCGTCGTCCGCGCCCTGGAAGACGACGAGGCGGGTGCCGAAGGCCCGTACCTCGTGCGGGGTGCCGTCGCGGAAGGCGGCGGCGAGGCCGAGGCAGTGCCAGCCGCGGGCGAAGCGGGCGGGGACGGCGGCGGCGCGGATGACGCGGGGGCCCTCGTCGTCCGCGGCGCCGGTCGCGGGGGTGGAGGCGGGGGTGGGGGTGGGCGAGGTCATGGGCTGGCGCCCTCCACTTCTTCGGGGTGAGCGGTCGGGACGGAGCTGGGGCCGCCGGGCGGCTCAGCGCTCGGCGGCGAGTTCGAGGGCGATGTCGATCAGCTGGTCCTCCTGGCCGCCGACCAGGCGGCGTTCGCCCGCGCGCAGCAGGATCTCGGCGCCGGGGACCCCGTAGCGCTCCGCCTGGACCCAGGCGTGCTTGAGGAAGCTGGAGTAGACCCCGGCGTGGCCCATGAGCAGGGACATTCGGTCGAGGCGGCACTCCTCGTCCATGACGGGGCGGACCACGTCCTCGGCCGCGTCGATGATCTTCAGGACGTCGATGCCGGTGCGGATGCCCATCTTCTGGCAGACGGCGGCGAAGGCCTCGACGGGCGTGTTGCCGGCGCCCGCGCCGAGGCGGCGGGTGGATCCGTCGATCTGGAGGGCGCCGGCGCGCACGGCGGCGACGGAGTTGCCGACGCCGAGGCCGAGGTTCTCGTGGCCGTGGAAGCCGACCTGCGCGTCGTCGCCGAGTTCGGCGACGAGGGCGGCGACGCGGTCGGTGACCTCGTCCATGACGAGCGCTCCGGCGGAGTCGACGACGTACACGCACTGGCAGCCGGCGTCGGCCATGACGCGGGCCTGGCGGGCGAGGGCCTCGGGGGTGGTGGAGTGGGCCATCATCAGGAAGCCGACGGTCTCCAGGCCCATGTCGCGGGCGAGGCCGAAGTGCTGGACGGAGATGTCGGCCTCGGTGCAGTGGGTGGCGATCCGGCAGATGCTTCCGCCGTTCGCGTGGGCGGCGCGGATGTCGTCCTTGACGCCCAGTCCGGGGAGCATCAGGAAGGCGATCTTCGCGTGGCGGGCGGTCTCGGCGGCGGCCCTGATCAGCTCCTGCTCGGGCGTCTTCGAGAAGCCGTAGGTGAAGGAGGAGCCGCCGAGGCCGTCGCCGTGGGCGACCTCGATGACGGGGACGCCGGCGTCGTCGAGGGCGGCCACGACCGCGCGTACGTCCTGGGTGGTGAACCGGTGGCGCTTGGCGTGGGAGCCGTCGCGCAGGGAGGAGTCGGTGACGCGGACGTCGAGCGCGGCGGAGTACGTCTTCACAGCGGGAGGCCCTTCGCGATCTCCTCGCCGGCCTTCGTGGCGGCGGCGGTCATGATGTCGAGGTTTCCGGCGTAGGGGGGCAGGTAGTCTCCGGCGCCCTCCACCTCCAGGAAGACCGCGACCCGGGCGTTGCCCCCGCTGAGCGGGGAGGGGTCGTCGAACTGCGGCTCGGCGCGCAGCCGGTAGCCGGGGACGTAGGAGGCCACGTCCTCGGCGACCGCCTTCACGGAGGCCGTGATCGCCTCGCGGTCGGCGTCGGCCGGGATGGCGCAGAAGACGGTGTCGCGCATGACGACGGGGGGCTCGGCGGGGTTGAGGATGATGATCGCCTTGCCGCGGGCGGCGCCGCCGATCTCCTCGATGCCGCGGGCGGTGGTGCGGGTGAACTCGTCGATGTTGGCGCGGGTGCCGGGGCCGGCCGAGACGGAGGCGACCGAGGCGACGATCTCGGCGTAGGCGACGGGCACCACGCGCGAGACGGCGTACACCATGGGGATGGTGGCCTGGCCGCCGCAGGTGATCATGTTGACGTTGTCGGCGTCGAGGTGGGCCGTGAGGTTGGCGGCCGGGACGACGGCGGGGCCGACGGCGGCGGGGGTCAGGTCGACGGCCTTGATGCCGAGTTCGGCGTAGCGGGGGGCGTTGGCCCGGTGCACGTACGCGGAGGTGGCCTCGAAGACCAGGTCGGGCAGCTCGTCCTGGGCGAGGAGCCGGTCGACGCCCTCGTGGGAGGCTTCGATCCCGGCCCGGCGGGCGCGGGCGAGGCCCTCGCTGGCGGGGTCGACGCCGATCATCCAGCGGGGTTCGACGTACGGGGAGCGGAGCAGTTTGTAGAGCAGGTCGGTCCCGATGTTGCCGGAGCCGACGATGGCGGCGGTCGCTTTCTTCATGCGCACCTCAGCGGTCAGCGGAAGGAGAGGGAGACCGGGCCGAGCCCGGTGAAGGTGGCGGTGTAGGTCCGTCCGGCGTGGACGTCGACGGCGCGGGTGCAGGATCCGGGGAGGATCAGGTGGCCCTTGCGCAGGGGGACGCCGAAGCGGGCGACGGTGCGGGCCAGCCAGGCCACCGCGGTGGCGGGGTCGCCGAGCACGGCGTCGGAGCGGCCGGCGGCGAGGGTTTCGCCGCCGCTTTCGAGGCGGGCCTCGATGGCCTTCAGGTCCAGTTCGCGCGGGTCGCGGCCCTCGCCGATGGCGTAGCCGGCGGAGGAGGCGTTGTCGGCGATGGTGTCCGCGATGGTGATCCGCCAGTCCGCGATGCGGCTGTCGATGAGCTCCAGGGCGGGCACGACGCGTTCGGTGGCGGCCAGGACGTCGGCCTCGGTGCAGCCCTCGCCGGGCAGGTCGGCGCCGAGGACGAAGCCGACCTCGACCTCGATGCGGGGCGCGCAGTACGCGGCGGCCCGGACGGGGGTGCCGGGGTGCAGCTCCATGGTGTCGAGGAGGTGGCCGTAGTCCGGTTCGGCGACGCCCATCATGGCCTGCATGACGGGCGACGACAGGCCGACCTTGTGGCCGGTGACGGTGGCGCCGTCGGCGCAGCGGCGGCGGACGTTGAGGAGCTGGATCTCGTACGCGTCCTGCGTGCCGATCCCCTCGAACAGCTCGGCCAGCGGCCGTACGGGGGTCCGTGCCAGCTCCGCCGCGCGCAGCAGCCCGGCGGCCTCGTGCCTGAGCCGGTCGTTCGGCATGGGGGTCCTCCCGGCTGCGGTGGTGTGTGGTGCCGCAGACGGTAGGCGCGGGGCGGTGGCGGGCGGGAGGCGGTGTTCCCGCTGAGCGGGAAGCCGAGCGGGAAAGGGCGGCGGGGGGGGGGCCCCCCCGCGCCCCCCCCCCCCCCGGGCGGGGGGCCGGGGGGAGGGGGGCCCCCCCCCCCGCCCCGCCCCCGGGGGGGGGTGTGGGTGGGTGGGCAGGGGGGGGGGGGGGGGGGGGGGGGGGGTCCCCGGGGCGGGGCAGGCGGCGGGGGACGGGGGGGGGGGCGGGCCCCCCGGGGCCCCCCCCCCGCCGCTCTGCCGTTCGCTAGGACTTCCTGGGACCGCCCGGGCAGACCTGCCAGGCGAGGTGGTAGAGGGTGCTGACGCTGGCGTCGGTGGAGTCCATGGCCATGAAGCTGGTGGCCTGGGGGCTGGAGGTGCCGGCGTTCACGCGAAGTTCGGTGTTGATGTTGAAGTTGCGCTTCTCGCCGCACGGGGCCCAGACGAGGTCGGCGTACTCCGTCTTGTCGCTCGTCTGCCAGTTGTCGTTGAGGGGGCCGCTGAACTGGTGGGTCCGCTGGGCCGTCTGCGGCATGCCCTGGAAGTAGTAGTTCGCCCTTTCCTGGCCGGAGGCTCCGGGCTGGAGGAACGCGAACCCGCGGTAGTCGGCCTGCACGATGGCGTAGGTGAAGCCGGAGGGCACGTGGACGCGGAGGTTGAGCTGGCAGTTCTTGCGGAAGGCGGTGGGCGGGGCTCCGGGTCCGACTTGGGCCATGTACTCGCTGTAGGTGACGGTGAAGGCGGTGTTGTCGGGGGCGACGGCCACCTGGGCGGTGCCCTCGCGGCAGCCGGAGCCGTTGACGGTGGCGAGTTCGATGACGATCTTGTCGGGCGGGACGGTGATCGGACCGCCCGCCACGGCGGGGGTGGACGCGGTGACCAGGGCGGCGGCCGCGGCGCCGATGAGCAGGGTGCGGGTCCGGTGGCGGGACAGGGCGTGGGACATCGTTGTCACTCCTGACCTTCGGGTCGTGTTCACGCGCTCGCGCGCCGGCGTCAGGCGGTGGGACATTCCTTCCACTCGAAGTGGTAGACGGTGCTGACGCTGCCGTCGGTGGAGTCCATGCTCATGAAGCTCAGCGCCTGCGGGCTCGACGTGCCGCCGTAGACGCGCAGTTCGGTGTTGACGTTGAGGTTGCGCTCCTCGCCGCAGGGGGCCCAGACCAGGTCGGCGTACTCGGTCTGGTCGCTGGCCTGCCAGTTGTCGCTGAAGGGGCCGTTGAACTGGTGGGTGGTGCGGGCCGTCTGGGCGTTGCCCTGGAAGTAGTAGTTCGCGCGCTCCTGGGCGTAGGCCCCGCGCTGGAGGTGGGCGAAGCCGCGGTAGTCGGCGCGGGCGATGGCGTACGTGAACCCCTGGGGGACGTGGATCCGCAGGGCCAGCTGGCAGTTCTTGCGGAAGTCGGTGCCGCTGGAGCCGGCGCCGGTCTGCGCGAGGTAGTTGCTGTAGGTGACGGTGAAGGCGGTGTTGTCGGAGGCGGCGGCGACGGTGGCGGTCCCCTGGGGGCAGCCGGAGCCGTTGACGCCGACGACGTCGACGGTGATGCGGCCGGGCGGCGGGATGTACGGGGGGTCGGCGGGGGCGTGCGCCTGTGCGGGTACGGCGGCCACGGCCGACAGCACGGCGATGGCGGCGCCGACGGCGATTCTGCGGAGCGGCATGCGGGTCCCCTTCGGTCGGGAATTCGGCGTGGACATGCCATCACGCTGCCGCTGGGGCGGGGAGGGCGTGATACGGCCAACGCCGTTCCGGGGTGCCCCCGGAGCCGCTCCCTGGCCGGAACCGGCGGAACCCCCGCGTCCGCCACCCCGCCCATCAGGCGGTGCCCGCCGCCCCTGATCCACCCCACCCCCCACGATGGCCGGTTCCCCCGGGCGGGGGCAGCCGCTGCGCGGGGCGGTCCCCTACCCGCCCTTCGCCCGTTCCCTGGGGGCTCCGCCCCAGACCCCGCGCCTCAAACGCCGGCGAGGCTGATTTCAGCCCCGCCGGCGTTTGAGGCGCGGGCGCGGTAGCGCCGTACGGGTCCGGGCGAAGCCCGGGGAACGGTGGAAGGGCGGGTAGGGGACCCCGCTCCGCGCAGCGGCACACCACCCGCACCCAACCCACCGGCACCCGCCCGCCCGGGGCGCCCCGCCCCCGGCGGGCCGGGACTACCGGGCCCCGTACACCGGCTGCGCCGGCTCCGCCTCCGCGAGGAGCTTCGTCACCGCCACCCCCGCCCCCGACGGAGTCCACCGCGCGCCCCGGTCGGCGGTGGGGCCGGGCCGCCAGCCCTCCATCACCGTGATCCGGCCGCCCTCCACCTCGAAGACCCGTCCCGTGACGCCCGCCGAGTCCTCGGAGCCCAGCCACACCACCAGCGGGGACACGTTCTCCGGGGCCATCGCGTCGAAGTCCCCGGTCTCCGGCTCGGCCATCGACTCGGCGAAGGTCTGCTCGGTCATCCGGGTCCGCGCCGCCGGGGCGATCGCGTTGACCTGGACCCCGTACCGCTCCATCTCGGCCGCCGCCACCAGCGTCAGGCCGAGGATCCCCGCCTTGGCGGCGCTGTAGTTGCCCTGGCCTACGGAGCCCAGCAGCCCCGCCCCCGAGGAGGTGTTGACCACCCGGGCGGCCCGGGCGCGCCCGGCCTTCGCCTCGGCCCGCCACCACCCGGCGGCCGCCCGCAGCGGCAGGAAGTGCCCCTTGAGGTGCACCCGCATCACCGCGTCCCAGTCGGCCTCCCCCAGGTTGACCAGCATCCGGTCCCGCAGGAACCCGGCGTTGTTGACCAGGGTGTCCAGGCCGCCGAAGGTGGAGACCGCGCAGTCCACCAGCGAGGCCGCACCCCCCTCGGAGGCTATGTCCCCGCCGTGCGCCACCGCCTCCCCGCCCCGGGCCCTGATCTCCTCGACGACCAGCTGCGCCGGGCTGTCGGGCCCCGGGCGGCCGTCGAGGCCCACTCCGAGGTCGTTGACGACCACCCGCGCGCCCTCCGCCGCGAAGGCGAGGGCGTGGGCCCGGCCCAGCCCCCGTCCCGCGCCCGTCACGATCACCACGCGTCCGTCCGCAATGCCCATGTCCGCCTCAGCTCTCCTTGTTGACCGTTGCCGCGTCCAGGAACGCGGGGCGCTCCCCGCCCCCGTGCACCAGCAGGCTCGCGCCGCTGACGTAGCCCGCCCGGCCGGAGGCCAGGAAGACCGCCGCCTCCCCCACGTCCGAGGGCTCGGCCAGCCGTCCCAGCGGCACGGTGGCGCCGACCGCCGCGACGCCCGCCTCGTCCCCGTAGTGCAGGTGCGCCAGCTCGGTCCGCACCATGCCCAGCACGAGCGAGTTGACGCGTACTTCGGGCGCCCATTCCACGGCCATCGAGCGGGCCAGGTTCTCCAGGCCCGCCTTGGCCGCGCCGTAGGCCGCCGTGCCCGGCGAGGGGCGGGTGCCGCTGACGCTGCCGACCATCACGACCGAGCCGCGGCTCTCGCGCAGCCACGGGTACGCGGCGAGCGAGGCCGTCATCGGCGCCACCAGGTTGAGTTCGACGACCCTCGCGTGACGTTCGGCGGCGCCCTCCCCGAGCAGCCGGTACGGGGTTCCGCCCGCGTTGTTCACCAGGCAGTCGAGCCGCCCGTGGCGGGCGGCGACGGCGTCGAAGAACTCCCCCACCGCGACCGGGTCGCGCAGGTCCACGGCGGTGAAGGCGGCCTGCCGTCCGCCCGCCGCCACCGGCTCGTCCGGTGGCCGCCGGGCGCAGACGACCACCTCCGCCCCGGCCGCGAGGAAGGAGCGCGCGATCCCGGCGCCCACCCCCCGGGTTCCGCCGGTGACGACGGCGACCCTCCCATTGAGCTCCATCGGCTGCTACCTTCCTCACCTAACAAATGTTTGGTGGAAAGGTAGCTGATCCGCTCATGGGTGTCTCCACCTCCGGCCCGGCCAAGGGCATCGCACTCGTCACAGCCGACTTCCCGCCCGTCAACGCCCTCCCCGTCCAGGGCTGGTACGACCTCGCCGACGCACTGCGCGCCGCCGGCCGGGACCCCGAGGTCCGCTGCGTGGTCCTGGCCGCCGAGGGCCGGGGCTTCAACGCCGGGGTCGACATCAAGGAAATGCAGCGCGACACCGGCCACGGCGCCCTGATCGGCGCCAACCGCGGCTGCTACGAGGCCTTCGCCGCCGTCTACGAGTGCGAGGTGCCGGTGGTCGCCGCCGTGAACGGGTTCTGCCTGGGCGGCGGCATCGGGCTCGTCGGCAACGCCGACGCCATCGTGGCGTCCGACGACGCCGTCTTCGGGCTCCCCGAGCTCGACCGGGGCGCCCTCGGGGCCGCCACCCACCTGGCCCGGCTCGTCCCGCAGCACCTGATGCGCGCCCTGTACTACACCTCGCGCACCGCCACCGCGGCCGAACTCCACGCGCACGGCTCCGTCTGGAAGGTGGTCCCGCCCGAACGGCTGCGGGAGGCCGCCCTGGAGCTGGCGGCCGAGATCGCCAAGAAGGACGGCTACCTGATCCGCCTGGCCAAGGCGGCCATCAACGGCATCGACCCCGTGGACGTGCGCCGCAGCTACCGCTTCGAACAGGGCTTCACCTTCGAGGCCAACCTCAGCGGGGTCGCCGACCGCGTCCGCGACACCTTCGGCAAGGGCTCCGCTCACGGAGAGGGATGGGAGGAATCCGCATGACGGACAAGACGATGACCCCCGAAGAGGTGGTCGGGCAGCTGAGCAGCGGGATGACCGTCGGCATCGGCGGCTGGGGTTCCCGGCGCAAGCCCATGGCCCTGGTGCGGGCACTGCTCCGCTCGGAGATCACCGATCTCACCGTGGTCGCGTACGGCGGCCCCGACGTCGGGCTGCTGGCCGCCGCGGGACGGATCCGCAGGCTCGTGGCCCCCTTCGCCACCCTCGATTCCATCGCTCTGGAGCCGAACTTCCGGGCCGCCCGCGAGAGCGGGGCCATCGCCCTCACCGAGTACGACGAGGCCATGTTCATGTGGGGGCTGCACGCCGCCGCGAACCGGCTCCCCTTCATGCCCGTCCGGGCCGGCATCGGCTCCGACGTGATGCGGGTCAACCCCGGGCTGCGCACCGTCACCTCCCCCTACGCCGACGGCGAGGAGTTCGTCGCCGTCCCCGCCCTGCGCCTGGACGCGGCCCTGGTCCACCTCAACCGCGCCGACCGGCTCGGCAACGGCCAGTACCTGGGCCCGGACCCCTACTTCGACGACCTCTTCTGCGAGGCCGCCGACGCCGCGTACCTCTCCTGCGAGCAGCTCGTGGAGACCGCCGAGCTGGCCAAGTCCGGCCCCCCGCAGTCCCTCCTCGTCAGCCGGCACTCCGTCACCGGCGTGGTGGAGACCCCCAACGGCGCGCACTTCACCTCCTGCGCCCCCGACTACGGCCGCGACGAGGCCTTCCAGAAGCTGTACGCCGCCACCCCCTGGCCCGAGTTCGCCGCCCGCTTCCTGGCCGGCGGGAGCGAGCACGACTACCAGACCGCCGTCCGGACCTGGCACGAGGAGCAGCAGTGACCGCCGAGACCGCCGCCACCCGGCAGGAGTACTGCGTGATCGCCTGCGCCGAGGCCTGGCGCGACAACGGAGAGGTGCTCGCCAGCCCGATGGGGCTGATCCCCTCCTTCGGGGCCCGGCTCGCCAAGCGCACCTTCTCCCCCGACCTGCTGCTCACCGACGGCGAGGCCCTGCTGGTCGGCCTGGACGGCACGCCCGAGGGCTGGCTGCCGTACCGGCGCCATCTGACGATGGTCACCGGCGGGCGGCGGCACGTGATGATGGGCGCCAGCCAGATCGACCGCCACGGCAACCAGAACATCTCCTGCATCGGCGACTGGGAGCGGCCCTCCCGCCAGCTCCTCGGGGTGCGCGGCGCTCCCGTCAACACCCTGAACAACCCGGTGAGCTACTGGGTCCCCCGGCACTCCCCCCGGGTGTTCGTCGAACGCGTCGACATGGTCAGCGGGGTGGGGTACGACCGCGCGGCGGCGGCCGGGGTGACCCGCTTCCACCGGCTGCCGCGGGTGGTCAGCGACCTCGGGGTCTTCGACTTCACCGGCCCGGACCACTCGATGCGCCTCGCCTCCCTGCACCCGGGCGTCACGGTCGAGCAGGTCCGCGCGGCGACCGGGTTCGAGCTGGCGGTCGCGGACGGGGTCCCGTACACGCGGGAGCCGACCGCCGTGGAACTGCGGCTGATCCGCGAGGTGATCGACCCCAGGGGTCTGCGCGACCGGGAAGTCCGGGTCTGAGGTACGGCGGGACGACGGCGGAGGAGCGGAGTCGGCGATGGAGACGGCATTCACCAAGCTGGTCGGGGTCCGGTACCCGATCGTGCAGACGGGCATGGGCTGGGTGGCCGGGCCGCGGCTGGTCTCGGC
The DNA here is from genome assembly GCF_044747545.1 of Streptomyces sp. NPDC090077. Classification (NCBI taxonomy): domain Bacteria; kingdom Bacillati; phylum Actinomycetota; class Actinomycetes; order Kitasatosporales; family Streptomycetaceae; genus Streptomyces; species Streptomyces sp. NPDC090077. The sequence goes on from NZ_JBIVEG010000024.1 coordinate 74,137, forward strand.
CGCGGCGAACGCGGGGGCGCTGGGCATCCTGGCCTCGGCGACCATGACCGTGGAGCAACTGCGGGCGGCGGTGCAGGAGGTCAGGTCCCGTACGGACGCGCCGTTCGGGGTGAACCTGCGGGCGGACGCCGGGGACGCGGCCGAGCGGGTGCGGCTGATCATCGACGAGGGCGTGCGGGTGGCCTCGTTCGCGCTCGCCCCGTCCCGGGAGCTGATCGCCCGGCTGAAGGACGCCGGGGTGGTCGTGGTTCCCTCCATCGGGGCGCGCCGGCACGCCGAGAAGGTCGCGGCCTGGGGCGCGGACGCGGTGGTCGTGCAGGGCGGCGAGGGCGGCGGGCACACCGGTGACGTGGCCACGACGGTGCTGCTGCCGCAGGTGGTCGACGCGGTGGACATCCCGGTGATCGCGGCGGGCGGCTTCAGCGACGGCCGCGGTCTGGTCGCCGCCCTGGCGTACGGGGCGGCGGGCATCGCGATGGGCACCCGTTTCCTGCTGACCTCCGATTCCACCGTCCCGGACGCGGTGAAGGCCGAGTACCTGAGGGCCACGGTCAAGGACGTCACCGTCACCACCGCCGTCGACGGGCTGCCGCACCGGATGCTGCGCAGCGAGCTGGTCGCGTCCCTGGAGCGGTCGGGCCGCGCCGGGGCGCTGGCGCGGGCGGTCCGGCACGCGGCCGGCTTCCGGAAGCTGTCGGGGCTGTCCTGGGCGCAGATGGTGCGCGACGGCCTGGCGATGAAACACGGCAAGGACCTGTCCTGGAGCCAGGTCCTGCTGGCGGCGAACACCCCGATGCTCCTGAAGGCGTCCATGGTCGAGGGCCGTACGGACCTCGGCGTCATGGCATCGGGCCAGGTCGCGGGGGTGATCGAGGATCTGCCGTCCTGTGCGGAACTCGTCTCCCGGGTCATGGCCGAAGCACGACAGGCAATGGAAGCACTGCACTCGCTCCACACCCTGCCACCACCAGGGTGATCCCCCTTCTCCGTTACAGGAGTCGCACGATGAGCCGTGCCCGAATCCGCCTGGCGACCGCGGCGGCCGCCGCCGCCCTCGCCATCGGGACCCTGCCCGCCGTCTCCGCGTACGCGGCGCCGGCCGGCACCGCCGCGTCCGCCAGGCAGCCGCACCATGGGCAGTACTCTGCCGAAACGATCCGCCAGATCCCCCTGCAAGGTGCCGTCAACGTCCGCGACATCGGCGGCTACCGCACCTACACCGGCGGTCGGGTCCGCCAGGGGCTGGTGTACCGCTCCGACGCACTGAGCAAGCTGACCCCGGCGGACATCACCACCGTCTCGGGTCTCGGCCTCACGAAGGTCGTCGACTTCCGCGTCCCGATGGAGCTCCAGTACGACGGCGCCGACCGGCTGCCCGCAGGTCTCACCGCCACCGCCCGCCCGGTCGACGACCTGGGCCTGTACGGCACCCTGGTCGGCGCGATCGCCACCGGCGACCCCGTCAGGCAGGAGCAGATGCTCGGCGGCGGGCGCGCCGAGGCGTACATGCGGGACGTCTACCGCAACTTCGTGACCAGCGCCGGGAACCGGGCGCAGCTGGCGACGACCCTGCGGGAGATAGCGGACGGGAAGCAGGGCCCGCTGCTGTACCACTGCACGTCCGGCAAGGACCGTACGGGCTGGCTGAGTTACGTCCTGCTGCGTTCGCTGGCCGTGCCGCAGGACACGGCCGAGCGGGACTACCTGGCCTCGAACACGTTCCGGGCGACGTACGACGCCCAGGTCCGGGCGGGCCTCAAGCAGTCGGGGCGGATGCAGAACCCGGACCTGCTGATCCCGCTCCAGGAGGTCCGCCAGGACTACCTGGACGCGGCGACGGCGCAGCTGGAGGCCGACTACGGCAGCTTCTACGGCTACCTCACGGCCGGGCTGGGCCTGGACCTGCGGACGCTGGTGAAGCTGCAGGACAAGCTGGTCCGCTGACCGGTCCGGGCCGGGCGGGCCCGGGAACGACGGACGCCGGGCGGTGCGCTGTGCGCGCCGCCCGGCGTCCCGTCGTCCGTGCTCGTGCCGCGGGGGTCAGACCGCCCGGCGGCGGCCCTGGCCGCCCGTGCCGACGCGGCTGCGCGCGGAGGCCGCGGCGGCACCGCCGCCGGAGGCCGCGCCGCCGGAGCGCCGGCCCTGGGCGGGGGCCCCGCCGTTGCCCTGGCCGCCGCCCTGGCCGCGCCGGGCCTGGCCCGCGCCCGCGGCGGGGGCCTGACCGGAGGCGGAGCCGCCGGAGCGCCGGCCGCGACCGCCGGCCGCGGGGGCGGAGCCGGTCGCGGAGCCGCCGCGGGAGCCGCCCGAGCGGCGGCGCGAGGAGCCGGAGCCCGAGCCGGTGCGCGGCTTGGGCTGCGGGGCCTGCGGGACCTCCAGCACGACGGGGACGCCGGAGGGCTCGCGGGCGCCGGTGAGCCGGGACAGCTCCTCGTCGGAGGACTTGACCTGCGCGGTGCGCGGGGTGATCCCGGCGTCCGACATCAGGCGGGTCATGTCGCGCTTCTGGTCGGGCAGGACCAGGGTGACCACGCTGCCGGACTCGCCGGCGCGGGCGGTGCGGCCGCCGCGGTGCAGGTAGTCCTTGTGGTCGGTCGGCGGGTCCACGTTGACGACGAGGTCGAGGTCGTCGATGTGGATGCCGCGCGCGGCCACGTTGGTGGCGATCAGCGCGGTGACCTCGCCGGTCTTGAACCAGTCCAGGGTGCGGTTGCGCTGCGGCTGGGAGCGGCCGCCGTGCAGGCCGGAGGCGCGGACGCCGTCGGCGAGGAGCCGCTTGACCATGCGGTCGACGCCCCGCTTGGTGTCCACGAACATGATGACCCGGCCGTCGCGAGCGGCTATGCGGGTCGCCACGGCCTTCTTGTCGGTCTCGTCCATGACGTACAGGACGTGGTGCTCCATGGTGCTGACCGCGCCGGCGGACGGGTCGACCGAGAAGGCGACCGGGTCGGTCAGGAACATCTTGACGAGCTTGTCGATGTTCTTGTCGAGGGTCGCCGAGAACAGCATCGTCTGGCCCTCCGGCGCGACCTGCTTCAGCAGCGCGGTGACCTGCGGCATGAAGCCCATGTCGGTCATCTGGTCGGCCTCGTCGAGGACGGTGATCGAGACCTGCGAGAGGTCCGCGTCACCGCGGTCGATCAGGTCCTTCAGACGGCCGGGGGTGGCGACGAGCACCTCGGCGCCGCGGCGCAGCGCGCCCGCCTGCCGGTTGATCGACATACCGCCGACGACGGTCGCGATGCGCAGGTTGACGGAGGTGGCGTAGGGGCTCAGGGAGTCGGTGACCTGCTGGGCCAGCTCGCGGGTCGGTACGAGGACCATCGCGAGCGGCGCCGTGGGCTGGGCGCGGCGGCCGGCGGTGCGGGCGAGCAGGGCCAGGCCGAAGGCGAGGGTCTTGCCGGAGCCGGTGCGGCCGCGGCCGAGCAGGTCGCGGCCGGCGAGCGAGTTCGGCAGGGTGGCGGCCTGGATGGGGAACGGCTCGGTCACGCCCTGGGCGGCGAGGGTCTTCAGCAGCGCCTCGGGCATGTCCATGTCCTCGAACGCGGGGACCGGCGGGAGCGCCGGGGCCTGCGGTTCGGGCATGGTGAATTCCTGGGGCCGGGGGGCGGGGGCGGACTTCTGCCGTCCCGCGCCAGCCTTCGGACGTCCCTGGGCCGCACCTCGACCCCGGGTGGGGCGGCGGCTGGGGCGTGCGGAGCTGGAGCTGGTCATGCGAGAAAGCCCTCCTGAAACCGGCACCGTCCTAGAACCGGCAGGTGCAAACAAAGGTCGAGACAGCAGACAAGCCGGGGCCCGCACCTCGCGGCGCGGACCCCGGCATGCTGAAGAAATTAGGCGGGGAGGATGTTCTCCGCCTGGGGGCCCTTCTGGCCCTGGGTGACGTCGAAGGTCACGCGCTGACCCTCGGTCAGCTCACGGAAGCCAGAGGTGGCGATGTTCGAGTAGTGGGCGAAGACGTCCGGGCCGCCACCGTCCTGCTCGATGAAGCCGAAGCCCTTTTCCGAGTTGAACCACTTCACGGTACCGTTAGCCATTTGAATCTCCTGAATAGGCGGCAAGGGCCCCATCCGGGAGATTCCGGGAAAAACAATAAAAGCGCCTGCGGAGCATTCCCGTCAGGCGCACATAATGTTCATGGGTACCACAACTGCAACGCCTCTAAGCTAGCACATCCCGGGCCGGCGCCGCTGCGACCTTCGCCACGCGGCCGCAGCACCGCCTTCCGGGCCGCGGCTACAGCCGCTCGATGATCGTCACGTTGGCCTGCCCGCCGCCCTCGCACATCGTCTGGAGGCCGTAGCGACCGCCGGTGCGCTCCAGCTCGTGCAGCAGGGTGGTCATCAGCTTCACGCCCGTCGCGCCCAGCGGGTGGCCCAGGGCGATGGCGCCGCCGTTGACGTTGACCCGGTCCGGGTCGGCGCCGGTCTCCTTCAGCCAGGCCAGGACCACCGGCGCGAAGGCCTCGTTGATCTCGACCAGGTCGATCTCGTCCAGGGTCAGCCCGGTCTTCTTCAGTGCGTACGCGGTCGCCGGGATCGGGGCCGACAGCATCCGGATGGGGTCCTCGCCGCGGACCGAGAGGTGGTGGATGCGGGCCCGGGGGGTCAGGCCGTGTTCGGCGACCGCCCGCTCGGAGGCGATCAGCAGGGCCGCCGCCCCGTCCGACACCTGGGAGGAGACGGCCGCGGTGATGGTGCCGCCCTCGACGACCGGCTTCAGGCCGGCCATCTTCTCCAGGGTGGTGTCCCGGCGCGGACCCTCGTCCACCCGGACCTCCCCGTAGGCGACGGTCTCCCGCTCGAAGCGGCCCTCGTCGATGGCGCGCAGCGCCCGCTGGTGGGAGCGCAGGGCGAACTCCTCCATGTCACGGCGCGAGATCCCCCACTTCCCGGCGATGAGCTGCGCCCCGTGGAACTGGTTGACCGGCGCGTCCCCGTACCGGGCCCGCCAGCCGTGCGATCCCGCGTAGGGGCCCTCGGTGAAGCCGAGCGGTTCGGCGGCCTGCCGGGAGGCGAAGGCGATGGGGATCATCGACATGTTCTGGGTGCCGCCCGCGACCACCAGGTCCTGGGTCCCGGACAGCACGCCCTGCGCCGCGAAGTGCACGGCCTGCTGCGAGGACCCGCACTGCCGGTCGACGGTGACGCCGGGGACCTCCTCGGGCAGGCCGGCGGCCAGCCAGGCCGTCCGGGCGATGTCGCCCGCCTGCGGCCCGACGGTGTCCAGGCAGCCGAACACCACGTCCTCCACCGCGGCCGGGTCCACCCCGGACCGCTCGACCAGCGCCTTCAGGACGTGCGCGCCCAGGTCGGCGGGGTGCACGGCGGACAGGCCGCCGCCGCGCCGCCCCACGGGGGTGCGTACGGCGTCGACTATGTAGGCCTCGGGCATGGCGGGCTCCTCAACGGGGTCAGGGGCGTACGGCGATCCCGTCCAGCACCATCGACAGGTACTGGCGGGCGATCTCCTCGGGGCTGTGCTGGCCGCCCGGCCGGTACCAGGACGCCGCGACCCACACCGTGTCGCGGACGAAGCGGTAGGTGAGGCGGATGTCGAGGTCGGCGCGGAAGACCTGGGCGGCGACGCCCCGCTCCAGCGTCCCCAGCCACGCCTTCTCGAACTTGACCTGCGAGTCGGAGAGGTAGTGGAAGCGGGGCTGCGCGGAGAGGGTGCGGGCCTCCTTCTGGTAGATGGCGACGGCGGCGCGGTGCCGGTCGATCTCCCGGAAGGACTCGGTGACGAGGGCCTCGATGGTCTCCCTGGGGCCGAGGCCGGCGGCGAGGACGGTGTCGTACCCCGCCCACAGCTCGTTCAGGAAGGCCGAGAGGATCTCGTCGAGCATCGATTCCTTGGAATCGAAGTGGTAGTAGAGGCTGCCGGCGAGCATCCCGGCGGCGTCGGCGATCTTGCGGACGGTGGTGGCGTTGTAACCCTGGGCGGCGAAGACCTCGGCGGCGGTGTCGAGGAGTTCCCTGCGGCGCTCCGGCGAGGCGGTCACCTGTGTCTTCTTCGGCTTGTTCGTTGGCACGGGCCCATTCTGGGCCTAGGCGTGCTGGCTGCTGACCGACACCGTCTCGCCCGTCATGTACGACGAGTAGCCGCTGGCCAGGAAGACGATGACGTTGGCGATCTCCCAGGGTTCGGCGTACCGGCCGAAGGCCTCGCGGGCCGTCAGTTCGCGCAGCAGCTCCTCGCTGGTCACCTTCACCAGGTGCGGGTGCATGGCCAGGCTGGGGGCGACCGCGTTGACGCGTACGCCGAGCTCCGCGGCCTCCAGGGCCGCGCAGCGGGTCAGGGCCATCACCCCGGCCTTGGCGGCGGCGTAGTGGGCCTGTCCGGTCTGGGCGCGCCAGCCGATGACGGAGGCGTTGTTGACGAGGACCCCGCCGCGGCCGGAGTCCCGGAAGGAGCGCAGGGCGGCGCGGGTGCAGCGGAAGGTGCCGTTCAGGGTGACGTCGAGGACCCGGCCCCACTGGTCGTCGGTCATGTCGACGAGGTGCGCGGTACCGCCGAGGCCGGCGTTGTTGACGACGACGTCGAGGCCGCCGTGGAGTTCCCCGGCATGTGCGAACAGGGCCCGGACCTGCTCCTCCGCGGTGACGTCGCAGGGCAGGGAGGCGACGCGGGCGGGCCCGAACTCGGCGGCGAGCGCGTCCTCGGTCTCCTTGAGCCGCCGGGCGTGGGCGTCGCTGATCAGGACGGTGGCGCCCTCCTCCAGGAAGCGGCGGGCGGTGGCTCCGCCGATGCCGGCCCCGGCGGCGGCGGTGATGACGGCGGTGCGGTCCTTCAGCAGCCCGTGGGCGGGGACGTACGCGGGGGCGTTCATGCCCGTACCTCCTTGGGAAGGCCGAGGATCCGCTCGGCGACGATGTTGCGCTGGATCTCGTCGGAGCCCGCGTAGAGGGTGTCCGCGCGGGAGAAGAGGAAGAGCCGCTGCCAGTCGTCGAGTTCGTACGGGTCCCCGTGCGCGCCGGCCGCGGTGAGCGAGGCGGCGCCGCACACGTCCATGGCGAGTTCGCCGAGGTCGCGGTGCCAGCGGGCCCAGTACAGCTTGGCCGTGGAGGGCGCGGTGCCGGGGCGCAGGGCGGTGGCGCGCATGGCCTGGAGGCCGGTCCAGGCGCGGGCGAGCCGGTCGGCGATCAGCGGGTCGGCGAGGGCGCCGTTGGCGCGGGCGAGTGCGGCGAGGGCTTCGAGTTCGCGGCGGAAGCCGACCTGCTGGCCGAGGGTGGAGACGCCGCGTTCGTAGCCGAGGGTGGCCATGGCGACGGCCCAGCCGTCGCCGGGGGCGCCGACGACGTGGGCGGCGTCGGTGCGGGCGCCGTCGAAGAACACCTCGTTGAACTCGGAGGTGCCGGTGAGCTGGGTGATGGGGCGGACCTCGACGCCGGGCTGGTCCATGGGGACGAGGAGGTAGGACAGGCCTTCGTGGCGGCGGGAGCCGGGGGCGGTGCGGGCGAGGACGAAGCACCACTGGGCCTCGTGGGCGAGGGAGGTCCAGATCTTCTGGCCGTCGACCACCCACGCGCCGTCGCGGAGGGCGGCGCGGGTGCGGACGCCCGCGAGGTCGGATCCGGCGTCGGGCTCGCTGTAGCCCTGGCACCACAGCTCCTCCACAGCCCGGATGGGCGGCAGGAAGCGGCGTTTGTGCTCCTCGGTGCCGTGGGCGATGAGGGTGGGACCGAGGAGCTGCTCGCCGATGTGGTTGACCCGGGCCGGGGCGTCGGCGAGGGCGTACTCCTCGTGGAAGGCGATCTGCTCGGCGGTGCTCGCGCCGCGGCCGCCGTACTCGACGGGCCAGCCGACGCAGGTCCAGCCGTGTTCCGCCATGTGCCGCTCCCAGGCGAGGCGGCCGGCGAAGGCCTCGTGCTCCCGGCCCGGTCCGCCGCGCCCCCGCAGGGCCGCGTACTCGCCGGTGAGGTGGGTGCGGAGCCAGCCGCGGACCTCGGTGCGGAACTCCTCGACGCTGCTCATGGCCGTACGTTAACCTACCAAACACTTGTTAGGGAAGGATGTGCCGATGCCCGCCTCCGACGCCTCCGCCGAGGACTCCCCCGCCGACTCCCCCGTCCTGTACGAGGTGCGCGGCCCGGTCGCGTACGTGACCATGAACCGCCCCCGCTACCGCAACGCCCAGAACAGCGCGATGACGTACGCCCTGGACGACGCCTTCTACCGGGCCGCCGACGACCCCGCCGTCAAGGTGGTCGTCCTGGCCGGGGCCGGCGAGCACTTCTCCGCCGGCCACGACATCGGCACCCCGGACCGCGACGCCCACCTGCCCTTCGAACGGCGCGCCGGACTGTGGTGGGACCACACCGCCCGGCCCGGCGCCGAGTCCCGCTTCGCCCGGGAGTCGGAGGTGTACCTGGGCATGTGCCGGCGCTGGCGCGAACTGCCCAAGCCGGTGATCGCCTCCGTCCAGGGGGCCTGCGTGGCGGGCGGGCTGATGCTGGCCTGGGTCTGCGACCTGATCGTGGCCGGCGAGGACGCCTTCTTCGCGGACCCCGTGGTGCGGATGGGCATCCCCGGCGTCGAGTACTTCGCCCACCCCTGGGCCATGCCCCCGCGCATCGCCCGGGAGTTCCTCTACACCGGCGACCGGATGCCGGCCCGCCGGGCGTACGAGGTGGGCATGGTCAACCGGGTCGTGCCGCGGGCCGACCTCGCGGACGAGACCGGCCGGCTGGCCCGGCGGATCGCCGAGATGCCCTCCTTCGGCCTGGCGCTGACCAAGCGGGCCCTCAACCAGGCCGAGGACCTCCAGGGCCTGCACACCGGCATGGACTCCGTCTTCGGACTCCACCACCTGGCCCACGCCCACAACGCCGAGACCGCGGCGGATTCCCTCGGCGGCATGAACGTGGCCGCCATGAAGGAGGCGAGCACCTCGTGAACCTCGACCACTCCCCCGGCGTGGAGTCCTTCCGCGCCGAGGCCCGCGCCTGGCTCCGCTCCCGCGTCCCGGCCCGCCCCCTGCCCTCCCTGGAGACCGAGGAGGGCTTCGCCGCACACCGCGCGTGGGAGGCGCAGCTGCACGCGGACCGCTGGTCGGCGGTGTCCTGGCCCGAGGAGTACGGGGGCCGGGGCGCGGACATCGAGCGGTGGCTCGTCTTCGAGGAGGAGTACTGGGCGGCGGGCGCCCCCGGCCGCGTCTCCCAGAACGGCATCAGCCTCCTCGCCCCCACCCTCTTCGACCACGCCACCCCCGAGCAGCGGGCCCGCGTCCTGCCGCCCATGGCGAGCGGCGAGGTGATCTGGGCGCAGGCCTGGTCGGAACCGGAGTCCGGCTCCGACCTGGCCTCGCTCACCTCCCGGGCGGTGCGCACGGACGGCGGCTGGCTGCTGCACGGGCAGAAGACCTGGTCCTCCCGGGCCGCCTTCGCCGACCGCGCCTTCGGCATCTTCCGCACCGACCCCGGAGCCCCGAAGCCCCACCAGGGCCTGACCTACCTGATGTTCGACCTGCGCGCCCCCGGGGTGACGGTACGGCCCATCGGCCGCCTCGACGGCAAGCCCGCCTTCGCGGAGCTCTTCCTGGACGGGGTGTTCGTCCCCGACGAGGACGTCATCGGCGAGCCCGGCCAGGGCTGGCGGATCGCGATGTCGACCACCGGCAACGAGCGGGGCCTGACCCTGCGCTCCCCCGGCCGGTTCCTCGCCGCCGCCGACCGGCTGGCCCGGCTGTGGCGGGAGCAGGGCGACCCGGCCGACACCGCGCTGCGCGACCGGGTCGCGGACGCCCTGGTCGGGGCCCGCGCCTACGAGCTGTTCACGTGGACCGGCGCCTCCCGGTTCGCCGCGGGCGGCCGGATCGGCGCCGAGTCCAGCCTGAACAAGGTGTTCTGGTCCCAGTACGACATCGCCCTGCACGAGACGGCCCTGGACCTGCTGGGCCCGGACGCGGAGCTCGCCGACGGCCAGTGGGCCGAGCCGTGGCTCTTCTCCCTCGCCGGGCCGATCTACGCGGGCACGAACGAGATCCAGCGCGACATCATCGCCGAGCGGCTGCTCGGCCTCCCGAAGGGCCGCCGCTGATGCGCTTCCTGCCGACCGAGGAACAGTCCGACTACGCCCGTACGCTGCGCTCCCTGCTCGGCGCGGCCGCGGTGCCGGCGACCGTACGGGCCTGGGCGGCCGGGGACCACGGGCCCGGCCTGGCCCTGTGGTCCCGGCTCGCCGGCACCGGCCTGTTCGCCCTGGCCGTGCCGGAGGCCCACGACGGCGCGGGCCCGCTGCCGGTGGAGCTGGCACTCGGCTACACCGAACTGGGGCGGGCCGGGGTGCCCGGCCCGGTGGTGGAGACGGCGGCGGCCGCGGTGCTCCTGGCCGAGCTGGGCGACGAGACGCTCGCGAAGCGCTTCCTGCCGGGGCTCGCCTCGGGCAGCGCCCCGGTGACGGTCACGCTGCCGGGCGGTTCCCCGTACGCCCTGGACGCGGACGCGGCCGCGCACCGCTTCACGGTGACGGACACCGGCGAGCTGCGGCTGGCCGACGGCCCCGGCGACCCGCTGGCGTCCACCGACCCGGCGAGGCGGCTGTACCGGCCGGCGGAGGCCGGGGAGCTGCTGGCGGCGGGCCCGGCGGTGACGGCGGCGGCGGGCACGGCCCTGCGCTGGGCGCGGCTGCTGACGGCGGCGCAGTGCCTCGGCGTGGGCGAGGCCCTGCTGGCGCGGACGGTGGAGTACGCGAAGCAGCGCACCCAGTTCGGCACGCCGATCGGCGGCTTCCAGGCGGTCAAGCACCGGCTGGCGGACACCCTGCTGGCGCTGGAGTTCGCCCGGCCGCTGCTGTGGGCGGCGGCCCTGTCCCTGTCCCGCCGGGACGTGGCGGCGGCGAAACTGACCGCCGGCGAGGCGGCGTACGCGGCCGCGCTCACCGCCCTCCAGCTGCACGGAGCGGTCGGCTACACGGAGGAACTGGACCTGTCCCTCTGGCTGCGCAAGGCCCGCCCGCTGCGCGACGCGTGGGGCGGACCCTCGCAGTGCCGGGCGGAGGTGGTGGGCTAGGCCGTCTCTTCCGGATCTGGCCTGACCCGCGCCGCCCGGCACCGCACCTCGCCGCGTTGGCGGAGCACCCGAGTACGTCCAGTACAAGGGCGCCCCGCCAACGCACCGATGCACGGCACCGGACGACGCGGGCTTAACCGGCAAGATCCGAAAGAGACGACCTAGAAGACGGCCACCCGGAGGGTGACGACGTAGTCCTCCTCGACGGTCCCGTCCGGGAACAGGTCCAGCAGGCGGGCCCGCTCGGCGTCGATGAACTCCCGGGTGCGGGTCTCCCCGAGGACGAGGAACGCGGAGTGGGTGGCGTGGTTGGCGAGGTGCGCCTCCAGCGGGAGCCGGCGCGACCAGCGGACCTCGCGGGTGACGTGATCGAGCCCCTCGACGGACTCCCGGGTGGGCAGCCCGACCACCCCGAAGAACTCCCGCAGCCGGCGGTCCTGCTCGGCGATCCACGGCACCCGGACGTCCATGTCGTTCCACCACAGGGCGAGCGCCCCGCCGGGACGCAGCACGCGGCGGGCCTCCGGCACGGAGCGGGCGGGGTCGGTCCAGTGCCAGGCCTGGGCGTACGTGAGGAGGTCGAGGCTCCCGGAAGCGAGCGGCAGCGCGTTGCCGTCGCCGCGCACGACGGGGATCGCGGGGTGCGCGCGCCGGAACTCGGCGGCCATCCCGTCGCCGGGCTCCACCGCGACGACGCGGGCCCCGCGGGCGTGCAGCAGCGCGCTGGCGATCCCGGTCCCGGCCCCGGCGTCGGCCACCCGCGCCCCGCGCAGGGGCCGCCCGGCGAGCGCTTCGACCGCGTCGAACAGGGCGTCGGGGTAGCCGGGGCGGTGGGCGTTGTACGCGGCCGCGGCGGCGTCGAAGGAACGGGCACGAGTGGTCGTCATCCCGCCATTTTTCCGAACCCCGGACCGGAAGACGAAGGGGTTCCCACCGGACCCCCTTCCCCGGCTCCCGCTGCGCGGGGCTGGTCCCCTACCCGCCCTTCCACCGTTCCCAGGGGCTCCGCCCCCAGACCCCGGTCCTCAAACGCCGGACGGGCTGTCCATAGCCCCGCCGGCGTTTGAGGCGCTGGGGGCACCTCCCAGCGGTAGCTGGGGGAGGGTCCGGGGGCGGAGCCCCCAGGAAGGGGTCCGGGCGCAGCCCGGGGAACGGGCGAAGGGTGGGGCGGGGAGTAGCCCGCGCAGCGGCCCCGGGTCCCCCCGGCCAGGGGACCGGTCAGCGGAACTCCCGCACCACCTCGATGCGCCCCACGATGTGCGCGTTGAACTCGGGCAGCTCCTCGGCCGGGACCCACAGCTCCAGGATCGTCTCGCCACCCGCCTGCTGGACCGGGTAGCGCTCCAGGAAGGCCGAGTCGACCTCGAAGCGGGTCACGAAGCCGGCGCCGTCGTGCTTGACGTTCCAGTCGCGGGCGATGCGCACCGCGTAGTCCTCGTTGAGCACCGGGTAGAAGATCGGCTGCTCGGGCAGGCGCGGCGGCCAGGCCCGCCAGTCGAGGGCGCGCACCAGTTCGAGCTCGACGGGGCCGGTGGGACGCCAGAGGGTGGTAGTCGTGGACATGGCCGTGAACCTAGACGAGCGGCCGTCCGGACGGAAACGAGTTCGGGCGGCTCCCGGTGAACCGGAAACCGCCCGAAGGAGGTGCGCCGCCAGGGACTCGAACCCCGGACCCGCTGATTAAGAGTCAGCTGCTCTAACCAACTGAGCTAGCGGCGCCTCGGAAGGAAAAATACCCGGTCAGCGGGGCTCCTCCAAATCGGCCCGCCTCAGTCGCGGCGCCGGCGCAGCGACAGCCCCGTCAGCATGGCCGTCTGGAGCAGGAGCAGCCCCGCCGTGCCCGCGCCCTGCCAGAGCGGCTCGGGCGGGCGGGGGCCGAGCGCCCAGGCCGGACCGTCGGGGTCGACGGTCACCGCCAGCCGCGCGCCGGGCTGGAGGTCCAGCGCCACGGGCCCGGCCAGATCCCGGCCCGCCCCGGTGCGCAGCCGCAGCGACGGGGTCTGCGTGGAGCCGTCCTGCGTCATCGTCCGCGACACGACCAGGGCGGTCTCCGTCCGGCCCCGCTCGTGGAGGGCGTGCCGGTCCCAGGTGACCCCGGCGAGCACCGCGATCCCGACGGCGGCGAACGCGACGACGGTACGGGCCGCGAACTCCGCCTCGGTGCCGTGCGTGACGACCGCCCCGATGACGAAGACCCCCAGCAGCACCGGCACCCAGGCCCCTTCTGGCCCGCGCAGCAACAGGAGCGCCCCGAACTCGGCTGCCAGGAGCAGGCAGTTGCGCAGCACCGCCCCGGACACCCGCCGCACCAGATCAGCCATGGACACATCATGCCGGGGATGTCCCGGCGCGGATATCCCGGTGCGGACCCCGCCGGGCGCCGCCTAGGATCCTCCTCAAGCGGGGTCGTAGCACAGAGGTAGTGCGCCTACACGTCATGGAGGAGGACGCCGGTTCGAATCCGGCCGCCCCGCCCTTCACTTCTCCCCTCCCGTCGCCGGGCCGTAGGATCGGCCGCAAGGGCGGGGTCGTGGTACAGAGGTCGTTGCACCCCTTGCTCAGGGGAAGACGCCGGTTCGAATCCGGCCGCCCCGCCCCCTCCGCGTCAGCCGGCCGGCTCCGTCGCCGCCAGCCAGGCCGCCGCTCCCGCCAGCGCCGACCGTGCGGCCGGCAGGGGCAGGCCCAGGAAGCCGTGGAAGACCCCCGGACTGAGCCGTACCTCGCAGTCCACCCCCGCCCGTGCCAGGCGGCGGGCGTACGCCAGCCCCTCGTCCCGCAGCAGGTCGCAGTCCGCGAGGAGGATCAGCGTGCGCGGCAGGCCGGCCAGCTCGGGCGCCCGCAGCGGGGAGACGTGCGGGTGGGCGGGGTCGCCGCCGTACTGGTCCCAGTACCAGGCCATGTGCGCGGCGGTGTGGAAGTACCCCCGGCCGTACGCCGCCACCGACTCGGAGCCCATCGAGGCGTCCAGCGGCGGGTACGCCAGCAGCTGCCCGGCGACCAGGCCGGGGGCCCGCAGGGCGGTGACCGCCGCCAGGTTGCCCCCGCTGGAGTCCCCGGCGACCACCACGCGGCGCGGGTCGCAGCCCAGCCGGACCGCCTCGGCCCGCGCCCACAGCAGCACGGCCAGCGCGTCGTCGGCCGCCGCCGGCCAGGGGTGTTCCGGGGCGAGCCGGTAGTCAGCGGAGACGACCACCGCCCCGGAGGCCGAGGCCAGGGTGCGGCAGAGGGCGTCGTGGGTGTCCGGGCCGCACATCACCCAGCCGCCGCCGTGGAGGTACACGGCCAGCGGCCGCCCCGCCGCCCCGGGCGCGGGGTCGTACACCCGCACCGGCACCCCGCCCGCGGCGGTGTCGTACACCGAGGCCACCTCGGGCCCCGCCGGCCGGGCCGGGGCCCCCGCGGCCACGGCGGCCCGCAGGGCGGCCGCGTCCCCGGGGCCGGGGAAGCCGGCGGCCATCGCGTCGCACAGCCGCCGGGCGGCCTCCGACAGTCCGTCCCGTTCGTCCCGTGTCATCGCGCCGTCATCCCCCCGTCGACCGTGAACTCCGCGCCGGTGATGTACGAGGAGGCGTCCGAGCAGAGGAAGAGGACCAGTTCCCCGACCTCCTCGGGCCGGCCCATCCGCCCCAGCGGCAGGTGCGACCAGTCCCGGCCCGCGACGGCGTCGGCCACCATCGGGGTGTCGACGGCCCCGGGGTGCACCGAGTTGACCCGGATCCCGTCCGCGGCCAGGTCCAGTGCCGCGCACCGGGTCAGCCCGCGCAGCCCGGACTTGGCGGATCCGTAGGCCGCGTGGCCGGGGATGCCGACCAGTCCGGCGGTGGAGGAGACGTTGACGACGGAGCCGCCCCCGCCCGCGCGCAGGACCGGGGCCAGGGCCCGGATCCCGAGGAAGGGGCCGATCAGGTTGACCCGCAGCAGTTCCCCGAAGCCCTCCTCGCTCTGTTCCTCGATGTGCGCGGTGCGCCACAGGGCGGCGTTGTTGACCAGTGCGGAGACCGTTCCGAAGGCGGCCACCGCCTCCCGCACCACCCCGGCCCAGCTGTCGGCGTCGGCCACGTCGTGGCGTACGTACAGGCCCTGGTCGCCGAGTCCGGCGGCGACCGCCCGGCCCTCCTCCTCGCGGAGGTCGGTGACGACGACGCGCGCCCCGGCCTCGGCGCACAGCCGGGCCTCGGCGGCGCCCTGGCCGCGGGCCGCGCCGGTGATGACGACGACCTTCCCCTCCAGCGACACCATCTCAGGCCTCCAGTGCGCGGAAGTGCGGGATGACCTTCTCGCCCCACTGCCGGATGGTCTCCAGGCAGGCCTCCTGCGGGACGGTGCCCATCTGGATCAGGCACATCACCTCGTCGACGCCGATCTCGCGCAGCTGCTCGACGTACGCGATGGCCGTCTCGGCGCTGCCGTAGGCGTGGTCCGCATTGTAGGTGCCGGTGTCGACGGGGCGGGCGGGGATCTGCGCCTCGTGCAGCTTGGCGACGAGGTCGGCGCGGCCCCGTTCGAGGGCGGCGGTGTGGTCCTCGGCGGATGCGTCCTCGGCGTAGCCGGTCGGTTCGGGGCCGTTGCCGTACCAGTGGGCGATGGACTCGGCGAAGAAGCGCTGGCCCCGGGTGCCGAGCCGCAGGGCGCGTTCGGGGTCGTCGAGGACGATGGTGGGGCAGAGGGCGGAGAGGTGGTCGTTGACGGCGGTGGAGACGAGGCGTTCACCGGTGCGGGTGGCGATGGCCTCGTCGTAGACCTTGCGCATGGCGCGGACGTCGTCGGCGCCGGCGAAGCCCATCACGAGGGCTCCGATGCCGAGTTCGGCGGCGAGCTTGAGGGTGTCGTGCTTGGAGCAGGCCATGAACAGCGGCGGGTGCGGGTCCTGCACGGGTCGGGGCAGGATCGCGCCGGGGCCGATGTCGAGGGAGCCGTGCCATTCGAAGACGGGCTCCTTCCAGGCGGAGGAGAAGATCCGCAGGGCCTCCTCCATCTGCGGGTAGGTGTCCTCGGGGCGTACCCCGTACATGGACATCTCCTGGCGGGTGGCGCCGCGTCCGGCGCCGATGTCGACGCGGCCGCCGCTGAGCACGTCGAGCATGGCGGCGCGTTCGGCGACGCGGACGGGGTGCTGGTAGCCGAAGGGCATGGTGACCACGCCGTGGCCGATGCGGATGGTGCTGGTGCGGGCGGCGACCCAGGTCAGGAAGATCTCGGAGGCGCTCATGTGGGCGTACTGGGTCAGGGAGTGGTGTTCCACGGCCCAGATCCGGTCGAAGCCCATCTCCTCGGCGAGGACGGCCTGTTCGACGCAGTCGTGGATGACCTGGCGTTCGCGTTCGGGGGTGGGGTCGACGAGCTGGGCCTCGAAGATCATCGAGAACTTCACGGAGGGTCCCTCCAACCGGAGTTATTTCTAATAGGAATACTTCTAGCAGGCATACCCCGCAGGGGGAAGGGCGCTGCGGGACCGGTCGTAGACTGCGCTGCGTGGCAGACGAGACGGCAGAGACGGCAGACGAGACGTCGGCGGGGACGAGCCCGCGCACCCTCCCCGCGACCAGCTGGGCGGTCCTCGGGCTGCTCTCCTTCGGCGAGGAACTCTCCGGCTACGACCTGAAGAAGTGGTCGGACTGGTCGCTGCGCTTCTTCTACTGGAGCCCGTCCTTCAGCCAGATCTACAGCGAGCTGAAGCGGCTGGAGAAGGCCGGCTACGCCTCCTCGCGGATGGTGGCCCAGGACACCGGCACCCGCGACAAGCGCGTGTACCGGATCACCACCGCGGGCATGGCCGCCGTACGGGCCTGGGCGCGCGAGGCGCCGGTCGACCCGCCGGTGCTCAAGCACGGACCGATGCTGCGGCTGTGGCTGGGCCACCTGCTGGAGCCGGAGCAGATGCGCGAAGTGCTGCACCGGCACCAGGAGTTCGCGGAGGACATGCGCCGGCGCGCGGAGGCCGACGTCGAGGGCGCCAAGGACGAGGCGGCCTGGGCGTACCCCACCCTGACCCTCAGGTGGGCCGAGCGGTACTACGCCTCCGAGCGCGACCTCGCGGCCGCCATGCTGGAGGACATCGACGCCCTGGAGGCGGCGCGCGCCGCAGCCGGGTCCGCCGAGGACGCCGCCGGGAAGTCCTCCGAGGGGTCCGACAGCCGCCCGTAGGAGCGCCGGAAGTACAGCAGCGGCGCCCCGTCGCGGTGCGCCGCGAGGGCGGTGACGCGGCCGAGGACGACGGCGTGGTCGCCGCCGTCCAGCACGTCCTCCAGTACGCACTCCACGGTGGCGAGGGCCCCTTCGAGCAGCGGCGCGCCGCCCGCGCCCGGGGTCCAGGCCACTCCGGCGAACTTGTCCCCGCCGGTGACGGCGAAGCGGCGGCACAGCTCTTCCTGGTCCGCCGCCAGGACGTTGACGGCGAAGGCCCCGGCGGCTCTGATCCGCGGCCAGGTCTTCGAGGTGCGGGCGGGGCAGAAGCAGACCAGCGGCGGGTCGAGCGAGACGGACGAGAAGGACTGCACGGCCATTCCGGCGGGACGGCCGTCGCTCCCGCGCGCCGTGACGACGGCGACGCCGGTGCAGAAGCCGGCCAGGACCGCCTTCATGTCCGCGGGGGTGGGGGTGGTGAGGGTCGACACGGGGACCTCCCGGGGCAGGGCTGTCGCTCCTGCCTGCACAGTTCGGAGTTATTCCTACTAGGTATATGCCTAACCGAAACACCTGTGATTGGATACCGCCCACGCTCGCTCGTCAAGTGCTCACGTCACGACAAGCAGGGAGGGTCCGTTGCCACCACCACCGCCCACCACCCTCGCCGGGCTCCCCGGGTACGCCGCCGCCGCGTACGGGGACCTGGAAGCCCTCACCGACGGCGAGGTCCGCTGGACCTTCGCCCGGCTCGCCGAGGAGGTGTCCGCCGCCGGCCGCGCCGCCGTCGCCCACGGCATCCGCCCCGGCGACCGGGTCGCCGTCTGGGCCCCCAACAGCCGCCAGTGGATCGCCGCCGCCCTCGGCGCCGTCGGCGTCGGCGCCGTCCTCGTCCCGGTCAACACCCGCTACAAGCCCGCCGAGGCCGCCGATGTCATCCGGCGCAGCGGCGCCCGCGTCCTGTTCACCGAACGCGGCTTCCTCGGCACCGACTACGCCCGCGACCTGCACGCCTCCGGCGAGGACCTCGGCGCCCTCGCCTCCACCGTCGTCCTGCGCGGCGGCGACGGCCCCGGGTCCTGGGAGGCGTACCTCGCCGCCGGGCGGGCCGTCCCCGAGGCCGAACGGGCCGCCCGCGCCGCCCGGGTGCGCCCCGAGGACGTCTGCGACGTCCTCTACACCTCCGGCACCACCGGCCGCTCCAAGGGGGTCACCGCCACCCACGGCCAGACCCTGCGGCTCTACACCTCCTGGTCCGAGCTGGTCACCCTGCGCCCCGGCGACCGGTACCTGCTGGTCAACCCCTTCTTCCACACCTTCGGCTACAAGGCCGGCGTGCTCGCCTGCCTGCTGCGCGGGGTCACGATGCTCCCCGAGGCCCGCTACGACACCGACCGCATCCTCGCCCGCATGGCCGCCGAGCGGGTCACCTGCCTGATGGGCCCGCCGACCGTCTTCCACGGCCTGGTCCACCACCCCCGGCGCACCGCCCACGACCTCTCCGCGCTGCGGCTGGCCGGCACCGGCGCGGCGCACGTCCCCACCTCCCTGGTCGAGGAGATCCGGACCGAACTGGGCGCCCCCGACGTGTTCACCGCGTACGGACTGACCGAGTCCGGCGGGGTCGTCTCCGTCTGCCCCACCGACGCCGACGCCGACACCATCGCCCGCACCGTCGGCCCGCCCGTCCCCGGCACCGAGGTGCGCGTCGCCGGCCCGCTCGGGCAGCCGCTGCCCGCCGGGGAACCCGGCGAGATCCAGGTCCGCGGCTACCACGTCACCCCCGGCTACCTCGACGACCCGGCCGCCACCGCCGAAGCCGTACTGCCCGGCGGCTGGCTGCGCACCGGCGACATCGGGGTGCTCGACGGGCGCGGCTACCTCTCCGTCACCGACCGGCTGAAGGACATGTACGTGGTCGGCGGCTTCAACGCCTACCCCGCCGAAGTGGAGAACGTCCTGCTCACCCACCCCTGCGTCGTCGACGCCGCCGTGGTCGGCGCCCCCGACGAACGGCTCGGCGAGGTCGGCGCGGCCTACCTCGTCACCACCGCCCCCGTCACCGCCGAGGAGCTGACCGCCTGGGCCCGGGAGCGGCTGGCCAACTTCAAGGTGCCCCGGCGGTTCACCGTCCTCGACGCGCTCCCGCGCAACGCGAGCGGCAAGCTGCTGAAGGACGGGCTGCGCCGCGCGGCCCGGGAGGAGTCGGCATGACCGCACCGCGGACCGCACCGCCGGCCCCCCTCGCCCCCACCCCCGAACAGGAGGAACTCCGCGACGCCGTACGGGCGGTCCTCACCCGGCACCCCGGTCACGAGGCCTGGGCCCCGCTCACGGCGCAGGTGGGCGCGGCCGCGCTCGCGGTGCCGGAGGAGTACGGCGGGCTGGGCTGCGGGCCCGCCGAGACGGGGATCGTCATGGCGGAGCTGGGCCGCGCGCTGAGCCCCGTACCGTACCTGGGCTCGGCGGTGCTGACGGTGCACGCGCTGCTCGCGTCCGGGCACCGGGCGGCGTGCGCCGAGCACCTGCCGGGACTGGCCGACGGGAGCGTGGTCGGCGCCCTGGCCTGGGCGGAGGCCGGGCCCGGCGGGCGCGGCAGCTGGGAGCCGGGCGACCTGGAGACCCGGGCCGAGGCCTCCGCGGACACCGGCTGGCTGCTCACGGGCACCAAGCGGTACGTCCTGGCCGGCCCGGCGGAGCCCGCCCTGCTGCTGGCCTTCGCCCGGACCGGGGACGGCCGGCCCGGCCTCTTCGAACTCACCGCCCCGCCCGCGGCCTTCACCGTACGGGCCACCATGGACCCCTCCCGCCCCCTCGCCGAGCTGACCCTGGACCGCACCCCGGCCCGGCTGCTGTCCGCCGACGGGGCCGGGGTCCTCGCCCGCGTCCGGGACCTGGCCTGCACCGCCCTGGCCGCCGAGCAGGCGGGAGCGGCGGGGCGGGCCCTGGAGGCGACGGTCCGCTACGCGAAGGACCGCACCCAGTTCGGCCGGCCCATCGGCTCCTTCCAGGCCGTCAAGCACCGGCTCGCCGACGTGCACACGGCCGTCGAGGCGGCCCGGGGGCTCGCCCTCGCGGCGGCCGCCGCCGGTGCCCCGCCGGACCTGGCGGCGGCCGCGGCCGCCGCGGGCGCGGAGGCGTACGCGTACGCCGCGGGCGAGATGATCCAGCTCCACGGCGGCATCGGCGTCACCTGGGAGCACGAGGCCCACACCTTCTTCAAACGGGCCCACGGATCGGCCCTGCTCCTCGGCGGGCCCGCGGCCCACCGCCGGCGCCTGGCCGCGCACCTGGGCTGGCTGCCCGCTTCCTGACGCACCGACGTACCCTCGGCTGCATGACGGGCAGCGCGATCAACCTCCGCAAGGTCGAGGAAGCGGCCCCGGCGCTCGTGAACCTGTACAAGAGCGCCGGGACCTCCCTCCGCAAGCACGGCCTGGAGGGCGGGCGCGCCGCCGTGTACCTGGTCCTGGACTACTCGGGGTCCATGCGGCCCTACTACGACGACGGCAGCGTCCAGGCCTTCGCCGACCGGATCCTCGGCCTGTCGGCGCACCTGGACACGGACGGCCGGGTCCCGGTGGTGTTCTTCTCCACCGAGGTCGACGCCGTCGAAGAGGTCACCCTGGCGGGTCACGAGGGGCGGGTCACCGCGATCGCGGCCCGTCTCGGCCACATGGGCAAGACCTCCTACCACCTGGCGATGGACGCGGTCATCGACCACTACCTCGACTCCGGCTCCGCCGATCCGGCCCTGGTCGTCTTCCAGACGGACGGCGGCCCGGTCAACAAGCTCGCCGCCGAGAAGTACCTGTGCAAGGCGGCCCGCCTCCCCCTCTTCTGGCAGTTCGTCGGCTTCGGCAACACGCGCAGCACCCAGTTCGACTTCCTGCGCCGCCTGGACGAACTGCCCGTGCCCGGCAAGCGGGTCGTGGACAACGCGGGCTACTTCCACGCCGGCCCCGAACCGCGCACGGTCCCCGACTCCGAGCTGTACGACCGGCTCGTCGCCGAGTTCCCCGGCTGGCTGGCGGCGGCGCGCGCGGCGGGCATCGTGCGCGCCTGACGGCCCGTCGGCGGTGCTTACATAGCGCCATGACGACGAACAACTGGGCAGCGTTCGAGAAGGCGGAACCGGAGTTCGCGGCGGCCGTACGGGCCCGCTTCGCCCGCTACCCGCACCACGTCCTGGCCACCCTGCGCAAGGACGGCTCGCCCCGGGTCGCCGGGCTCAACGTCGACTTCCGCGGCGGGGAACTGTGGCTCGGCATGATGGCGGGCTCGATGAAGGCCCGCGACCTCCAGCGCGACCCCCGCTTCGCCCTGCACACCAACCCGGGCGAGGGCATGGCGATGCCCGACGGGGACGTGCGGATCTCCGGGCGCGCGGTGGAGGTCGTGGACCCGCCCGAGCTGCACCGGTACGCCGAGGAGACCGACTCCCCGCACCCCTTCCACCTCTTCCACGCCGACCTGACCGAGGTCGTCCGCACCACGGTCGACGGCGACGAACTGGTCATCCGCACCTGGACCCCGGCCCACGGCACCCACACCCTGCGCCGCGGCAACGACGACGAACCGCCGCGCGAGGAACCGGCTAGCTGACGCGGCGGACCACGCCGGGGTCCACGTCCACCCAGCTGCGGTCGATGTTCACCGTCACCCCGCCGTACGAGGCGTCGTGGTCGCCGCGGAACTGGTGGACCCGGCGGGGGCCCGTCCACAGCGCCTTGCGCCGGGACAGGCCCATGTCGGCGTCGGTGACGGAGGCCCCGCCGTTCCACTGCGCCGTCCACAGCACGTCCGGCATGGCGTGCGGGGCCTGGTGGTGGTGGGCGCTGAGCGCCTTCACACCGGAACTGGCGGCCACGTAGGCCGCCGAGCGGTAGCCCAGCTCGTGCAGCCGTACCGTCCAGGCCGTGAGGTAGGCGACGACGGGGGCGTCCCAGGTGGCGCGGTCGTTGTAGTTCTCCACGTCGTTGTAGAGGAGGGTGCCCCCGCCGAGGCCCAGCGCCCGGGCCGCCCCGACAGCGCCCTCGGCGGCCTCCTTGCCCTGCTCGTTCGCCCGGGAGGGGTCGGTGGACAGGCCCGTGGTGGCGTGGTGCCAGGGCTGCGGTCCGACCCAGATCGGCATCAGGTGCCAGCCCGCGGCGGCCTGCCTGCGGATCCAGCCGGCCGTCAGCTGCGGCTGGGCGCAGGCACGGGCCCGGCCGCCGATGTAGACGCCGACCGCGCCGAACGGGGAGGCGGTGCGCCAGGCGTCCATGGTGCGCTGGGGAGGGGCGGTGCAGGTGTCGAACCCCTCGCCGGTCAGGGCCCGCTGGGCGAGGACGGCCGGCACGGGAGCGGCGGGAACGGACACCGGCTCCGCGGCAACGGCCCGCCGGCCGCCGACCGCCCCCGCCAGCAGCCCCCGTACGGCCCCGGGCCCGGCCCCGTACGACAGCGTGGCCATCACCCGCGGCCCGTGCAGGGCGTACCGCACCTCGCCGCTGCCGCCCTCGGCGGGCGGCACCGCGGACCCGCCGTCCACCGCGACGGTGGGGACGTCGGCGCGCGGCGGGGCCCCGTCGAGGGGCTCCAGGTGCAGGGTGTCGGCGCGGGTGGCGACGGCCCGGCGGCCGGAGCAGTCGGCCTGGGTGCCGGCGTGCCCGAGGTACAGGGTGGGCCGGTCCAGGCGCAGGCACGCCCCGGGCTCCCGCTCCAGGTCGACGACCCGCCACCCGTCGGGCAGGACCAGCCGCAGCCCCCGGTACTCGACGGCCGCCGTGTCACCGGCGGCGGCAGCGGCGGGCGCGAGCGGCAGCAACAGGGCGGCGCCCAGCAGGCAGCGCATCAGCATTCGAGAGGCCATGCCGCCCACCGATACCAGCAGGGACGTCGCCAACGGCGGCGGCCGGTCGTGTCGTTGAGCCGTCCGGCGTAGGAGGCGTCCTGCGCCCGGGGGGCGCTCCCGGGCCTCTTCCGGGCCGGGCACGACCGGGCGGTCCGGCGCACACCCCCACGGTGCACCGTCCCGCCCGGCCGTCCCCGCCCCACCCCGTCCCCGTCCCGCCCCGGACCGGAGCGGCCCGGTCAGCAGTCCCTCGCCCCGGCCGGGGGCTTGAACACCGCGCCGAGGACACCGTCGCGCCGCACGTCGACCAGCGACCAGTCCAGCACGGAGTCCTTCGGCGGCAACGGCAGGTCGTGCGGGAGGTCGCCCACGGCGAGGTCCCGGCCCACGTAGACGACGGACAGGACTCCGGCGCACCGCGCGGTCGCCGGCGGCTCGCTCCCGTCGGCCTTGCCCTCCGCCGGCCCGACGGCGAGGGTGCGCGTACGGATCGGCCCGTAGGTGAAGGAGTAGCCCGCCGAATCGGCCGAGCGGGCCATGTCCACCCGGAAGTGGCCGAGTTTCACCGTCACCGCCTCGCAGGGCGGCTGGGTGTCCTTCAGCCGGAAGTACACGCCGTCGTCCACGATGAACAGGGACGGCACGTCCTTGCTGTCACTGGCCTTGAGCCCCTTGAGATAGGTGCCCAGGGCCGTCGTGTCCAGACCCGCCGTGGCCGTGCACGCGGCCGTCCGGGCGGGTTCGCTCGGCGTGGCCGGCGAGGCCGGCGGCGGAACGGGGCTCGACGAGGAGGGCGAGGACGACGGGGCCGACGACGCGGGCCGGGGCCCTCCGGCCCCGATGTCCGCGCCCCCACCGCCGCAGCCCGCGAGGGCGAGCAGCGGCAGGGCCAGCAGCGGAGCGGTGAACGCGCGTAAGGAACGCATCGGGCCTCCAGGAGGACGCGTCGGGATCCCTTCCGATGCTGGCAGCGCGGCGGCGGCAGCGGCATCCGTAGAACCGCGTACGTATCCGCCGCGCCCGGACCGGGTATCCGTGATGCGGGGAGGAACCATGGTGGAAAGGACTCCACTGGTCGGGCGGGGGGCCGAGCTCGACCGGCTGGACGGGGTGGTCGCCGCGGTGCTCGCGCGGGCGGGCGGCGGGCCCGGCGGCGGGGACGGGCCGCCCGGCGTGGTGGACCTGACGGGTCCTGCGGGCATGGGCAAGAGCCGGCTGCTCACCGAGGTCTGCCGCCGGGCCCGCGCCCGGGGGCTGACGGTCCTGCGCGGACGTGCCACCGAGTTCGAACGGCACATCCCCTTCCGGCTGTTCACCGACGCGTTCGCCGACCTGGACCCGCGGCTGCTGCGGGCGCCGCTGCCCGACCCGGCGACGGCGCCCGTGCTGCACGGACCGGCGGCGGGCACGGACCCCGGCGGGCGCACGAACCCGTACGAGGGGCCGGACGCCCCGGCGGACCGGTTCGCCGTGCACCGGGCGACGGCCGGGCTGCTC
Organism: Streptomyces sp. NPDC090077; assembly: GCF_044747545.1. Taxonomy (NCBI): domain Bacteria; kingdom Bacillati; phylum Actinomycetota; class Actinomycetes; order Kitasatosporales; family Streptomycetaceae; genus Streptomyces; species Streptomyces sp. NPDC090077. The sequence continues at coordinate 98,602 of NZ_JBIVEG010000024.1, forward strand.
ACTGACCTGGCGGGGCGGGGCCGGGGACTGCTGATCGCCCTCGACGACCTGCACTGGGCCGACCCCGCCTCCCTGGAACTCCTCGACCACCTCGTGCGCCACCCCCCACCCGGCGCGGTCGGCCTCGTCGTGGCCCGCCGCGACCGCCAGACCGCGCCGTCGCCCGCCGCCGCGCTCGCCCGCGGGGTGGACACCGGAGCCGTGCTGCGCGTGGAACTCGGTCCCCTCGACCGGCGCACCTGTGTGGAGCACCTGGCACCCGGACTGCCGCCCGGCCGCGCGGAACGGCTGTACGCCTCCAGCGGCGGCAATCCCCTCTACTTCCTCGCCCTCCTCCAGGGCCAGGGCGCCGACCCGGCCGTCCCCGCGGGCGGCCTGAGCGCACTGCTGCTGGACGAGCTGACCCCGCTCACCGGCACGCAGCGCCGTACCGCCGAGGCCGCCGCGGTCCTCGGCGACCAGGCCACGGCCCCGCTGCTGGCCCTCACCGCCGGGCTGCCGGACGCCGGCCGGCTCGACGCGGACCTGGGCGCCCTGTCGGACCGCGACCTGCTGCGGCCCGGCCCGGCCGGGGGCTGGTCGCTGCGCCACCCCGTGCTGCGGACCGTCGTCTACCAGCACACCGACCACCGGCGGCGTACGGCCATGCACCGGCGGGCGGCCGCCGCCCAGGCCGGGACGGGCGTGTCCGCCGCCGTACGCGCCCACCACGTGGAGCGGGCGCTCACCGGCTGGGACCCCCGGGCCGCGGCGGTCCTGCTCGAAGCGGCCGACGAGGCCCGGACCACCGCACCGGCGAGCTGCGCGCACTGGCTGGGCGTGGTCCTCGGCGTGCTGCCGCACTCCCCGGAGTACGCGGCCCGGCGCGGGGAGCTGCTGCTGCGGCGGGCACGGGCGCTGAGCCTGTGCGGCAGGCTGAACGCCAGCCGGGACCTGCTCCACGGGCTGATCACGCGCCTCGACGGCGCCCGCGAGGACGACGGGCTGCGCGCGAGCGCCGTCACCCTGTGCGCGTCGGTGGAGCGCCACCTGGGCCGGTACGGCACGGCGGTCGCGCTGCTGCGGGGCGAGCTGGCCCGGCGGCCCGCGCCGGGGCCCGAGGACGCACTGGCGCTCGGACTGGAGCTGGGGTCGTCCGCGCCGCACGCCCTGTCGTACCCCGAGGTGCGGGAGGACGTGCTGCGGGCCTACGGGGCGGCGCTGCGGCTGGGCAACGCCCCGGCGGCGGCCGGGGCGCTGACGACGGCCGCCCTCGGGGAGGCGTACGGCGGGGATCCGGCGAAGGGCCGCCGGCTGGCCGACCGGGCGGCCGCCCGGCTCGACGCCCTGACCGATGCCGAACTGGCCGACCTGTGCGAGCCGCTGGCGCGGATCGCGTGGACCGAGTTCTATCTGGACCGCTATCCGGAGGCGGAGCGGCACGCCGACCGGGGGCTGGCCCTCGTCCGCCGCGTGGGCCCGCTGCACCTGCTGCCGCACCTGCTGGTGTGCAAGTCCGTCGTCCACATGAACTCCTGCCGGCTGGAGTCGGCGCTGGAGCTGTGCGAGGAGGCCGAGGGGATCGCCCGGGGCGTCGGCAGTGACGAGCTCCTCGGGCTCGTCCTGGGCAACAAGGCGCAGATCCTGATCGCGGCCATGCCGCCGGGGGACCCCCTGCCGCTGTCCGTGGCCGAGGAGGCGGTGGAGCTGGCGGGCTCGCGCAGCAACTGGTGGACCTCGCTGGCCTGGTGCGTGCTGAGCTACGCGGCCCTGTACGCCGGGGACCCGCGCAGGGCCCGTTCCGCGATGCTGCGGGCGGGACGCGGTCCGGAGCTGCCGGGCCTCCAGCCGTCGCTGCGGCCGCTGTTCCTGGAGGCCCTGGTCAATGCGGCCGTGGGGACGGGCGATCCGGCGGAGGCGGAGTCCTGGGCGGCGATGGCAGCGGCCGACGCGGAGCGGCTCGGGCTGCCGAACCAGCTGGCGTCGGCGCTGCGCAGCGAGGGCGCGGTGCTGGCGGCGCGGGGCGAGCCGGGACCGGCGGCGGAGCGGTACGCGCGGGCCGCGCGGGAGGCCGCGCGCGGCGGTGCCACGCTGTGGGAGGCGCAGGCCCTCGTGGTCGGCTCGGCCCTGACCGGCCGGGCGGGTGACCCGGGCACGGCGGCGGACCGCTGGCAGCGCGGGCGGCGCCTGGCCGAGGCGGGCGGCTCCCGCCTCCTCACGGGCCTGGCCGACCTCTTCCCGCCGGACCCCGCCCGTCCTCCCCTCCCCCACCTCACCCCCCGCGAACGCGAGATCGCGGAGCTGGTGGCGGAGGGCCTGACCACCCCGGCCATCGCGGCCCGCCTGTACCTGAGCCCCCGGACGGTGGACACCCACCTGTCCCACATCTACCGCAAGACGGGCATCACCACCCGCGCCGCCCTCGCCGCCCTGACAGCCCGGGGCACCCCCTGACCGGACCGCGGTCGGCGGGGTGGTCAGCGCGTACTACGCGACGGGCATCGCCCTCGGCTCGGACGACCCCGCCCGGACCGGCCCCCGAACGCCACCGCGCCCGCCACCCCTGGTCGGGGACGTGGCGGGCGCGGGTCGGTGTTCCGTACGCCCTTGTACGGACCGCATGAGGGGTCCCGCCGTTCGCGCGGCGGGGGCGCTGTCCGGCCCCCGCCCTCGCGGGCGGGGGCTGACGGGGGTCACACCATCAGGGAGCGGTCCGTCGGCTTGACCGGGTACGGGAGGGTGCTGGTGCCGGTCAGGTAGCGGTCCACGCCGCGGGCGGCCGAGCGGCCCTCCGCGATGGCCCAGACGATGAGCGACTGGCCGCGGCCCGCGTCGCCGGCGACGAAGACGCCGTCGGCGTTCGTGGCGTACGAGGCGTCGCGGGCGATGTTGCCCCGCTCGTCCAGGTCCACGCCGAACTGCTCGACCAGACCGTTGGCCTGGTCGGTGCCGGTGAAGCCCATCGCCAGGGTGACCAGCTGGGCCGGGAGGACCCGCTCGGTGCCGGGCTTCTGGACCAGCTTGCCCTCGACGAACTCGACCTCGGTCAGGTGCAGGGACTGCACGTTGCCGTCCTCGTCGCCCTCGAAGTGGGTGGTGGAGACGGAGTAGATCCGCTCGCCGCCCTCCTCGTGGGCCGAGGTGACCTTGTAGAGCATCGGGAAGGTCGGCCACGGCATGGCCGCCGGGCGGTCCTCCGACGGGCGCGGCATGATCTCCAGCTGGGTGACCGAGAGGGCGCCCTGGCGGTGGGCGGTGCCGACGCAGTCCGCGCCGGTGTCGCCGCCGCCGATGACGACGACGTGCTTGCCCTCGGCGGTGATCGGCGGGGCCAGGAAGTCGCCCTCCTGGACCTTGTTCGCGAGGGGCAGGTACTCCATCGCGAAGTGGATGCCCTTGAGGTCGCGGCCGGGGACCGGCAGGTCGCGGGAGACCGTGGCGCCCGCGGCGACGACGACCGCGTCGAAGCGCTTGCGCAGGTCGGTCGCCGTGATGTCGCGGCCGACCTCGATGCCAGTGCGGAACTTGGTGCCCTCCGCGCGCATCTGCTCGATGCGGCGGTTGATGTGCACCTTCTCCATCTTGAACTCGGGGATGCCGTAGCGCAGCAGGCCGCCGATGCGGTCGGCGCGCTCGTACACCACCACGGTGTGGCCGGCCCGCGTCAGCTGCTGGGCGGCGGCCAGGCCGGCCGGGCCGGAGCCGATGACGGCCACGGTCTTGCCGGACAGGCGGTCCGGGGCCTGCGGGGTGACGTCCCCGTTGTCCCAGGCCTGGTCGATGATCGAGACTTCGACGTTCTTGATCGTGACGGCCGGCTGGTTGATGCCGAGGACGCACGCCGACTCGCACGGGGCGGGGCACAGCCGCCCGGTGAACTCCGGGAAGTTGTTCGTGGCGTGGAGGCGCTCCGCCGCCGCCGACCAGTCCTCGCGGTACGCGAAGTCGTTCCACTCGGGGATCAGGTTCCCGAGCGGGCAGCCGTTGTGGCAGAACGGGATGCCGCAGTCCATGCAGCGGCCGGCCTGCTTGCTGATGATCGGGAGCAGCGAGCCCGGGACGTAGACCTCGTTCCAGTCCTTGACGCGCTCGGCGACGGGACGGGTACACGCGGTCTCGCGCGGGGTGGTGAGGAAGCCCTTCGGGTCAGCCATGGGTCGCCGCCTCCATCATCTTCTCGGTGGTCTCGGACTCGGAGAGTCCGGCCAGCTCAGCGGCGTCCTTGGCGGCGAGCACTGCCTTGTACGTGGTCGGGATGATCTTGCTGAAGCGGGCCGCGGCGGCGTCCCAGTCAGCCAGGAGCTTCGCGGCCACGGTCGAGCCGGTCTCCTCCTCGTGGCGGCGCACCACATCGTGCAGCCACTGCTTGTCGGCGTCGGAGGGGGCCTCGACGGCCTCCGCGTTGCCGACGTTGACCTGGCGCGGGTCGAGGTCGATGACGTACGCGACGCCGCCCGACATGCCGGCCGCGAAGTTGCGGCCCGTCTCGCCGAGGACGACCGCCGTGCCGCCGGTCATGTACTCGCAGCCGTGGTCGCCCACGCCCTCCGAGACGACCAGGGCGCCGGAGTTGCGGACGCAGAAGCGCTCGCCGGTGCGGCCGCGCAGGAACATCTCGCCGCCGGTGGCTCCGTAGCCGATGGTGTTGCCGGCGATGGTGGAGTACTCGGCGAGGTGGTCGGCGGCGCGGTCCGGGCGGACCACGACGCGGCCGCCGGAGAGGCCCTTGCCGACGTAGTCGTTGGCGTCGCCCTCCAGGCGCAGGGTGACACCGCTCGGCAGGAAGGCGCCGAAGGACTGGCCGGCCGAACCGGTGAAGGTCAGGTCGATCGTGTTGTCGGGCAGGCCCGCGCCGCCGAACTTCTTGGTGACGTGGTGGCCGAGCATGGTGCCGACGGTCCGGTTGATGTTGCGGATCGCGACCCGGGCGCGGACCGGCTGGGCCGTCTCGGCGGAGTCGGCGTTCAGCGCGTCTGCGGCGAGCTCGATGAGCTCGTTGTCGAGGGCCTTCTCCAGACCGTGGTCCTGCTCGATCAGGGCGTGGCGGACCGCGCCCTCGGGCAGCTCGGGCACGTAGAAGAGGGGCTCCAGGTCGAGGCCCTGGGCCTTCCAGTGCGTGACGGCCTTGCTGGTGTCGAGGAGCTCGGCGTGGCCGACGGCCTCCTCGATCGTGCGGAAGCCCAGCTCGGCGAGGAGCTCGCGCACCTCCTCCGCGATGAACTCGAAGAAGTTGACGACGAACTCGGGCTTGCCGGAGAAGCGGTCGCGCAGGACCGGGTTCTGCGTGGCGATGCCGACGGGGCAGGTGTCCAGGTGGCAGACGCGCATCATGACGCAGCCGGAGACGACGAGCGGCGCGGTCGCGAAACCGAACTCCTCGGCGCCGAGCAGCGCGGCGATGACCACGTCGCGGCCGGTCTTGAGCTGGCCGTCGGTCTGGACGACGATGCGGTCGCGCAGGCCGTTGAGCAGCAGGGTCTGCTGGGTCTCGGCGAGGCCGAGCTCCCAGGGGCCGCCCGCGTGCTTGAGCGAGGTGAGCGGGGAGGCGCCCGTTCCGCCGTCGTGGCCGGAGATCAGGACGACGTCCGCGTGGGCCTTGGACACACCGGCCGCGACCGTGCCGACGCCGACCTCGGAGACGAGCTTCACGTGGATGCGCGCGACCGGGTTGGCGTTCTTGAGGTCGTGGATCAGCTGGGCCAGGTCCTCGATGGAGTAGATGTCGTGGTGCGGCGGCGGGGAGATCAGACCGACACCCGGGGTCGAGTGACGGGTCTTGGCGACCCACGGGTAGACCTTGTGGCCGGGCAGCTGGCCGCCCTCGCCGGGCTTGGCGCCCTGCGCCATCTTGATCTGGATGTCGTCCGCGTTGACCAGGTACTCGCTGGTGACACCGAAGCGGCCGGAGGCGACCTGCTTGATGGAGGAGCGGCGCGCCGGGTCGTACAGGCGGTCCGGGTCCTCGCCGCCCTCACCGGTGTTGGACTTGGCGCCCAGCTGGTTCATGGCGATGGCGAGGGTCTCGTGCGCCTCCTTGGAGATGGAGCCGTACGACATGGCGCCGGTGGAGAAGCGCTTGACGATCTCGGAGACCGGCTCGACCTCGTCGATGGAGATCGACGGGCGGTCGCTCTTGAAGCCGAACAGGCCGCGGAGCGTCATCAGGCGCTCGGACTGCTCGTTCACGCGGTCCGTGTACTTGCGGAAGATGTCGTACCGGCGGTTGCGGGTCGCGTGCTGGAGGCGGAAGACCGTCTCCGGGTCGAACAGGTGCGGCTCGCCCTCGCGGCGCCACTGGTACTCGCCGCCGATCTCCAGCGCGCGGTGCGTGGCCGCGATGCCGGAGGCCGGGTACGCCTTGGCGTGGCGGGCGGCCACCTCCTTGGCGACGACGTCCAGGCCGGCGCCGCCGATCTTGGTGGCGGTGCCCGCGAAGTAGGTGCCGACGAACTCCTCGTTCAGGCCGACGGCCTCGAAGACCTGGGCGCCGCGGTAGGAGGCGACGGTGGAGATGCCCATCTTCGACATGACCTTCAGGACGCCCTTGCCGAGGGCGTAGATCAGGTTCTTGATGGCCTGCTCCGGCTCCAGGCCGGACAGGAAGGTGCCGGCGCGCAGCAGGTCCTCGACGGACTCCATGGCCAGGTACGGGTTGACGGCCGCGGCGCCGTAGCCGATGAGCAGGGCGACGTGGTGGACCTCGCGGACGTCGCCGGCCTCGACCAGCAGGCCCACCTGGGTGCGCTGCTTGGTGGCGATGAGGTGGTGGTGCACGGCGGCGGTGAGCAGCAGCGACGGGATCGGCGCGTGCTCGGCGTCCGAGTGGCGGTCCGAGAGGACGATCAGGCGGGCGCCGGCCGCGATGGCGGCGTCGGCCTCGGCGCGGATCTCCTCGATCCGGGCGGCGAGGGCCTCGCCGCCGCCGGAGACCCGGTAGAGGCCCGACAGGGTGGCGGCCTTCATGCCCGGCATGTCGCCGTCGGCGTTGATGTGGATGAGCTTGGCGAGCTCGTCGTTGTCGATCACCGGGAAGGGCAGGGTGATGCTGCGACAGGACGCGGCGGTCGGCTCCAGCAGGTTGGACTGCGGGCCGATCGAGGACAGCAGCGAGGTGACGAGCTCCTCGCGGATGGCGTCCAGCGGCGGGTTGGTGACCTGCGCGAAGAGCTGCGTGAAGTAGTCGAAGAGCAGCCGGGGGCGCTCGGACAGGGCCGCGATGGGCGAGTCCGTGCCCATGGAGCCGAGGGCTTCGCCGGCCGTGCGGGCCATGGGCGCGATGATGACGCGCAGCTCTTCCTCGGTGTAGCCGAAGGTCTGCTGGCGGCGGGTGACCGAGGCGTGGGTGTGGACGATGTGCTCGCGCTCGGGCAGGTCCGTCAGCTCGATCTCGCCGGTCTCCAGCCACTCCGCGTAGGGGGCGGCGGCGGCCAGCTCGTCCTTGATCTCGTCGTCCTCGACGATGCGCTTCTGCGCGGTGTCGACGAGGAACATCTTGCCGGGCTGGAGGCGGCCCTTGCGGACGACCTTGGACGGGTCGATGTCGAGGACGCCGACCTCGGAGCCGAGGACGACGAGGCCGTCGTCGGTGACCCAGTAGCGGCCGGGGCGCAGGCCGTTGCGGTCGAGGACCGCGCCGACCTGGGTGCCGTCGGTGAAGGTGACGCAGGCCGGGCCGTCCCAGGGCTCCATCATGGTGGAGTGGTACTGGTAGAACGCGCGGCGGGCCGGGTCCATGGAGGCGTGGTTCTCCCAGGCCTCCGGGATCATCATCAGCACGCTGTGCGGCAGCGACCGGCCGCCGAGGTGGAGCAGCTCCAGGACCTCGTCGAAGGAGGCCGAGTCGGAGGCGTCCGGGGTGCAGATCGGGAAGATGCGGTCCAGGGCGCCCTCGCCGAACGCGGCGGTCGCCAGCTGGGACTCGCGGGCCTTCATCCAGTTCCGGTTGCCCTTGACCGTGTTGATCTCGCCGTTGTGCGCGACGAAGCGGTACGGGTGGGCGAGCGGCCAGGACGGGAAGGTGTTCGTCGAGAACCGGGAGTGGACCAGGGCGAGCGCCGAGGCGAAGCGGCGGTCGGAGAGGTCCGGGAAGAAGGGCTCCAGCTGGCCGGTGGTCAGCATGCCCTTGTAGACGATGGTCCGGGCGGAGAGCGACGGGAAGTACACGCCGGCCTCGCGCTCGGCGCGCTTGCGCAGGACGAAGGCCTTGCGGTCCAGCTCGATGCCGGTGCTGCCGTTGCTCACGAACAGCTGCGAGAAGGCGGGCATCGTGGTGCGCGCGCCGTTGCCGAGCAGGTCCGGGGTGACCGGGACCTCGCGCCAGCCGAGGACCGTGAGGTTCTCCTCGGCGGCGATGGCCTCGATCCGCTCCACGGCGACGGCCTGTGCGGTGCCGTCGGCGGGGAGGAAGGCGATGCCGACGGCGTACGCGCCGGCCTCGGGGAGCTCGAAGCCCGCGACCTCGCGCAGGAAGGCGTCCGGCACCTGGGACAGGATGCCCGCGCCGTCGCCGGAGTCCGGCTCGGAGCCGGTGGCGCCGCGGTGCTCGAGGTTCCGCAGTACGGTCAGGGCCTGCTCAACGAGGGTGTGGGTGGCCTCGCCGGTGAGGTTCGCCACGAATCCGACGCCGCAGGCGTCCTTCTCGTTGCGCGGGTCGTACATGCCCTGCTGGGCGGGGCGACCGTCCATGGGCGACCAGGCGGTGTTGCTCGGGCCGGTCGCGGAGTGCGTGGATGCGGAACGCATCGGCTCTCCCGTCGTCGTCGTGGCAATGTGCAGCCGAGGGACGACGTTGGCCCTCTGCGAAAGTTCGTGCAGGTTACATGATGACGGTAATTCCGAGAACCGGATATCACATTCCAGCATGCGGACACTGCGCGAGACAGAAAGAAGGGACCTTCAAGGGAATCTCGAGTCGCAGACGCCTCTGAGGAGGCCTGCTGGGCACAACACGGGGTGAAGGTCCCGGCGCGAGACGGGCATCGTTGCCCGGCGCCCTGGTCTGATGCCCAGCGGTCACGGAATCGAAACCACCGGGTAACGGACTACTTATGTTGCGTGCTGCATAGTGTCTCACTCCCGCGGCCGTTAGCCTATGGCGCCGCCGATCCAGGTTCCCAGGATGTACGTCACACCCGCGGCGGCGCCACCCAGGACGAGCTGACGCATACCGCTGTACCACCACGACCGGGCCGTGACCCGCGAGACCACCGCGCCGCAGACGAAGAGCCCGGCGAGCGCCAGCAGCACGGCCGGCCACAGGGCGGTCGCCCCCAGCAGGTAGGGCAGTACGGGGAGCAGCGCGCCCAGCGCGAAGGAGCCGAAGGAGGACACGGCGGCGACCAGCGGCGACGGCAGGTCGTCGGGGTCGATCCCGAGCTCCTCGCGGGCGTGGATCTCCAGCGCCTGGTCCGGGTCGCGGGAGAGCTGCATCGCGACCTCGCGGGCGAGGGCCGGCTCGACGCCGCGCGAGACGTAGAGCTCGGCCAGCTCCTCCATCTCGTCGACGGGGTGCTTGCGCAGCTGCTGGCGCTCCACGTCCAGCTCGGCGAGGACCAGTTCGCGCTGCGAGGCGACGGAGGTGTACTCGCCGGCCGCCATCGAGAACGCGCCGGCCGCGAGACCGGCGAGGCCGGTGACGACGATCGTCGCGGGGGCCACCGCACCGCCGGCCACACCGGTCATCAGGGCCAGGTTCGAGACGAGCCCGTCCATGGCGCCGAAGACCGCCGGGCGCAGCCAACCGCCGTTGACGTCGCGGTGGGTGTGGTTGTCGCGGTGGGCCGTGTGCAGCGGCGCTTCGATGTCGATGATGGACATGCGCGTATATCCCCTTTTGTACGAGTGGGTACGAGTGGGTACGCGAAAGCAACGCGCAGCTGTGCCCCCGGCGCGGGGGCACCCCCCTGAACACCTCGAAACTACGCACGATTTCCGGCTCCCGCCAGCAAGGAAGGCCGTACTTACCTGGGGTTTCGCGGGTCGGCGACCGGGTGACGGGGGCGCGCGGGGGGCGTTTCGCGACGACCGACAAACCTCATGCCGTGGCACAAATCCCCCAAGGGCTCATGATGGGTCCCCCACCAAGTGGAGAGGCGCGCCATGGAGCTGATTGCATGCAATCCGCAGGTCCTCCTGGAACGGGCCAGGGGCGCACTTCTCGGCCTCGCGGTGGGTGACGCGCTGGGCGCCCCCGCGGAGAACATGAAGCCATCGGAGATCCGGGCGAAGTGGGGCCGGATCGAGGGCTTCGTCTCGGACGACCCGGCGGGCACGGACGACACGGAGTACGCGATCTTCTCCGGCCTGCTGCTGGCCCGGCACGGCTCCGCCCTCACCGTCGCGCACGTCGAACGGGCCTGGCACCACTGGATCGCCGACCTGGACGAGGGCCCCTTCCGCGGCGCGGGCTTCTCCGAGCGCGGCACCCTGGAGAACCTCCGCCGGGGCCTGGCGGCGCCGATCTCGGCCCAGCACCGGCACGCCTGGTCGGACGGCCTGGCCATGCGGGCGGCCCCCTTCGGGGTGTTCGCGGCGGGCCGCCCGGCGGAGGCGGCCCGCCTCGTCGCCATCGACGGCACGGTCAGCCACGACGGGGAGGGCATCTACGGCGGCCAGGCCGTCGCCGCCGGGGTCGCCGCCGCGATGGCCGGCGGCTCCCCCGCCTCGGTGGTCTCGGCGGCCCTGTCCGTCATCCCCTCCGACTCCTGGACGGCCCGCTCCCTGCGCCGCGCGGTGACCGCCGCCCCGCGCGGGGAGCGGGCGGTGCGCTCGGCGGTGGTCATCGGCGGCTACCCGTGGACGGACCTGGCCCCGGAGGCGGTGGGCCTGGCCTTCGGCGCCTTCGCCGCCTGCGCGGGCGACTTCACGGACTCGGTCCTCACCGCGGTGAACATGGGCCGGGACGCCGACACCACCGCGGCGGTGGCGGGCGCCCTGTCCGGCGCCCTGTCCGGCGCCGCCGCCATCCCCGCCGCCTGGGCCTCGGCCATCGGGCCGGTCCGGGGCAGCTGTCTCCCCTCGATGCGCGGCTACCACGTCCTGGACATCGCGGACCTCCTCACCCCGGAAACCGAGCCCGCCCGATGACCCAGCCCACCACCCTCACCGACCCGGCCCCGGAAGCCCAGTCCCCCGCGCCCCCCACGGGCGGGGCCACCACGCCCGACCCGAACCGCCCGCCGCAGACGGGCACCGCCCCGCCCCCGGCCCCGGCCGACGGGCCGGCGACGGACCCGGCCCCGGGAGCCGAGGTCCCGCTCCCGGCCTCCGGAACCGCCACAGCACCACCCCCGGGCGTGGAGGCCGCAGCCCCGCCCGGCGGAGAGCCTGCCCCGGCCGCCGGAACCACGCCCGGGGAACTGCTGCGGAGCACGCCCCCGGAAGCGAACACCCCCGCGGACCGCCCCGCACCCCCCGCCCCGGGCCCGGCCCCGGCCCCGGCCGTCGCGGCCGGGCTGGTGGCGGCCCCGACCCCGGCCACCGCCCCGGCGGGCCGGGGCGGTGCGCCCGCGCCGGCCGGGCCCGCCGTGGGCAGTGTGCCGGGGGCCGGGGGCCCGCCCCCGGTTTCGGGAAGGGGTGGGGTGGGGGGAGTCTCCGCCCCGGGCCGGACCCCGCAGACCGGGTCGCGTACCCCCGCACCCGCACCGGAGGCCGCCGACCCGGCACCGCGTACCCCCACCCCACCGCCGGAGGCGACCCGCAGGATCGAGGGAGTGCTGCTCGGCCTCGCCGCGGGCGACGCCGCCGGGTGGCCCGCCGCCCGGCACCGGGCCAGCCGGATGCCCGAGTGGACCCGGCGCCTGACCCGCGAGCTCGACACCTTCGCCGAGCAGAACGCCACCACCACCCTCCCCGTCCCCATCGCCCTCAACCAGCCCCCCGAGCCGCTCCGCCTCGGCCCCTCCGACGACGCCGAATGGGCCGCTTTCGCCGCCGAGTCCGTCCTCACCGCCGCCGGGGTGCTGCTCAGCGACCTCTCCCGGTCCCGCCGCATGCGGGCCGCCATCGACCTCGCCTGGAACGCCCTGGCCAGCGAGGTCGCAGCCGCCGCGGAACGGGCCCCCGAGGTCGAGTCCGCCGTGCTGCCCATGCGCGCCCGGATCTCCGTACGCGCCGGGCTCGGCAACCTGGCCGCCGGGCTGCGCCCGCCCGCCACCGGCCACGACAACCCGCACTACTTCGACGACGCCGCCTGCGTCCGCGCCTGCGTCCTCGCCGTAGTGCACCCCGGCGACCCGGAGGCGGCCGCGGACCTCGCCGAGTTCGACGCCCGCTACACCCAGGACGGCGACGGGGTCCACGGCGCCCGCGCCATGGCAGCCGCCGTCGCCGCAGCCCTCGCCGGGGCGGACACCGACACCGCCGTCGACGCCGCGCTCGCCCAGCTGCCCGCCCCCACCGAGATCGGCCGCAACGCCCGGCACGCCGTCAAGCTCGCCCGCGCCGAGACCGGCGGCGCCTTCGCCCTCGTCCCCCTCCTGGAACACCAGATCGTCGACCACGTCTACAGCTACGGCATCGCCGCCGCCGAGACCGTCCCCGTCGCCCTCGCCCTCGCCACCGCCGCCCGCGGCCGGGCCTGCGAAGCCGTCCCGGCCGCCGCCTGCCTCTCCCGCGTCGCCGACTCGGCCCCCGCCCTCGCGGGCGCCCTCACCGGCGCCCTCGGCGGCGGCGACTCCCTCCCCGCCGCCTGGCGCGAGGCCTGCCGCACCCTCTCCGGCTGCGCCCTGCCCCGGCTGGCCGGAACCGACCTCGTCGAACTCGCCGCACTGCTCTCGCGTACGGAACTCACCACCCTGAAGGGATGATTCGGGCATGACCCTCACACTGGAGGACCGGTTCTCGGGCGCCCTCGTCGGCGCCGCCGTCGGTGACGCCCTCGGCGGGCCGGTGGAGGGGTGGTCCCCGGAGCAGATCGCCGAGCGGCACGGCGGGCGCGTGCACGGCATCGTCGGCCCCTGGTACGAGGACTGGCGCACCGCCAGGCCCATCGCGCCGTACCACAAGGGCGACGGCCACGTCACCGACGACACCCTCATGACGCACGCCCTGGTACGGGTCTACGCGGCCGTGCGCGACCACCTCGACGCCTACGCCGTCGCCGAGCACCTCGTACCGGACCTGATGGGCACCCCCCGCTGGATCCCCGAGCTGGAGGCCGAGGCGCTGCCCCTCCAGCGGATCTTCCTCGCCGAGAAGTGGATCGTGACCCGGCTGCACTACGCGCACGCGGACCCCCGCGAGGCCGGCACCGGCAACATCGTCAACTGCGGTGCGGCGATGTACATGGCGCCGGTCGGCCTGGTCAACGCGGGCAACCCGGCCGCCGCCTACGCCGAGGCGCTGGACGTCGCGGGCGCGCACCAGTCCTCGTACGGGCGCGAGGCGGCCGGCGTCTTCGCGGCGGCGGTCGCGGCCGCGTGCGCACCGGGCGCGACGGCCGGCTCCGTGGTGGACACCGCGCTGGTGCTGGCCAAGGACGGCACCCGCGACGCCATCGCGGCGGTACGCGACGTCGCGCTGCGGCATCGGGACTTCGAATCCGCCCTGGCACCGCTGCGGGCGGCCGTGGCCCCGTACGACTCGGTCGGACCCGACTACCGGGCGCCCTCCCTCGGCGCCCGGCGCCCCTCGCGCCTGCACTCCATCGAGGAACTCCCCGTCGCCCTCGGCATGCTGCTGGTCGCGGACGGCCGGTACGAGGCCTCCGTGCTCGGCGCCGTCAACTACGGCCGCGACTGCGACTCCATCGCCACCATGGCCGGGGCGCTCGCCGGCGCCCTGGGCGGGGAGTCCGCCGTACCGGCCGCCTGGGCCAAGCAGGTCGCCGAGGCCAGCCGGCTCGACCTGCACGCCCCGGCGGCGGCGCTGGCCGCCGTGGCCCGGGAGGTCTTCGACCGGGACCGGGCCCGCCGCCGCGCCCACGAGGCCGCCTTCGACGCCATCGCCGCACCGCGATGACGGGCTCCTGCGCCGACGGTGCCCCGCCCGCACCCCCGCCCACGGCGGGCGCCGCCCCGTCGGACCCGGTCGTGCCGGGCGCCGTCCCGGCAGGCCCGTTCACGACAGCCGCGGCCCCGGCCGGCACAGGCACTGCGCGCCCCGCCACCGGCCGGGGGGCCTCGGACCCCGTGCGCCTGACCTGGGTGCAGCCCGAGGACCTGCTCGGCCACGAGCTGCGCCAGGCCGCCGAGGACGGGCGCGACCCCGGCCCGGCGCTCGCCGCCTGGCTCGCGGCGGGCGGCCATCCGGCCCCCGCCCGGGCCGGGGCCTCCCCCGCCCCCGCCGCACCGGAGCTGCGCGCGCTCGCCGGCCGCCTGCTGGACGGCCTCGCGGAGCTCCCCGTCCCCACCGCGGCCGCCGAGCCCACCGACTGGCCGGCCATCCGGGCCACCTGGGCAGCGCCCCCGCCCGCCGCCGCCCCGGACCCCGGGCTGCCCCGCAGGCTGGAGGCCGCCTGGCTGGGCCGGGCGGTCGGCTGCGTACTCGGCAAACCCGTCGAGAAGCTTCCCCTGGACGGCATCCGCGCCCTCGCCCGCGCCGCCGGGAACTGGCCGCTGGACGACTGGTTCACCGCCCGCGGCGTCCCCGCGGAGCTACTGGCCGCGCACCCGTGGAACCGCCGCTCCGCGCCCACCTCCCTCGCCGAGAACATCGACGGCGCGCCCGAGGACGACGACCTGAACCACCCCCTCCTCGGACTGCTGCTGCTCCAGCGCCACGGCAAGGGCTTCACCACCGCCGACCTGGCCCGGCTCTGGCTCGACGAGCTCCCCGCGGGCCGCACCTTCACCGCCGAACGCGTCGCCTACCGCAACCTGCTCCAAGGGCTGGAGCCCCCGCTCACCGCCACCCGCCACAACCCCTTCCGGGAGTGGATCGGCGCCCTCATCCGCGCCGACGTCCACGGCTGGACCAACCCCGGCGACCCGGCCGCCGCCGCCGAGCAGGCCTGGCGGGACGCCACCCTCACCCACACCGCGGGCGGGGTCCACGCGGCCCTCTTCAGCGCCGCCGCCATCGCCGAGGCCGCCGGCGGCCGGGCCGACGTGCACGGCGCGCTGCGGGCCGGACTGGCCGTCGTACCGCCCGGCTCGCGCCTCGCCGAGGCCGTCCGCCACGGGATCCTCGCCGCCCGCGAGGAGTCCTGCTTCGACCGGGTCGTGGACCGTCTGCACGCCCGCTACGGCCGCTACCACTGGGTGCACGCGGTCCCCAACACCGCCCTGCTCGCCGCCGCCCTCACCCACGCCGACGGGGACTTCACCCGCTCCGTCTGCCTCGCGGTGTCCGGCGGCTGGGACACCGACTCCAACGGCGCCACCGCAGGCTCGGTCGCCGGGCTGCTGGCCGGGTCCCCCGACCGGATCCCCGAGCGCTGGACCGCCCCGCTGAAGAACCGCCTCGCCACCACCGTCGCCGGCTTCGACGGCATCGGCTTCGACACCCTCGCCCACCTCACCGCCCGGCTCGCCACCCCGCCCACCACCCCGCCCACCACCCAGGAGGCAACCCGCTCATGACGGCCATCGCCGTGCTCGGCAGTACCAACATGGACCTCGTCGCCTACGTGGCCAAGGCCCCCCGGCTCGGGGAGACCGTCACCGGGCGGGAGTTCCGCACCGCCCCCGGCGGCAAGGGCGCCAACCAGGCGGTGGCCGCCGCCCGCCTCGGCGGGGAGGTGGTGATGATCGGCGCGGTCGGGGCGGACGAGTTCGGCGTCCGGCTGCGCGCCGGACTGGCCTCGGCCGGGGTCGAGACCGCCGCGCTGCGCACCGTCGAGGGCGCCAGCGGCACCGCGCACATCACCGTCGACGACGAGGGCGGCAACAGCATCGTCGTCATCCCGGGCGCCAACGCCCGCGTCACCGGCCTGGAGGCGGGCGACGCCTCGCGGATCGGCGCCGCCGGCTGCCTGCTGCTCCAGCTGGAGCTCCCCCTGGAGGCCGTCCTCGCCGGCGCCGAGGCCGCCCGCGCGCGCGGCGTCCGCACCGTCCTCACCCCGGCCCCCGCACAGCCCCTGCCGGCCGGGCTGCTCGCCGCCACCGACCTGCTGGTCCCGAACGAGCACGAGGCCGCCGCGCTCACCGGGCTCACCGACCCGCACCGGGCCGCGGAGGCGCTGCTGCGCGAGGTGCCGGAGGTGGTGGTCACCCTGGGCGCGGCGGGCTGCCTGTACGCGGCGCGGGGGCGCGAGCCGCTGACGGTGGCGGCCCCCCTGGTGCGGGCGGTGGACACCACCGCCGCCGGGGACACCTTCGTCGGGGCGCTCGCGGTGGCGCTCGGGGAGGGCCGCCCGATGCCCGAGGCGCTGTCCTGGGCCTCGGTGGCGGCGGCCCTGTCCGTCCAGCGGCCCGGGGCGCAGGACTCGATGCCGACCCGGGCCGAGGTGGACCGGGCGGCGGCGGGAGGAGCGGCATCATGACGGCCGGCACCGACGCCCCCGCCCCCGGCCCCCTGTCGGGGCTGCGGGTGCTCGACCTGGCCACGCTGTTCGCCGGCCCGCTGGCCGCCACCCTGCTCGGGGACTTCGGCGCCGAGGTGGTCAAGGTCGAGCACCCGCACCGGCCGGACCCCTCCCGGGGGCACGGGCCGGCCAAGGACGGGGTCGGGCTGTGGTGGAAGCTCCTCGGGCGGAACAAGCGGACGATGACCCTGGACCTGTCCGTGCCCGGCGGCCGGGACACCCTGCTGCGGCTGGCCGCCACCGCCGACGTGGTCGTCGAGAACTTCCGCCCCGGCACCCTGGAGAAGTGGGGCCTGGGCTGGCCCGAACTGTCGGCCGCCAACCCCCGCCTGGTCCTGGCCCGCGTCACGGCCTTCGGCCAGCAGGGCCCGTACGCCCGCCGGCCGGGCTTCGGCACCCTCGCCGAGGCGATGAGCGGCTTCGCCGCGATCACCGGGGAGCCGGACGGCCCGCCGACCCTGCCGCCCTTCGGCCTCGCGGACTCCATCGCCGCCCTGACCTGCGCCTACGCAGTGATGACGGCACTGGCCGGCCGGGACCGGACCGGACACGGCCAGGTGGTCGACCTGGCGATCATCGAGCCGATCCTGACCGTGCTGGGCCCGCACCCCCTCTGGTACGACCAGCTCGGCTACGTCCAGCCCCGCACCGGCAACCGCTCCGCCAACAACGCCCCCCGCAACACCTACCGCAGTGCCGACGGCCGCTGGCTGGCGGTGTCCGCCTCGGCCCAGTCGATCGCGGAGCGCGTGCTGCGCCTCGTCGGCCGGCCGGAGCTGACCGCCGAGCCCTGGTTCGCGACCGGGTCCGGGCGGGCCGCGCACACGGAGGTCCTCGACGAGGCGGTCGGCGGCTGGATCGCCCGGCACAAGGCGGAGGAGGTGGTCGCCGCCTTCGAGGAGGCCGAGGCCGCGGTCGCCCTGGTCTACGACGTCCGGGACGTGATGGCCGATCCGCAGTTCGCCGCCCTCGACACGGTCACCGAGGTCGAGGACCCCGAACTCGGCCCGATCCGCATGCAGAACGTCCTCTTCCGGCTGTCCGGGACCCCCGGCGGGATCCGCTGGGCCGGCCGCCCGCACGGCGCGGACACCGAATCCGTCCTGACCGAGCTCGGCCTGACCGGGCCCGAGATCTCCGCTCTCCGCCTGGAGGGGGCCCTGTGATCCTGACCTGGCTGTACGCACCCGGGGACCGCCCGGAGGTGGTGGCCAAGGCCCTGCGCAGCGGGGCCGACGCCGTCATCGTCGACCTGGAGGACTCGGTGTCCGCCTCGCGCAAGGAGTACGCGCGCGCGGCCACCGCCGAACTGCTCACCGAGCGGCCTCCGGTCCCCGTCCACGTCCGCGTCAACGCCCTCGGCTCCCCCTGGTCGGGCCCCGACCTCACGGCGCTGGCCAAGCAGCACGGGCTCGCGGGGCTGCGGCTGCCCAAGGTCGACGCGCCGGAACAGATCACCCGGGTCGCGGAACGCACCGGAGGGGTGGCGCTGTACGCGCTGCTGGAGTCCGCGCTGGGGGTGGAGAGGGCGTACGAGATCGCCCGCGCCCACCCCTCCCTGCAGGGGCTGACGCTGGGCGAGGCGGACCTCTGCGCGGACCTCGGCGTCTGCGCGGAGAGCGGGCTCGACTGGCCGCGTTCCAGGGTCGTCGTGGCGGCCCGTGCCGCCGGGCTGGCGCCGCCGGCGCAGTCGGTCTTCCCGGACATCCGGGACCTCGAGGCCCTGGCGGCGTCCTGCGCGCGGGGCCGGGCGCTCGGGTTCCTCGGCCGTGCGGCGATCCACCCGCGGCAGCTGCCGGTGATCGAGCGGGCCTTCCTCCCGGGGCCGGAGGAGGTCACCGCCGCCGAGGAGATCGTCACCGCCGCCCGGGCCACGCCGGGGGCCCTTGCCCTCCCGGACGGGCGCTTCGTCGACCCGGCCGTGGTGGCGGCCGCCCACCGCACCCTGTCCCTGGCCCGCCGCCGCCCTTCTTGACGCGCCGCTCTCCTTTTTCACGCGCCGCTCGCGCGGCTCGGCCCCTGGGGGGCCTCCCCGGCTTCGCGCCGCTGCGACAGCCTCCGGCCGTCGGCCTGCCGGGCGGGGCCGGTTCGGGTGTCTGGTGCCGGTGAGCGTGTGCGGGTGGGTGGGCCGCTGCGCGGAGCGGGTCCCCTACCCGCCCTTCCACCGTTCCCCGGGCTGCGCCCGGACCCGTTACGGCGCTACCGCGCCCGCGCCTCAAACGCCGGCGAGGCTAGATATAGCCTCGCCGGCGTTTGAGGCGCGGGGTCTGGGGCGGAG